>JBJHBG010000084.1:0-21326 GCA_050485385.1 Geminicoccaceae bacterium | reverse complement strand
ACGGTGTCCAGCACGACCTCGCCGAGCGCCGCACCGCCCAGATAGCCGCTCACCACGCCGTCGCAGCGGGCCAGCACGCCCCGCTCCTCGATGCCCCGGATCACGTCGGCGATGTGCTCGGGCGTCTTGATCTCGCCCCGCCAAGCGCCGTAGCCGGTGTGGTTGGAGAACTGTACCGTGTGCACCGGCCAGACCTCCAGACCCAACCGCTGCAACGGGAACACGGCAGCGCTGTTGCCGACATGGCCATAGGCGACCGACGACTGGATCGAAAGCAGGTTGGGCATCCGCTATCCCCGTGCGCAGGTGGAGGCGGTGGGGGATTTTTGGCCCCCTGCCGCTACCACGTGTCCGTGCGCTAGGTAACGGGTGCGATGATCGTGGACAACGAGGAGAGAGACATGGCTGATCCGGCGGGGCTGCGTCGCGACTACGCGCTCGGGGCGCTCGACGAGACGACGGTGGGGAGCGATCCGTTCGCGTTGTTCGAAAGCTGGTTTCGGGACGCGCTGGACGGCGGACTGGTGGAGCCGAACGCGATGACGCTCGCTACCGTCGATCCGGACGGCCGTCCCTCGACCCGCGTGGTGCTCTTGAAGGCGTTCGATGCGAACGGCTTCGTCTGGTACACCAATTTCGACAGCCGCAAGGCCCAGCACCTCGCCGCCAATCCCCATGCGGCACTTTCCTTCTGGTTCGACCGCCTGGAGCGGCAGGTGCGGATCGAAGGCGCGGTCACGAAGGTCTCGGACGCCGTGGCCGACGCCTATTTCGCCAGCCGTCCGCGCGGCAGCCAGCTCGGCGCCTGGGCCTCGCCGCAGTCGCGGCCCATCGCCGACCGGGACGCGCTGGATACCCTGCAGATCGAGGTGGAGGCGCGCTTCGCCGACGGGCCGATCCCGCGCCCACCGCACTGGGGCGGCTTCCGGCTGGTGCCGGATGCCATCGAGTTCTGGCAGGGCGGGCGCTCCAGGCTGCACGACCGCTTCCGCTTCGAGCGGCAGGACGACGGCTGGCGGCGCCAGCGCCTCGCCCCTTGAGCGAGCTGCCGCCGCGCTTCGCCGCGTGGTTCGAGGCGCGCGGCTGGCAGCTCAGACGCCATCAGGCGGCGGTGTTGCAGGCAGCGCGCGACGGCGTCTCGGCACTGGTCGTCGCCCCCACCGGCGGCGGGAAGACGCTGGCGGGCTTCCTGCCGACGCTGGTGGCCTTGGACGCCGCGCCGAGCGAGGGGCTGCATACGCTCTACGTCTCGCCGCTGAAGGCGCTTGCCACCGACATCGCCCGCAACCTGGAAGCCCCGGTCCGCGAGATGGAGCTTGCGGTGCGGGTGGAGACGCGTACGGGCGACACGCCGCAGAACCGCCGTCAGCGCCAGCGCCAACGGCCGCCGCAGATCCTGCTGACCACGCCGGAGAGCTTGGCGCTGCTCTTGGCCTATCCGGATGCCGGCGTCTTCTTCGCTGGCCTGAAGCGGGTGGTGCTCGACGAGTTGCATGCGCTCGTGCCCAACAAACGCGGCCAGCTTTTGGGCCTCGGCATCGCCAGGCTCCGGCGGCTCGCCCCCGACCTTCAGGTGGTGGGCCTCTCGGCGACCGTGGCCGAGCCGGATCGTCTCTTGGCTTGGCTTTCGACGCCCGAGCGGCCGGCGCGGCTGGTCCAAGGTGACCCCGGCGCACCACCCGCGATCCAGGTCCTCATCGCGGGTGGGCACATGCCCTGGTCCGGCCATTTCGCCACCTATGCCGCCGCGGACCTCTACGCCCGGATCAGGGACCATCGCCTCACGCTGGTGTTCACCAACACCCGCTCGCAGACCGAGATCATCTTCCAGGCGCTGTGGCGGCTGAACGAGGACGCGCTGCCGATCGGCCTGCATCACGGCTCGCTCGAGATCGGGCAACGCCGCAAGGTCGAGGCGGCGATGGCGGCGGGCCGGCTCCGGGCCGTGGTCTGCACCTCCTCGCTCGACCTCGGCATCGACTGGGGCGACGTCGACCTCGTCGTCCAGGTCGGCGCCCCCAAGGGGGCCTCGCGCCTGTTGCAGCGGATCGGCCGCGCCAACCACCGGCTCGACGAGCCCTCCAAGGCGCTCCTGATCCCCGGCAACCGCTTCGAGGTCCTGGAGTGCATGGCGGCGATCGAGGCGATCGAAGCCCATGCCCTCGACGGCGAGGTCGAGCACGCGCGCTGCCTCGACGTGCTGGCGCAGCACCTCGTCGGCATCGCCTGTGCCGGCCCGTTCGATGCCGACGACGTCTACGCGGAGGTGGCCGCTGCCGGCGGCTATCAGGGGCTAAGTCGCCAGGACTTCGACGACGTGCTCGCGTTCGTCGCGACCGGCGGCTACGCGCTCCGGAGCTACGACCGCTACCGCAAGCTCGAGCAGGGCGCGGACGGGCTTTGGCGCTTGACCGACCCGCGCCTCGCCCGCGCCTGGCGGATGAACGTCGGCGTCATCCAGGACGCGCCGATGCTGAAGGTGCGACTCGGCCGGCGGGTGGTCGGCGAGGTGGAGGAGAGCTTCGCCGCGACGCTGACCCCGGGCGATACGTTCCTCTTTTCCGGCCGCGTGCTCGTCTTCGAGGCGATCCGCGAGACCGACATGTTCTGCCGCTTGGCCGGCACGGGCGCCGAACCGAAGGTGCCGAACTACGGCGGCACGCGGCTGCCACTCTCGACCAACCTCGCCGCCCGCGTGCGCGGCTGGCTCGCCCACCCCGAGCGCTGGTCGAGCCTGCCCGAGCCGGTCAAGGAATGGCTGCGCCTGCAGGCCGACCGCTCGGAACTGCCCGGCGCCGACGAGCTGCTGGTCGAGTGCTTTCCGCGGAACGAGCGCTGGTTCCTCGTGGTCTACGCCTTCGCCGGTTGGAACGCGCACCAGACGCTGGGCATGCTGCTGACCCGCCGGCTGGAACGGCTGGCGGCCGGCCCGCTCGGCTTCGTCGGCACCGACCACGCGCTTGCCGTCTGGAGCCTGCGCCCGGTCGCCGATCCGGCGGCCCTGTTTTCGGTCGACATCCTCGGCGACGACCTGGAGGAGTGGATGGCCGAAAGCTCGCTGCTCAAGCGCACCTTTCGCCAGGTCGCGACCATCGCCGGGCTGACCGAGCGCCGCCATCCAGGCCAGGAGAAGAGCGGCCGGCAGATGACCGTCAGCTCGGATCTGATCTACGATGTGCTAAGAAAGCACGAGCCGCAGCACGTGCTGCTCCGCGCGACGCGCGCCGATGCGGCCGTGGGCCTGCTCGACGTGAAGCGCCTGGCCGATCTGCTGGTGAGCGTCCAGGGCCGGATCCGTGTCCGTCACCTGGACCGCGTGTCGCCGCTGGCCGTACCCGTGCTGGTCAACATCGGCCGCGAGAGCGTCTACGGTGCCGCCATGGACGACCTGCTCGACGAGGCGGTGGACGATCTCGTCGCCGAGGCGATGGGTCCGAGGCTCGCGGCGTGAAGACCGCCCCTCCTTTGCTGCCGCTCACGATCGCGGGCGAGACCCTCCACCTCGACGGGCGGGGGGCCGTGTGGTGGCCGGCGGAGGCGACCCTGGTCGTCGCCGATCTGCACCTTGCCAAGGGCGACGCGCTCGCCGCCAAGGGCCGGCTGCTGCCGCCCTACGACAGTCGGGCGACGCTGGCGCGATTGGTCGAGTTGGTCGTCGCCCACCGCCCCGAGCGGATCGTCAGCCTCGGCGACGGCTTTCACCGGACGGACGGCTACGGCCGGCTCGGTACGGAGGACCGGGCGCAGCTCGACGCGCTCGGGCGTGTGACGGCGTGGGTCTGGATCAGCGGCAACCACGATCCGGAAGCCCCGCCGGGCCATGGTGCCGGAGTGGCGAGCCTGACGCTGGGCAGCCTCGAGTTGCGTCACCTGCCCTCGCCGGCGCCGGTCACGGGCGAGTTGGCGGGCCACCTGCACCCCAAGGCCGCCCTCCGCGTGCGCGGCCGGCACGTCGCCAGGCCCTGCTTCGTCACCGACGGCAAGCGCCTGCTCCTGCCGGCCCTCGGCGCCTTCGCCGGCGGCCTCGACGTGTGGGACCCGGCGATCGCCGGGCTCTTCGCCGGCTGCTTCGACGTGCTGCTCTGCGGCCGCGACGGACGCCTCCGGCGCCTGCCCGCGGGCCGGCTTGAAGGCGCGCCGCGGCGCTCTAGGTCGACGACCAGCGAAGCCGCCGACTAGGACCCGCCCTGTTGCCCACCACGCTCGTCTGGCTGCGTCAGGACCTCCGTCTCGCCGACAATCCGGCCCTCGTCGAAGCGGCGGCACGCGGTGCCGTTTTGCCGGTCTACGTGCTCGACGACGCCTCGCCGGGGGAGTGGAAACCCGGAGGCGCCGCGCGGTGGTGGCTGCGCCGCAGCCTGGAGGCCCTGGCGCTGGACCTGGAAGCGCGCGGCAGCCGGCTGGTCGTGGCCGAGGGCGATCCGCTCGACGTGCTGCTCGACTTGGCGACGCGGGCGGAGGCCGATGCCGTGGCCTGGAACCGCTGCTACGAGCCCTTCGCCATCGAGCGCGACCGGCGGATCAAGTCGGCGCTGCGCGAACGCGGCCTGCTGGTCTGGAGCTGCAACGCGGCGCTCTTGTTCGAGCCGTGGACCGTGGAGACCCAGGGGGGCGATCCCTACAAGGTGTACACGCCGTTCGCCCGCGCCTGCCTTGCCAGATCCGAGGTGCGCAAACCGCTGCCGCCGCCCGACGAGCTGACTAGCCCGAGAATTGCCTCGTCGACATCATTCGCGGCGATACATGACGAGCGGCAGCCGGCCTCTTGGCCCAGCGGTTTGGAGGCGACGTGGTCGCCAGGCGAGTTCTCGGCACGCACGACGTTGGATCGCTTCCTCGAGGATAAGGTGCGGGATTACGGGGATAACCGCGACCGCCCGGACTTGCCGGCAACCTCACGTCTGTCGCCGCATCTGCATTGGGGCGAATTGAGCCCGCACGAGGCTTGGCACCGTACCTTGGACTGCTGCGGCGCAGCGCAGTCACCGCGGCCAGGCAGCGGCAGCGAAACCTTCCTGAAGGAGCTGCTGTGGCGGGAGTTCGGTTATCATATTCTTTACCATTTCCCGCACCTGCCGCGCGCACCGCTGAACCCCGCGTTCGATGCCTTCCCCTGGGCCGATGCCAAGGCGAACCGCAACGCTTGGCGCTTCGGCCGCACGGGTTATCCCATGGTCGATGCCGGCATGCGGCAACTCCGCGCCACCGGCTGGATGCACAACCGGGTGCGGATGATCGTCGGCTCGTTCCTGGTCAAGCACCTCCTGGAAGACTGGCGGCACGGGGCCGCGTGGTTCTGGGACAACCTGGTCGACGCCGACCTCGCCTCCAACACGCTGGGCTGGCAGTGGGTCGGCGGTTGCGGGCCCGACGCGGCACCCTATTTTCGAGTCTTCAACCCCGTGCTGCAGGGCCGCAAGTTCGATCCGGACGGGCGCTACGTCCGCGGCTGGGTGCCGGAATTGGCGAAGCTGCCGACCGGGCACCTGCACGCACCCTGGGAAGCGCCAGCATCGGTGCTCGACGCGGCGGGGGTGAGGCTCGGCGAGACCTATCCAAAGCCGATCGTCGAGCATAAACGGGCACGGCAGCGCGCGCTCGACGCCTTCGAGCAGGTCAAGCGCGGCGCCTGAAGCCGGACGCGCGGAGAACTCATGGCCGAGGCCACCATCCAGGACGAGGAACGCGTGATCGAGGAGGAGTTCGCCCTCTTCGACGAGTGGCGCGACAAGATCGACTACGTCATGGACCTCGGCCGCAACCTCCGGCCCTTCCCCGAAGCGGAGCGCGTGGAGGCGAACAAGGTCCACGGCTGCCAGAGTCAAGTTTGGATGGTCGCCCACGTCGATCCGGCGAGCGGACGGTTGCGCCTCGATGCCGACAGCGACGCCATGCTGGTCAAGGGTCTGATCGGCCTGCTGCTGCGGCTCTACGACGGCCGCACGCCCGAGGAGATCCTGACCACGCCCCCCACCCTGTTCGACCGGGTCGGCCTCGGCCGCCATCTCACCCCCGGCCGGGCCAACGGCCTGCATTCGATGGTTGGTCGCATCCGCGAGTTGGCCGCCGCCCACGCGTGAAACGACGAACGGCCAACGCCTTGATTCGCAAAAACTCTTCTTCACCTCGCGTGCCCGTGCGACGGGGCTTGACGGCAGAATCGGTTTGCCTACATAGGCGCTAGCACTCGCAGAGACTGAGTGCCAACAACGGTTCAGCACCCCTGTTTTGGAGGTCGATCATGGGTTTCAGGCCCCTGCATGACCGCGTCCTCGTCCGCCGCCTCGACGCGGAAGAGAAGACCGCAAGCGGCATCATCATCCCCGACACCGCCAAGGAAAAGCCGCAGCAGGGCGAGGTCATCGCCGTCGGCCCCGGCGCGCGGGACGAGAACGGCAAGGTCACCGCGCTCGACGTGAAGGCGGGCGACACCATCCTGTTCGGCAAGTGGTCGGGCACCGAGGTGAAGATCGACGGCGAAGAGCTGCTCATCATGAAGGAGAGCGACATCTTCGGCATCGTCGACGGCAAGGCCGCCACCAAGGCCGCCGCCTGAGCCACCTCCCCACGACTTAGCGAAGGATTGCGACAGCCATGGCTGCCAAGGAAGTCAAGTTCAACGTCGACGCGCGGTCGCGGATGCTCCGCGGCGTCGACCTGCTCGCCGACGCGGTGAAGGTCACCCTCGGCCCCAAGGGCCGCAACGTCGTCCTCGACAAGAGCTTCGGAGCACCCCGGATCACCAAGGACGGCGTCACCGTCGCCAAGGAGATCGAGCTTTCCGACAAGTTCGAGAACATGGGCGCGCAGATGGTGCGCGAGGTGGCGTCCAAGACCAACGACGTCGCCGGTGACGGCACCACCACCGCCACCGTGCTGGCCCAGGCGATCGTCCGCGAGGGCGTGAAGGCCGTGGCCGCCGGCATGAACCCGATGGACCTGAAGCGCGGCGTCGACATGGCGGTCACCGCCGTGGTCGAGCACCTGAAGGCCAACGCCAAGCCGATCAGCGGCTCGGACGAGGTCAAGCAGGTCGGCACCATCTCCGCCAACGGCGACACCCAGATCGGCGACATGCTGGCCCAGGCCATGCAGAAGGTCGGCAACGAGGGCGTCATCACGGTGGAGGAGGCCAAGGGCCTCGAGACCGAACTCGACGTGGTCGAGGGCATGCAGTTCGACCGCGGCTATCTCTCGCCGTATTTCGTCACCGACGCCGAGAAGATGCTGACCGAGCTCGACGAGCCCTACATCCTGCTGCACGAGAAGAAGCTCTCCTCGCTGCAGGCGCTGCTGCCGGTGCTCGAGCAGGTGGTGCAGTCGGGCAAGCCGCTCCTCATCATCGCCGAGGACGTCGAGGGCGAGGCGCTCGCCACCCTCGTCGTCAACAAGCTGCGCGGTGGTCTCAAGGTCGCCAGCGTCAAGGCGCCGGGCTTCGGCGATCGCCGCAAGGCGATGCTCGAGGACATGGCGATCCTGACCGGCGGTCAGGTGATCTCCGAGGACGTCGGCATCAAGCTCGAGAACGTGACCCTCGACATGCTCGGCCGCGCCAAGCGCGTGCTGATCAAGAAGGAGGACACCACGATCATCGACGGCTACGGCGAGAAGTCGGCGATCGAGGGTCGTTGCGGCCAGATCCGGGCGCAGATCGAGGAAACCACCTCGGACTACGACCGCGAGAAGCTGCAGGAGCGCTTGGCGAAGCTCGCGGGCGGCGTGGCCGTGATCCGCGTCGGCGGCGCCACCGAGGTCGAGGTGAAGGAGCGCAAGGACCGCGTCGACGATGCCATGAACGCCACCCGTGCGGCGGTCGAAGAGGGTATCGTGCCGGGCGGCGGCGTGGCGCTCCTGCGGGCCACCGAGGCGCTCGCCGACTTGAAGCCGGGCAACGACGACATCCGTCGCGGCGTCGACATCGTCCGTCACGCCATCCAGTCGCCGGTGCGTCAGATCGCGACCAACGCCGGCGTGGACGCGTCGGTCGTCGTCGGCAAGCTGCTCGACAACGGCACCTACACCTACGGCTACAACGCCTACGCCGACACCTACGAGGATTTGGTGAAGTCGGGCGTCATCGACCCGGTGAAGGTCGTGCGCATCGCGCTCGAGGACGCGGCGTCGGTCGCGGGCCTCTTGATCACCACCGAGGCGATGGTCGCCGAGAAGCCCGAGAAGAAGTCGGCCCCGGCCGGCGGCCCGGGCGGCATGGGCGGCATGGGCGACATGGACTTCTGATCTCGACCGAGACCGGAGGACACGGAACGGCGGGGCCCGAGCCCCGCCGTTTTGCGTTGGCGAGGGGCGGGACGTCGGCGCGCTCGGCCGCCTCGGATCGGCCGGTGCGGCTCCGTTCGTCTCCCGCTCGAAGCCCGCATGCCGCGAAGGGCCAGGCGGACCTGTGCCCGAGTTCCGGGAGCCGGAGGGGGCGAGGCCCCCTGCCGCTTGCCTTTCTTCCGCGCGCCTCCGCCCGCGTCGACGGCCGCCGTGTGTTGGCGATTGCACGGCGGCCGGCTTCGTGCTCCATCCATCGCGTCAACCGGCCATGACGAGCCGGTGTCGTCAGGGAGTGAAGCGATGAAGCGAACCCAGAGCACGGTCATTCTTGCCGTGGCGGCTGCCTTGCTGGCGGGCACGGCGGCCCTCGTACCCGCTGCGGCCGACACCGCCGACAAGCGTATCGCGCTGTCCAACAACTACGCCGGCAACAGCTGGCGCCAGGCGATGCTGCGCTCGTGGGAGACGGTCACCTCCCAGGCGGTCGCCGACGGCGTCGTGGCCGCGGCCGACGCCTTCACCACCGCCGAGAACCAAGTGACCGAGCAGGCGGCGCAGATCCAGAACCTGATCCTCCAGGGCTACGACGCCATCGTCCTCAACGCGGCCTCGCCCACGGGCCTGAACGGTGCCGTGCGGGAGGCCTGCGATGCGGGTATCGTCGTGGTGTCGTTCGACGGCATCGTCACCGAGCCCTGCGCCTGGCGGATCGCCGTCGACTTCGCGCAGATGGGCAAGGACGAGGTGCTCTACCTCGCCGACGTCATGCCCGAGGGCGGCAACCTGCTGGAGATCCGCGGGCTTGCCGGCGTGTTCGTCGACGACGAGATCTCGAAGGGCATCCACGAGGGCGTGGCCGAGCACCCGCAGTTCACCATCGTCGGCTCGGTCCACGGCGACTGGGCGCAGGACGTGGCGCAGCGGGCCGTCGCCGGCATCCTGCCGAGCCTGCCCGAGATCCACGCCGTGGTGACCCAAGGTGGCGACGGGTACGGGGCGGCGCAGGCGTTCCAGGCCGCCGGCCGGCCGATGCCCGTCATCGTCATGGGCAACCGCCACGACGAGCTGACGTGGTGGAAGGAGCAGAAGGACGCTTCGGGTTACGCGACCATGTCGGTCTCGATCGCGCCGGGCGTGGGCACCCTCGCCTTCTGGGTCGCCCAGCAGATTCTGGCCGGCGAGGAGGTGCCGAAGGATCTCGTGGTGCCCTTCCTCCGCATCGACCAAGACAACCTGGAAGAGAACCTCGCCAACACCGAGGCCGGCGGCGTCGCCAACGTCGAGTACAGCCTCGAGGACGCACGCGAGGTGATCGACAGCGCCTCCTGACCGGGCATTCGGGGTGAGCGAAGGGGTCCGCCTCGATGCCGTGGAGAAGCGGTTCGGGGCGGTGCGCGCCCTGGCCGGGGTCGACCTCGACGTCGCCCCCGGCCGCTGCCTCGGCCTCGTCGGCCACAACGGCGCCGGCAAGTCGACGTTGATGAACGTCCTCGCGGGCGTGGTCGGCCCCGACCAGGGCACGGTTGCGGTCGATGGCCGCGAGGTCCGTCCGTGGGGCACGGCGGCAGCGGCCATGTCCGGCGTGCGCTGCGTCTTCCAGGAACTCTCGCTGTGCCCGAACCTCACGGTCCTGGAGAATACGCGGATCGTGCACCGGGGGCTCGAGGGCCTCGGCTGGCGGCGTCGCGCGGCGCGGCTGATCGGCGACGCGCTCGACCGAGTGTTCCCCGGCCACGGCATCGCCCCCGAGGCGACCGTGGGCGATCTCGCCATCGGTCGGCGGCAGATGGTCGAGGTCGCGCGCGCCTTCACCGTAACCGACGTGCCGGCACGGCTGGTCATTCTCGACGAGCCCACCTCCTCGCTCGACGGCGTGGTGGCGGCACAACTCCTTCAGTTCGTGCGCCGCTTCGTCGAGGGCGGCGGCTCGGTCATCCTCATCTCGCATCTGTTGCAGGAGATTCTGGTCACCGCCGACGACGTGGTGGTGATGCGCGACGGCAAGGTGGTAACGCGGGCGGCGGCCTCCAGCTTCGACCGCGCCGGCCTCGTGCGGGCGATGGGCAGCGTGATGACGCCAGCGGCCGCCGCCGCCGAGGCCAGGGCACCCGAACGCGCCGGGCGCGTGCGCGTGCGGGTGACGCCGAAGCGTGGCGGGGCGCCCCTGGTGGCGCACGAGGGCGAGGTGGTCGGACTGGCCGGCCTCGACGGCCAGGGCCAGACCGCCACGCTGCTCCGCACCTTCGAAGGCCGGCAAGGCGGCGACGCGGCCGTCACCGTCGACGGTCAAGTGGCGGTGGTGGCGGGCGATAGGCAGCGCGACGGCATCTTTCCGCTCTGGTCCATCGCCCGCAACGTGACCGTGGCGGCCCTCGGCCGGCTCCGCCGGAGGGGGGTGGTCGACGGCCGGGCCGAGGCCGCCCTGGCCGAAGAGTGGCAGCGCCGTATCGGCATCCGCACGCCGGACATGGATCAGCCGATCCTGTCCCTGTCCGGCGGCAACCAGCAAAAGGCGCTGTTCGCCCGCGCCCTCGCCGTCGGCGCCGACGTGGTGCTGATGGACGATCCGATGCGCGGCGTCGACATCGGCACCAAGCAGGAGGTCTACGCCATCATCCGCGACGAGGCCGCCAAGGGCCGCACCTTCCTCTGGTACACGACCGAGGTCGAGGAACTGGTCCACTGCGACCACGTCTACGTCTTCAGAGGCGGCGCCATCGTCGCCGACCTCGCCCGCGGCGACGTTTCGGAGGAACGCGTGCTGCACGCGTCCTTCGCCGAGGTCGCCTGATGCGGTGGCTGCTCTCGCCGGCGGGGCTGAGGGCCATGCTCCCGGTCGCCTCCCTGGCGATCCTGCTCGCCGCCATCTTCTGGCTGCAGCCGCGGACGATGAGCTATTTCGGGCTCAACCTGCTCTTGAACCTCGCCATCCCCATCGCCCTCGCGACCCTGGCCCAGATGTTCATTCTGGCGGTGAACGACCTCGACCTGGGGCTCGGCGCCTATGTGAGCTTCTGCGCCTGCGTGGCCGCGACCTGGCTGCACGACGCGCCGCTGCTCGGCATCGCCGCACTCCTCGCCGGCATCGGCGTCTACGCGCTGATCGGTGCCTTGATCCAAATCCGCGACCTGCCGGCGATCGTCGTCACCCTCGGCATGTCCTTCGTCTGGCTGGGCCTCGCCGTCCTGCTGCTGCCGACCCCCGGCGGGACGGCGCCGCCCTGGATCCGGGCGCTGATGACGTTGCGGCCGCCCTACGTGCCCTTCCCGATCCTGGCGGGGCTCCTCATCGCCTTTCTGGTCCACGTCCTGGTGATGCGCTCGGCCTTCGGCACGGTGCTGCGCGGCGTCGGCGGCAATCCGAAGGCGCTTGCCCGCGCCGGCTGGTCGCTCGTCAGGCTCAAGATGAGCGCCTATGCGCTCGCCGGCCTGTTCGGCGCCCTTGCCGGCGTGGCGCTGGTGGGCCTCACCACCTCGGCCGACGCCAATATCGCGCTGCGCTACACGCTCCTCTCCATCGCCGGCGTGATCCTCGGCGGGGGCCAGTTCGTGGGCGGTGTGGTCTCGCCCATCGGGGCCGTGGTCGGTGCCATCACCCTGACCCTCGCGGGCTCCTTTTTGTCGTTCCTCCGCCTCAGCCCCGACTGGCAGATCGGCGCGCAAGGGGCGATCCTGATCCTGGTGCTGGCGCTTCGGGCGCTGATCGGCCGGACCGAGGGACGCGGGCGATGACCGCACTCTCGAAGCTGCGGGAAGCGCCCTGGCTCGGCGCCTATGTCGCGGCCCTCTCCGTGTGGGCGGCGATCGCCGTGGTGAGCGGCATCGGTGCCGGCGGTCAGGTGGCGCAGGCCGCCTTCACCTTCGCCACCTTCTTCGTCATCGTCGCCATCGGCCAGATGTTCGTCGTCACCCTCGGCCCCGGCAACGTCGACCTCTCGATCCCGGCAACCCTCACGCTTGCCGGTACGGTCGCCACCAAGCTGATGGCCGAGGTCGACGCCATGATCCTGCCGGGCCTGCTCTCGGCGCTCGCGGTCGGGCTCGTGGTCGGCGTCTTCAACTACGGCCTCATCTGGCTTTTGCGCATCCCGCCGATCATCGCCACGCTGTCGTCCAGCTTCGTCATCCAGTCCTTCGCGATCTGGTGGAACAGGGGGCTCCGGATCAAGCCGCCGCCGGCGCTCGCCGACTTCGCCACCGGGACCACCCTGGGCATGCCGAACCTCGCCTGGGTGGTGATCCTGCTCGCCTTGGCCATGCACGTCGTGCTCAGCCGCACGCTGTTTGGCCGACAGGTGACGGCCATCGGCCAGAACCCCCGTGCCGCCTGGCTCGCCGGCATCGGCGTCGAGCGCATCCGCTTCACAACCTATGTGCTCTCGGCGGTGCTCGCGGGCTTCTGCGGCTACGTGCTCTCGGCGTTCTCGGGCGGTGCCGCCTTGAACATGGGCCAGGAGTACCTCATGGCGTCGATCGCCGTCGTGGTGATCGGCGGCACGTCGGTCGCGGGCGGCTACGCCAACGTGCCGGGGCTCTGGGGGGCGGCCCTGTTCCTGTTCTTGATCGTCAGCCTCTTGAACACGCTGGGGCTGGGTGCCGGCTACCGCCTCGTCCTCACCGGTCTCATCATCATCGCCATCGTCACGCTCGCCAGCAGCGGGCGCAACCGCCGCACCTGAAGGGCAGGATCATGCAGCCACTGGAGGACCCGTACGAGTTCCACGACCGCCGTGCGCGGGACCTGTTCATCCCGCACACCACCATGGAGTGCCTGTTCGACCGCTGCCTCTGGGCCGAGGGCCCCGTCTGGTTCGCCGACGGCGGCTATCTCGTCTGGAGCGACATCCCCAACAACCGGATGCTCCGCTGGCTGCCCGAACTCGGCGTCAGCGTGTTTCGGGCCGACAGCAACTTCAACAACGGCAACACCCGCGACCGCCAAGGCCGGCTGGTGGGCTGCCAGCACGGCGGCCGGCAGGTGGTGCGCACCGAGCCCGACGGTACCCTCACCGTGATCGCCGACCGGCACGCCGGCAAGAAGCTCAACTCGCCCAACGACGTGGTGGTGAAGTCGGACGACTCGATCTGGTTCACCGATCCGACCTACGGCATCCTCGGCGACTACGAAGGCTTTCGGGCCGAACGCGAGCAGGCGGGCAACTTCGTCTACCGGGTCGATCCACGGACCGGCGACGTGCGGGTGGTGGTCGACGACTTCGTGCAGCCGAACGGCCTCGCCTTCTCGCCCGACGAGAAGCTGCTCTACGTCGCCGACAGCGCGGCGAGCCACGATCCGGACGCGCCGCACCACATCCGCGTCTTCGAGGTCACCGACGACGGCCGGCTGAAGGGCGGGCGGGTCTTCTGCGAGGTCAACCCGGGCCTCCCCGACGGCTTGCGCATCGACACCTTCGGCAACGTCTGGACCAGTTCGTGGGGCGGCATCCAGGTGTGGGGACCGGAGGGCACGCTGCTCGGCAAGATCAACATGCCGGAAAAGGTCGCGAACCTCACCTTCGGCGGCCCCAGGCGCAACCGCCTGTTCATCACCGCCCACACGGGGCTCTACGTGGTCTACGTCAACGTCTCCGGCGTGCAGCGGCCGTAGGCAAGCAGCAGCCGAACCGGGGAGCGGGGCACGCCGGCACCGTGACCGATCTCTCCGATCTAGGCACGGCCGTCGAATCCTCCCGCTCGAGCTTGGTCACGCCACGCGAGCGCCCGTTCGATGCCGCCGAAGGGGAAGAGGTGCAGGCCCTCGATCCGCGTCGCGGGATCGGTCGCCACGTGGCGGGCAAGGCGGTCGACGAGTACGTCCGGCGTCCAGGCGCCGAGCAGGCGGGCCGCGTCCGGGCGGCGGGCGAGCGCGCGCGCGGAGGCGCCGATGCCGCATTGCCAAGCATAGGCGAGCAGCGTGCGCAGGCGCGCGGGCCCGGCCACGCCCACCCGCACCGGCAGCGCGATATCCAGCCGGCGGAGGCGGGCATCGAAGGCGACGAGCGGGTCGGCGTCGAAGACGAACTGGGTCACGATCCGGACGTCGGTGCCGGTCGCCCGGGCGTGGGCCTGCTTCGCCAGCAGGGCGGCGTCGAGCGCCGCCTCCGGCACCGCCGGATGGCCCTCGGGGTGGCCTGCAACATCGAAATGACCGAAGCCGTAGCGCTCCAGCAGGCCTGTGCCGAGCATGTCGAGGGTGCTGGTGAACGCGCCCGCCGGACGGGCCGGATCGCCGGCGATCAGCAGCAGGCGACGGACGCCAGCCTCGCGAAAGTGGGCGAGCGTGACTTCGAGCGCGGGCCTATCGGCGATGCGGCGCGCGGCCAGATGCGGGACCGGCTGGAGCCCGCATGCCAGGAGTCGACTCGCGGCCTTCGCCCGCTCCTCGTCGCTGCTCGCCTGCAGAGCCGGCAGGTAGACCTCGGTGCCGACCGGAAGGCGCCGATCCAGCCGGTCGAGGCCGGCCGGCGTCGCCTCCAGCGACAGGCCAAGCAGCAGATGCCGCTTGGCCTGCGCGGCCGCGTCCTCCAGCGGAACGGCCGCCGTGTCGAGCCCGTCCATCCCCGGCACCGTCAATCCACGTAGTCATGCCCCTTGGCCTTGGCGAGTTCGCGCGCGTTCGGATTGACGGACGGGCGGAACGGCACGTCGACCACCCGTGCGGCGGCCGGCTGGCCCGGCTCGGCCGCGTAGCTTTCGGGCAGCCATACCCAAAGCTCCGTGCCGAGTGCGGCATGGGCGAGGTCGACATAGCCCAGCGCGATGTTGGTCCCGAGTTCGGGCGAGTACCAGGGCGAGGTGACGTAGCCGATGGGATCGCCCTCGACGGCAGCCGAGATCAGCCAGAAATCGGGCGCATAGTCGGTCACCGGCAGGCCGCCGAAGGCGAGCCCGACCAGCGTGTTCCTGTAGGGCGGCCGGCCCGCCTCCATCGCCGCGCGCACCGCCTCCAGCCGCTGGCGGCCGATGTAGTCGCCCGGCTTGTGGCGCGGCACTTGGTACGCGAGGTTGCACTGAAACGGCAGGGTCTCCTGGTCCATGTCTTGGCCCCAGGACAGGATGCCGGCGGCGATGCGGCGGTGGTGCGCCGGTGCGATGACCATCAAGTCGTGGGCGCGGCCCGCCTCCAGCAGCGCGTACCACAAGTCCTCGGCATAGCGCGTGGCGTCTCGGAGATAGATCTCGTAGCCCTTCTCGCCGGTGAAGCCGGTCTGCGAGACGATCACGTCGCGACCCGCCACCTTGCCGCGCATCAGGCCGTAATAGGGGATGCGCCGCACCTGCTCGCCGAACAGGTCGACCATCAGCGCCTCCGACTTCGGCCCCTGGATCTGCACCGGGGCCACGTCGATCTCGCCGATGCTGACGTCGAAACGGCGGCCGACGTTGACGCCCTTCAGCCAGAACTCGAGGTCGCTGTCGGAAATCGAGAACCAGAACTCGTCCTCGGCCACCCGCAGCAGCACCGGATCGTTGAGGATGCCGCCTTCCTCGTTGCAGAGGATGACGTACTTGCCGTGCATCGGTTGGATCTTCGTGGCGTCGCGGGTGATCACGTAGTCGACGAAGGCGAGCGCGTCCGGTCCCTTGACGCGGATCTGCCGCTCCACCGCGACGTTCCACAAGGTGACGTGGTCGACGAGGGCTGCGTACTCCGCCATGGCGCCGCCGGCTTCCGGGCGGACATAGCCGCGCGGGTGGTACATGCGGTTGTAGACGGTGCAGCGCCAGCAGCCGGCCTCCATCGACAGGTGCCAGTAGGGCGACTTGCGCACGCGGGTGGAGATCAGCATCTCGACCGGCGTCGGTCCGCTCTGCCGCAGATTGACCGGTACCCGGCGATCCGACTGATCGATGGAGGTGACCTGGCCGCCCAGCGAGCGGGCAAAGGTCGATGCGCTCGATCCGCCGCCCAGCGTGGCTGAAGGTCCGCGAGTTTCGGTCATGGCCAGCACCTCCCGACGGCGATGCGGTGTCGTTCTCGGTGCCATCAAGCCACGACAGCCCACCCGAGCGCCCGTTCGATCACGACGCTTGCTTTGTCAAAATCGGCATCGGCGACACCGATGCACCAATGATAGCGGGATGAGTGCCGCCATCTCGACCGAAACGATGGCCGCGAGGCGACCGAGAGCGAAGTCCGTGTCCCCGAAACGATGCCGGTGGACTTGACTGAGACTTCACTTTTTTTGATGGAGCGACGCTCGATTGCCTCGGCGCGACAATCAGGACACAGCGGCAGGGGGGGGGGCAAAAGCCCCCCGACCCGCTTACCGGCTCGCTACCCCGTGCGCCGGCGGAGGACGAGCTTTTCCAGCTCGACGAGGCCGAAGACGAGGAGGCCGGCGCCGATGCACCAGGCCCAGGCGAGCGGGGCCAGGGGCTCGGTGCCGAACAAGGTCTGCATGATGGGCGCGTAGGTGAAGAGCAGTTGGAGGACGACGCAGACGGCGATCGCCACCAGGGCGGCGCGGCTGCCGACCAGGCCCTGGGCGGTGCAGCCCGGCTCGAGGACGAAGCGGGTGTTGAGCAGGTAGAAGACCTGGCAGGTGACGAGCGTGTTCACCGCCACCGTGCGGGCGTGCGCGACCGAGCCTTGCGTCTCGAAGCCGATGAAGGCGGCGCCGGTCAAGAGCCACAGCAGGGCGCCGACGAAGGCCACGCGCCACATCATGAAGGGCGTAAGGAACGGCTCCTCCGGCGGCCGCGGCGGGCGGCGCATGACGTCGCCCTCGGCCCGCTCCCAGGCGAGCGCCATGCCGAGGGTGACCGCGGTCACCATGTTCACCCACAAGATTTGGACGGGCGTTATCGGCAGGGTGAGGCCGAGGAAGATGGCAACGGCGATCACCAGCGCTTGGGCTGCATTGGTCGGCAGCAGATAGGCGATCGCCTTCTTCAGATTGTCGTAGACGACCCTGCCCTCCTCCACGGCGCGTTCGATGGAGGCGAAGTTGTCGTCGGCGAGCACCATCTCCGAGGCCTCGCGGGCGGCGTCGGTGCCCTTGTTGCCCATGGCGATGCCGATGTCGGCCCGCTTCAGGGCCGGTGCGTCGTTGACGCCGTCGCCGGTCATCGCGGTGACGACGCCCTCGGCCTGCAGCGCCCGCACGAGCCGGAGCTTGTGCTCGGGGCTGGCGCGGGCGAACACGTCCACCTCCTCGGCGAGCACACGCAGGTCGTCGTCGTTCGTCTCCTCGATCTCGCGACCGGTGACCACGCGGTCGGCATGCTCCAACCCGAGGTGGCCGGCGATGGCGGCGGCGGTCGTTGCGTGGTCGCCCGTGATCATCTTCACGCGAATGCCCGCCCGCTGGCAAATGGCCACCGACTCGATGGCCTCCTCGCGTGGGGGGTCGATCAGCCCGACCAGACCGAGGAGGGTCAGCCCGCCTTCGGCGTCGGCCTCGGTAAGCTCGGTGTGGCCGCCCTCCGCATCCTTGCGCGCGACGGCGATCACCCGCTGACCGCGCTCGGCGATGGCCTCCGCCCAGCTACGCCAGCGCTCGGGGGCGAGGTCCGCGGTGCCGTCCCCGCTCGCCTCGTTGGCGCACATGTCCAGGATGCGTTCCGGCGCGCCCTTGGCGTAGACGACGTGGCGGCCCCGGTGGTCGTGGTTGAGCGTGGCCATGTAGCGGCGCTCGGAGGCGAAGGGGATGGCATCGAGCCGGGGGTGCTCCTCGGCTTCGCGATCCGGCTCGAGGCCGGCCTTGCGGGCGAGGGCGATCAGGGCCGCCTCCATCGGGTCGCCCTCGGGCACCCAGCCATCGCCGTCGCGGCGGAGGTCCGAATCGTTGCACAAGAGGGCGGCGCGGAGCAGTTCGGCTAGGGGGGCGTCGAGCTCGACCTCCCGGCCCCCGATCTCCAGCTTGCCGTGCGGTGCATAGCCGACGCCGCCCACCTCGACCTCGGCATCGGCCGTGCGCACCGTCTTCACCGTCATCTCGTTCTTGGTGAGGGTGCCGGTCTTGTCGGAGCAGATCGCGGTAACCGAGCCCAGCGTCTCGACCGCCGGCAGGCGGCGGATGATGGCGTTGCGGGCGGCCATGCGGCGCACGCCGATGGCGAGCGTGACGGTCATCACGGCCGGCAGGCCCTCGGGGATGGCGGCAACGGCGATGGCGACCGCCGCCAGCAGCATCTCGCCCCAGTCGCGGCTCCAGAACACCACGCCGACCAGGAACGTGACGAGGGCCAGGCCGAGGATCACCACGCTGAGCTGCTTGGTGAAGCCGTCGAGGCGCTGCATCAGCGGCGTCTTCAGCGTCTCGACGGTGGAGAGCATGGTGCTGATGCGGCCGATTTCGGTGCGGTCGCCCGTCGCC
This sequence comes from Geminicoccaceae bacterium, assembly GCA_050485385.1. GTDB lineage: Bacteria > Pseudomonadota > Alphaproteobacteria > Geminicoccales > Geminicoccaceae > RECO01. Next base: position 2,727 of record JBJHBG010000084.1, on the reverse strand, counting down.
ACCACCACCGCCGTGGCGCGGCCCGCGGTCACCGCCGTGCCGGAGAAAGCGATGCATTTGCGGTCGCCGAGTTCGGCTTCGGCCTCCACCGGATCGACCGTTTTCTCGACCGCCGTCGACTCGCCGGTGAGGGCCGCCTCCTGGGTCTGGAAAGCGCGGACGCGGACGAGCCGCACGTCGGCGGGGACGCGGTCGCCGGCATCCAGAACCACGACGTCGCCGGGCACCAGTTCCTCCGCCGGCCGCTCGCGCCGCCGGCCGCCCCGCACCACTTGGGCCTTGGGGGACAGCATGCCCTGCACGGCTTCCAACGACTTCTCCGCGCGGCCCTCCTGGACGAAGCCGATGACCACGATGACCGCGACCACGCCGACGATCACGCCGGCGTCGATCCACTCGCCGAGCACGGCCGCCACCGCCGCCGCCGCCAGCAGCAGGTAGATGAAGAGGTTGTCGAGCTGGGCCAAAAGCCGCTTCAGCGCCGTGCGCCGCGCCGGCGGCGTCAGCCGGTTCCAGCCGTGGCGCTCGCGCCGCGCCGCCACCTCGTCCTGGTCGAGCCCCGTGTCGACGTTCGTGGCGAGCGCTGCCTGCGTCTCTTCGACCGAACGGGCGTGCCAGGATTCCCGAGCGTCGTCCGTGCCGGCTCGGAGATCGGAAGTGCGCATGGTCGGAAGAGTCCTTTCGTCAGGTCGCCGCACGGACCGCAGCAGGGCACGCCGGGAAGGCCGGGCGGGGCGTTCGGCCGTGCAGGGAGCGAAGGCGAGGATAGCACTCGTACGCACACCCGGGCGATACGCTCCCCCCTACCCTTTGGCCCGAAACCGTGCATCTTTGATGCCGGTCTCACCCTGATCGATGGAGCTTTGCCCATGGCCACCGTGCTGCGTCCGAACATCGACCACTGGTCGGAGCGGGTGGACCTTGCCGCCGCCTTTCGCTGGACGGCACGTCTCGGCATGCACGAGGGCGTGGCCAACCACTATTCGCTCGCCGTCGACGATCGCCGGTTCCTGATCAACCCGAAGAACCGGCACTTCTCGCGGGTGAAGGCGAGCGATCTCGTCCTGTGCGACGCGCTCGACGAGCGGACGATGGAGCGCCCCGACGCGCCGGAGCGCACCGCCTGGGCGCTGCACGGCGCCTTGCACCGCAACCGGCCCGACGCGCGCTGCGTGCTGCACGTCCACTCGAAATACGCCACCGTGCTCGCCTGCCTGGAGGACAGCCGCCTGCCGCCCATCGACCAGAACGCCATGCGTTTTTTCGAGCGCATCGCCATCGACGATGCCTATGACGGCATGGGTCTCGACGACGAGGCGGAGCGGGTCAGCCGGTCGTTCGGCGACAAGCCCATCCTGGTGATGGGCAATCACGGCATCATGGTCACCGCCCCCTCGGTGGCGCTCGCCTTCGACGAACTCTACTACCTGGAGCGCGCCTGCGAGACCTACGTGACCGCCCTCATGACCGGCCGGCCCTTGCGCATCGCCCCCGACGACGTGGCGCGCAAGACCATGCGGCAGTGGCTGGAGGAGCCCGACCAAGCCGACAACCACTTGGCCGAGCTGAAGGCGATCCTCGACGCGGAGCGGAGCGACTACGCCGCCTGAGCCGAGAGCGTCAGCTCTCGATCACCTGGCGCAGCCGGCTTGCCAGCTCGACACGGCGGTACGGCTTGTCGAGCAGCACGGCCTCGTCCGGCAGACGGCCCCGCGCGCGCAGCATGTCGGCGGCATAGCCCGACGTCATCAACACCTTGATGTCCGGCCGCAGGCGTCGTGCTTGGTCGGCGAGTTCGAAGCCGTCGATACCGCCGGGCATCACCACGTCGGTGAACAGCACGTGGATCGGCCGCGCCTCGGTCAGGTGCGCGAGCGCCTCGTGGCCGTCGACGGCGGCGATGGCCGCGTAGCCGAGGCTTTGCAGACAGCTCAACGCGTGTCCGCGCACAAAGGGGTCGTCCTCCACGACGAGCACCGTCTCCGAGCCCTGCTGCGGCTTTTCGTCGGGACCGAGAACCCGCTGGCGCGTCGCCGCATCGCCGCCATCCGCCACGGCCGGCAGGTAGAGGCGCACGCAGGTGCCCAGTCCCTCCTCGCTGTAGAGGCTCAGATGCCCGCTCGACTGCTTGACGAAGCCGTAGACCATCGAAAGGCCGAGACCGCTGCCGCGGCCGACCGCCTTGGTCGTGAAGAAGGGCTCCACCGCGCGCTCGCGGGTCTCGGCCGACATGCCTTGGCCGTCGTCGCTGACCGCGATCATGACGTAGTCGCCCGGTGCCACCTCGGGATGCAGGTGCCGATAGGCCTCGTCGATGACGATGTTGGTGGCCGAAACGGTGATCGTCCCGCCGCCCGGCATGGCATCGCGCGCGTTGAGGACGAGGTTCAAGAGCGCGGATTGAAGTTGGGAGGCGTCGGCGACGGCCTGGGCGAGCGCCGGATCCAGGTGCGTCACGACCGCGATGTCCTCGGCCAGGGTCCGCCGCACGATGTGCTCCATGGCCCTGATCAGCTCGGTGCAGTCGATGTTGGAGGGCTGGAGCGTCTGGCGCCGGCTGAAGGCCAGCAGATGGCGCGTCAACTCGGCGCCGCGCGTGCCTGCGTGCAGGATCGACTGCGCCAGCTCCTCGAGGTCCGGCCGGGCTCTGAGCCGTCCCGCCAGTTCCTCGGCGTTGCCGATGACGACCGTCAACAGGTTGTTGAAGTCGTGGGCGATACCGCCGGC
>JBJHBG010000083.1:0-21332 GCA_050485385.1 Geminicoccaceae bacterium | reverse complement strand
GGATGTCGATGGGCCCGTGCGCCGTCGCCGCCACGGCGGCGGTCGCCTCGGCCGTCCGGGGATCGCCCATGTCGGCCGCCAGCGTCACGGCCCGCCGGCCCAAGGCCTCGATCTCGGCGGCGGTGCGATCCAGGCTCGCCGCCTCGCGCCCGGTGAGGATCACGTCGCACCCGACCTCGGCGAGCGCCAGGGCCATCTCGCGGCCGAGCCCACGGCTGCCGCCCGTCACCAGCGCCCGCTTGCCGTCGAGCCGGAACCGATCCAACACGCCCATCGCCACCTCTCCCCTCGTCCGGTGGAAGCGTCGCACGCTCGGGTGTCGCCGATCAATGACCGAAGAGGCCGTGAAACCGACCGAGGAAGGTGCGCAGGCGCTCGTTCGCGGGATTGGCGAAGACGTCGCGGGGCGGGCCTTCCTGCACGATGCGCCCACCGTCCATGAACACCACTCGGTCGGCGACGTCGCGTACGAACAGCATCTCGTGGCTGACGACGATCATGGTCATGCCGCTCTTGGCGAGGTCCTGCATCACCGCCAGCACCTCGGCGACGAGTTCCGGGTCGAGCGCCGAGGTGACCTCGTCGAACAGGACGAGGCGCGGCTCCATCGCGACGGCGCGGGCGATGGCGACGCGCTGCTGCTGGCCGCCCGAGAGCTGGTAGGGGTAATGATCCCGCCGTTGGCTGAGGCCCACCCGGTCGAGCCAGGACCGCGCCCGGTCGCGCGCCTCGGCCACGGCCATGCCGCGCACCTTGGTGAGACCGAGCATGACGTTCTGCTCCGCCGTCATGTGCGGGAACAGGTTGAAGCTCTGGAACACGAAGCCGATGCGCGCCCGCTGCGCCGAGACCGCGCGCTCGGAGAGCCGTCGCCGCTTACCGTTGACGAGACGGTAGCCGATCGGCTCGCCGTCGAGGTCGATCTCGCCCTGCTGGTACTCCTCCAGAAGGTTCACGCAACGCAGGAACGTGGTCTTGCCGGAACCCGACGAACCGATCAGCGCCACCACCGCGCCCTGGTGCACCTCGAGGTCGATGCCCTTGAGGACCTCCGTCTTGTCGTAGCTCTTGTGGATGTCGATGGCGCGCAGGAGGGGCTCGGGCATGGACCTCAGTACCGCATGTAGGCGAAGCGGCGCTCCAGATAGGCGCCGATCTGCGAGAGGGTAAAGTTGATGACGAAGAAGCAAAGCGCCGCCGCCAAATAGAACTCGATGATCATGTAGTTGCGGGCGACCGTCTGCTGCGTTGCGAGCAGCAGTTCGACCACACCGATGATCGACAAGAGCGTGGTTGCCTTGACCATTTCGACGGCGGTGTTGACCCAGGGCGGCAAGACGCGGCGGGCGGCCTGGGGGAGGATGACGTACCAGAGGCGCGGCAGGAACGTCATGCCGATGCTTTTCGCCGCTTCGGTCTGGCCCTGCGGGATCGACTGGATGGCACCGCGTACGATCTCGGCGATGTGTGCGGCACAAAACGCGCCGATGGCGATCACCCCCGCCCAAAAGGCGGCGATGTTGATCTTGAAGAGCGACAATCCGAAGTACCAGAAGAAGATCAGGACCAGCACCGGGATGCCGCGCATCACGTCGACGTAAAGGCGCACCAGCAGTCGGAACGGCAATGCGGCATAGACCAGCACCACACCGAGCACCACACCCAGCAACGTGCCGGCGACGATGATGTAGATCGACAACTCCACCGTAGTCGCCATGGCGTTCATCAGTGAGAACCGGGCAACCCAGGCCTCGCCGAGAAACGTGCCGCGTTCCAGCGAGAACATCTCAGCGCACCGAAGCGAAACGCCGCTCGACCTGTCGGAGGACGATGGCGATGCTGTAGGAGGCGGCGAGGTAGAGGGCGCTCGCGGTCAGCCAGACCTCGATGACGCGGAAGGTATTGGCGTTGACCTGCCGGGCGGTGAAGGTCAGTTCGGGCACGGCAATGGCGGCGGCTAAGGACGTGTCCTTGAACAGCGAGATGAGGTTGTTGCTGATCGCCGGCAGGGTGATGCGGAACATCACCGGCAGCACCACGTAGCGCTGCCGTTGCCAGGGCGTGAGGCCGATCGCCTTCGCCGCCTCGCGGTACTGGTTGGGCATGGAGGCGAGGCCCGTGCGGAACACCTCGCACATGTAGCCGCCGGCGTAGAGCGTCAGCGTCAGCACGAAGGACTGGATCTTGTCGAGCGCGTAGATACCGACTTGCGGCAAGCCGAAATAGACGAAGATGATCAGCAGCAACAACGGCGTGTTGCGAATGAACTCGACGTAGAACCAGACCGGCCAGTCGAGCCACTTGATCTTGGAGGTGCGGGCGAACGCACAGACAAGACCGATGACGCAGCCCATGAGCAGCGACACGACGGCAAGGCCGAGGCCCAGCGCCAGCGCCTCCAAGAAGGCGTCCATGTTCCGCCCGATGACGGCCCAGTTGAACTGATAGTTGAGCATGGGGCGGGAACAGCTCCGAGGCAGGTGGGGCGGCCGTCGCCGCCCCACCAGTCGATCAGGCGAACTCCTGCGGGAAGCCGATCAGCGGCGTCGGCAGGTCGATACCGAACCAGCGCTGATAAGAGGCTTTGAAGTCGTCGAAATCGACGCCCATCATCGCTTCCTTGTAGACCGAATTCACCCAATTCAGCCAGATCGGGTCGCCTGGGCGCACCGCCGAGGCGTAGGAGTTGGGCATCCAGGCATAGCCGCTGTCGAGGAAGCGGTCGGGCGTCTGCTGCATCAGCCAGCGCATGGCCGAGCGGTCGGCGAGATAGGCGTCGACACGGCGGGCGTTCAGCGCCTGGAGCGTGGTGTCGGGGCTGTCGAACTGGTCGACCACCGCCTCGGGCAGCCCCTTGTGCACCCACTCCTCGATGAAGACGTTCTGCATCGCCCCGACGCGGACGTCGCTGCCGGCCGCCAGCATCTCGGCGTGCGTGGTGAACCGCGCCCCGCTCGCCAACACCATCAGGCCCACGCCCTCGCGGTAGTAGGGGATGGTGAACTCGACCTGCTGGGCGCGTCCCGGGGTCACCGTCATCCACTGCACGACGATGTCGACGCGGTCGGTGATCAGGCTGGGGATACGCGCATCCGAGCCCTGCAGCACGAACTCGACCTTGGACGGGTCGTCGAACAGGCCCTTGGCCAGAAGGCGGGCCATGTCGATGTCCATGCCGACGAGGTTGCCGCTGTCGTCCTCGAAGTGCCAGGGCGGGTTGGTCGAGCCCGTGCCGACGATCAGATGGCCGCGGCTGAGCACCTGGTAGAGCTTGCTGCCGGAGGTATCGAACGTCTGCGCCTTGGCACCCCTGGCGCCGACGAGTGCGGCGCCGGCAGCCCCGGCCACGGCGCCCGCAGCGCCCAGGCCCATCAGACCTCGGCGCGCGACCGCACCGAGGAGCTTGGTTTCGTCGGTCATGCGGGTTCCCCTCTACGAACGTTGCATGGACGCAAGACAGCGCCCGTACCCTTTGTTGCGCTCGGTCCACCGCGCGATGCCATTGGACCTTTGCGGGTCTTGTGCTGCGTTGCGCCCTTAGGCAACGCGACCGGCGTTGTGGCCGCCCATGGCGGCGGCCAGCCGGTCGGCGCTGCCGGCGGCCATGGTCCAGCCGAGATGCCCGTGGCCGACGTTGAGCCACAGTCCCGGCTTCGGGTTGGTGCCGACGATCGGCACGCCGGACGGCACGATCGGCCGGAGCCCCGCCCAGTCCCGCCGGCCGGGCGCTTCGGCGCAGGCCTTCAGCGCCGGAAAGACGTGGATCGCCCGATCGAGCAGGGCTGCGATGCGCGCGGGCGAGGGCGTCGTATCCCAGCCGGCGAACTCGGCCGAGCCGGCAACGCGCAGACGTCTGCCCAAGGGGGTGATCGCGAAGAACCAGCCGTGGTTGAGGATCACCATCTGCGGCCCGTTCGGCCAAGCGGCACGATCCATGGTGATCGACACCCCTTTCACCGGGAAGATCGGCACCCGTACGCCGACCTCCCGCAGCAGAGCGGCACTCCACGGACCGAGGGCGACGACCACCGCATCGGCCGAGAACTCGCCCCGGTCGGTCACGGCACCGACGATGCGGCCGCCCTCGACGAGCAGGCGCTCGACCGTCGTCGAGGTCCGTAGATCGACGCCGCGTTCGGCCAGCCACGCGGCGAGGCGGCGGGTGAACGTCTCGCAACACCCGCTCTCGTCGGCGTGGAAGTGGATCGCGCCGACCACGTCCTCGCTCGCATCGGCGAGCGCCGGCTCCAGAGCGACGGCTTCGGCCCGGTCGAGCACGCGAAAACGAAGGCCGTGCTCGGCCAAAGGTGCGAAGCCACCGACGGCCTTGTCCAACCCGGCTTGGTCGTGGAAGACTTCGAGGGTGCCCGCGGTTACCGCGTCGTAGGCGATGCCCGTCTCGTCGCGAATGCGGCCAAGTGCCCGGACGCTTTCGACCGCGAGGGCGAGGTTGGCGTGCAGGTTGCGGCGATAGCGCGCGGGCGCACATTCGCGCAGGAAGGCCGGCCCCCAGCGCCAGAGCCGCGGCAGAGCGGAGAGCCGGAGCAGCATCGGCGCGTCCTCGCGGCCGATCGAGCGCAGCACCTCCTTGATGGCGCCGGGCGCCGCCCACGGCCCCGCCTCGCTGGTGTGGATGATGCCGCCATTGCCCCAACTCGTTGCCTGGGCGGGCAGGTCGTTCCGCTCGACCAGCGTCACCTCGTGGCCGGCGCGGTGCAGCGCGTAGGCGCTGGTCACCCCGATCACACCGGCGCCCAACACCAACACCCGCATCCGCCCTCTCCTCGTCGTTGCCGGGCCGAGGATGACCAGTGCCGCCGCCCCGCACCACCCCGTCAGCCGTGCTTTCCAGGCCGAACAGCCCTGCCGAAACGCGACGGCCGCACCCGGTACGATACGCGATACCCTTCCGCATCGGCGCGCCCCACTCGGGCGAGGGACGAAGGTCCGACGGCAACCGTGGCCTTTTTCCGCTTCGCGCTCAGCGGCCTTTTGCCGGTCGGCTGAGGATGCATCCATACCAGCCGAGGCCCCGATAGGTCTCGTAGCCGGGGGTGCGGTGGAAGCCGACGGTGCTGCCGTCGGCGAGGCGATCGGTGCCGTGCTCACGGCCCCGGAAGTCGAAGGGGAGGCGGTCGGCGAGGGTGGTGGGACCCTGGCTGTCGGCGAGGATGCGGCCTTGCGCGTCGGCGAGCAGGACGCGGCTGGCGGCGCGTTCGACCTCGCTCAGGCGCACTCCATCGACCACGGCGCGGGCCTGCGGTTCCCAGTCGAAGTGGATGCCCAGCACGCCCACGGGCTCGGCGTGGAGGCCGGCGCCGCGGCGGATCGCAGCCGCGTAGGTGAGCGCCTGCCCACCCTTCAGGCCCGGCACCTCGGCGATGTCGGCAACGGCGTAGTCGTCGCCGGTGCGGGTGGCGAGAGCCTGCTGGAACCAGGCTTCGTGCGAGACGTCGACGCCGCGCACGGCGAAGCGGTCGGGCGCCGCGTTGGCGACCACACGCCCCTTCGCATCGGCGATCCAGAGGTCGAGATAGACGGTGTAGGCGCGGAGGATGACGCCGAGCCGGGCGGCGGCGAAATCGCTCGTGGCGGCATCGGCCTGCTCGGCGCAGGCGACGACGGCGCTGTCGGTCGCCCACCAGCGCACGTCGCAGGTGCGCTCGTAGAGGTTGCGATCGATGAGTTCGATCGCGTTGAGGGCGAGGTCGACCATGCGCTGGCCGCGCACTTGGGCGACGAGCGCGTCGCCGACGACGCCGAGGCGGTCGAGTGCCTGAGCGAGGTCCTTGCCGAGCGTGCCGGTGACGTCGTCGATCAGCCCGCCGATCGCCTTGACCTCCTCGGCGACGACGGCGAAGCCCCGCCCGGCCTCACCGGCCCGCGCCGCCTCGATCAACGCGTTGAGCGCCAGCATCTTGGCGCGGGCGGCGATGGTCCGCACCTCGCCGAGCCCGCGGCCGGCCACCGTCCGCACCTCGCCGGCGAGTGCAACCACCCGCTCCGGCGACGCGTCCTGCCCCCGGTGTTCGATCGCCGCCATGGCCCGAAGTCCTTTCCGTCAGCGGTGCGGCAACCCCTCGCCGGCACCCTCGCCGGATGATGTGGGCCAAGCGTTAAGATCTGCTTGTGCCGGCGATCTCCTGCCGCACCTCGAACCCCTCGAAGCGGGGCGCACCGGCGTAGAGCGCCTCGTTGGCCTTGGCGTCCTTGTGGGCGAGGCGGAAGGCCTCGGATTTGGTCCAGCCGTGGAACGCCTCCTTGGAGGCCCAGACGCTGTGCGAGGCGAACAGCGTGTGGTCGTCCTCGGCGGGTCCTCGGAGCAGATGGAAGGCAACGAAACCGGGCACGTCCTTCAGGTGGCTGTCCCGGCCGGTCCAGATGGCCTCGAAGGCCTCCTCCTGACCGCGGTGGACGCGAAAGCGATTCATGGCGATGAACAAGGGGGTGCTCCCGATGTGGTCGGATCGTCCTCGCACAGCATGTGCGGGCTGGGCCGGCGGCGGCAAGGGCGACCCCTTGCTCGCTTGCGGCGACGGGCCAGTCTTGCTCTGGTCGGCCGATCGCGAGGAGACGTGGATGGACGGCGGCGACATCGAAGCGGACGCTGGGGCGCGGCTGGCAGCGCTCGCCGCGCGGGCACGCCACGAGCTCGGCTACGTCGATCATCCGGCAGCGGCTTGGCGCCCGGACGGGCGGGACGGTGTGCTCGACGTCTTGATCGTCGGCGCCGGTCAATCCGGGCTTGCCACCGCCTTCCAACTGCTGCGCGACAAGGTGACGAGCATCGAGATCGTCGACCGGGCGCCCGTGGGCAGCGAGGGGCCGTGGCGGACCATCGCCCGCATGCGCACGCTCAGGAGCCCCAAGCAGTTCAACGGCCCCGATCTGGGCCTGCCCTGCTTGACCTATCGCGCCTGGCACGAGGCCCGGTTCGGCGCTGCGAGCTGGGACGCGCTGGCGCTGATTCCGAGGGAGCTTTGGGCCGACTACCTCGACTGGTTCCGCCGCACGCTGGAGCTGCCGGTAACGAACGGACTGGAATTGGTCGGCCTGGAGATGACGGGGGACGTGGTCAGGGCGAGCCTGCGCGATGCCGACGGCCAGCCCGCCGAGCGCCTGTGCCGTCGCGTGGTGCTGGCGACTGGGTTGGAGGGGCTCGGCCGCTGGTGGATGCCGCCGGAGGTCCAAGCGCTGCCCTGCCGCCTTCGCTCGCACACCGCCGACGCCATCGATTTCGCGGCGCTCGCCGGCAAGCGGGTGGGCGTGCTGGGGGCCGGGGCCTCGGCCGCCGACAATGCGGCGACGGCGCTGGAGGCCGGGGCCACCGCGGTCCACCTCTTCTGCCGCCGGCTGGAGTTGCAGCGCGTGCAGCCCTATCGCTGGCTCACCTTCACGGGCTTTCTGCGCCATTTGGGCGATCTCGACGACGATCTCCGCTGGCGGTTCATGCACCACGTCATGGGGCTCCGCGAGGGCTTCCCACAGGACACCTACGACCGCTGTACGGCGCACCCGGCCTTCGCCATCGTGACGGGCGCGCCCTGGGAGGCGGTGCGCGCGGTGGGAGATGCGGTGGAGGTGACGACGCCCCGGGGCCGCTTGACCTTCGACCACGTGATCTGCGGCACCGGCATCGACGTCGACTTCACGGCCCGGCCGGAACTGGCGCCCCACGCCGACCGTATCGCCACCTGGGGCGACCGCTACACGCCGCCGCCGGAACTGATCGACGCGCGGCTCGCGCGCTACCCCTATCTCTCGCCCGACTACACGCTGGTGGAGAAGGTGGCTGGCACCTGTCCGCTGCTGGCGCGCATCCACGTGTTCAACTTCGGCGCCACCATGAGCTTCGGCCCCTCGGGCGCGTCGATCAACGCGATGACCACCGCCGTCCCGAAGCTGGTGGCCTCCATCACCCGCGGACTGTTCCGCGCGGACGCGGACCGCTACCTTCGCGAACTGCTCGCCTACGACGACAAGATCATCCGCCTGCCCGGAGACGCCTGAAGCCCATGCCCATCGTCCTCGTCTCGAACCTCCAAGCCGACGCCGAACGCCGCTGGGTCCGCCTGCTCCAGGAGGCCATGCCCGAGGAGAGCGTCCACGCCGCAGTCGACTTTACCGGCGATCCGGCCGCGGTCGACATCGTGATCGCCGCCAATCCGTCGCCCGAGAAGCTCGCCCCCTTCGGAGGCATCCGCTTCGTGCAGTCGCTCTGGGCCGGCGTCGAGCATCTGGTCCACAACCCTGCACTTCCGCCGGCGGTGCCGCTCGCACGGCTGGTCGATCCGAACATGAGCCGGGCGATGGCCGAAGGCGTGACCGCGCACGTCATGGCGCTGCACCGCGACCATCCGCGCTTCGCCCGCGGCCAGCGCGAGCGCGTCTGGTCGAAGGACCCGCAAAAGCTCGCCCACGAGCGCACGGTGGGCTTTCTCGGCACCGGTGAACTGGCGCAGGCCTGCATGGCGATGCTCGGTGCGCTCGGCTTTCGCCTCGTCGGCTGGAGCCGCAGCCATCGCGAGATCGCGGGCGTGGACACCTTCGCCGGCGCCGAGGGCTTGGCCCCGATGCTGGCGCAGACCGAGATCCTGGTGAACCTCGTCCCGCTCACCGCCACGACGCGGAGACTGATCGATGCCGGGCTCCTGGCGTCGCTGCCCCGTGGGTCGATGCTCGTGAACGTCGCGCGCGGCGGTCACGTGGTCGATGCGGACCTCATCGCCGCGCTGGACTCCGGCCATCTGGCCGAGGCGGTGCTCGACGTGTTCGAGGTCGAGCCGCTACCGACGGACCACCCGTTCTGGGCGCATCCCCGCGTCCACGTCTTTCCCCACGTCGCCGCTCAGACGGATCCGGTAAGTGCCTCGAAGATCGCGGCGGCCAACGTCGCCCGCTTCCGTCGGGGCGGCACCCCCCAAAACCTCGTCGACCGCCAGCGGGGCTATTGAGGCCCGCCAGGGCACCCTTCGACCAAGGGACGAGCCTGCGACGGACGGTCGCAGAAAGCCCGCATTCCTGCGCCGCCCCGCATCCCGTCCCGGTGGCGTCCACCATGGCTCCGACCGACCGATGATTGACAGACCGGGAGGACGACGGCGAGGTTTCGGCACGGATTTTGGGCGGACTGCCCGAAATTTCGCCACCGAACGGGATCGCGACAGGGAGGGGAGCCATGTCGCCACCATCGGAGACCCCGGCGACGGCACGGGCCGAGCCCGATACCGCTTGGCTGCGGGGACGGCGCGGGGAACGCTTGGTGTTCCTCCTGCTCGCCGTCGCCATCTGGCCGGTGATCGCGATCATGGTCGTCGGCGGCTACGGGTTCCTCGTCTGGATGTGGCAGCTCGTCTTCGGACCGCCGGGGCCGCCCGGTGGCTGAGAGCCGCACCGCAACGACCCGCCGCGCGTGGCTGCTTGGCGACCGGTCGCGGCCGCGTGGGCTTCGCCCCCCGTGGGCGGCGGTCGCGTTCGACGCCGCCTGTACCGGCTGCGGGCGCTGTATCGACGCCTGTCCCGAAGCCGTCCTGAAGCTCGGCGCGCGCGGCGTCGTCGAGGTCGAGGTGCGCCAGGGGAGCGGTAGCTGCACCTTCTGCGCAGCCTGCGTCGAGAGCTGCCCCGAGCCCGCCTTCGACCGGGGCCGGCAACCGCCTTGGGACGTAACGGCACGGATCGGCGAGGGCTGCCTCGCCCGAGGTGGCGTGCATTGCCAAAGCTGCGGCGACGCCTGCCCGGAACAGGCGATCCGCTTTGGCCTGCGCCTCGGCGGCCCACCCGTGCCCGACCTGGATGCGCTCGCCTGCACCGGCTGCGGTGCCTGTGTCGGCACCTGTCCGGCGGCGGCCATCTCGCTGGCCGAGGCCGGCCATGGCTGAGCCGCTGCACGTCTCCGGCATCGTCGTCCACGTGCGGCCCGAGGCGATGGCCCGTGTCGAAGCGGCGATCCTCGCCCTGCCGGGGACCGAGATCGCCACCAGCGGCCACGGCAAGCTGGTCGTGGTGCTGGAGGCGCCGGACGAACGGGCGATGAGTGCTGTGGTCAACGGCATCGCCCTGATGGCCGACGTCTACACCGCCGCCCTCGCCTATCACGAGATCCTGGACGAGCCCTCGACGGGAGAAGGACCATGAGGCTGAGCCGACGCGACGCGATCAAGGCCCAGGCAGCGGCGGCTGCCGCGACCGCCGCCGGATTGCCACTCACGGCGGCGGCGCAGCCCGTCACCGGCGGTGCCGAGGCGCTCCAGATCGACTGGCAGAAGGCGGCCTGCCGCTTTTGCGGCACCGGCTGCTCGGTGATGGTCGGCACCCGCGGCGGCCGCGTGGTCGCGACGCACGCCGACACCCGCTCCGAGGTCAATCGCGGGCTCAACTGCGTGAAGGGCTATTTTCTCGCCAAGATCATGTACGGCGCCGACCGGCTGACCATGCCGCTCTTGCGCATGCGCGACGGCGCGTACCACAAGGACGGCACCTTCCAGGAGGTCAGTTGGGAGCGCGCGTTCGAGGAGATGGCGCGCCAGTTCAAGCGGGCGCTCGCCGAGAAGGGGCCGCGCGGCATCGGCATGTTCGGCTCGGGGCAGTGGACCATCTTCGAGGCCTATGCCGCCGCCAAGCTGTTCAAGGCGGGCTTCCGCTCCAACAACATCGATCCCAACGCCCGGCACTGCATGGCGTCGGCGGTCGCCGCCTTCACGCGCACCTTCGGCAAGGACGAGCCGATGGGCTGCTACGACGACTTCGAGCACGCCGACGACTTCGTGCTCTGGGGCGCCAACATGGCGGAGATGCACCCGGTCCTGTGGACCCGGCTGACCGACCGCCGGCTGCTGAACCCCGACGCGCGGATCATCGTCCTTTCGACCTACGGCCACCGCTCGACCGACATGGCCGACGTGCCGATCATCTTCAAGCCGGGCACCGACCTCGCGATCGCCAACTACATCGCCAACTACCTGATCCGCAACGGCGCCATCAACGAGCGCTTCGTGGCGGATCACACGGGCTTCTGGCGCGGTCAGACCGACATCGGCTACGGCCTCCGGCCCGAGCATCCACTGCAGCAGGCGGCGGCGCACGCCGACGCGCCGGGTGCCATGGAGGCCATCGACTTCGACGCCTACAAGGCGTTCGTCGCCGACTACACCCGCGAGCGGGTGGCGGAACTCTCTGGTGTGGAGGGCACGCGGCTCGACCAGCTCGCTCAGGCCTACGCGGACCCCAACCGCAAGACGATGAGCCTCTGGACGATGGGCTTCAACCAGCACGTCCGCGGCGTCTGGGCGAACCACCTCGTCTACAACCTGCACCTGCTGACCGGAAAGATCTCCGAGCCCGGCAACAGCCCCTTCTCGCTCACCGGGCAGCCGTCGGCCTGCGGCAGCCCGCGCGAGGTCGGGACCTTCGCGCACCGGCTGCCGTCCGGCATGGAGGTGACCAACGCCGAGCACCGCGCCATCGCCGAGGAGATCTGGCGTCTACCGGCAGGCACGGTCCCGGATTGGGTCGGCGCCCATGCGGTCCAACAGGACCGCGATCTGAAGGACGGCAAGATCGGCGCCTATTGGGTGCAGGTGAACAACAACATGCAGGCGGCACCCAACACCGCCCAGGAAACCTATCCGGGCTACCGCAACCCTGAAGCCTTCATCGTCGTCTCCGACGCCTATCCGACGGCCACGACCCAGGCGGCGGACCTCGTCCTGCCGGCGGCGATGTGGGTCGAGAAGGAAGGTGCCTACGGCAATGCCGAGCGGCGCACGCAGTTCTGGCGGCAGATGGTGAACCCCCCGGGCGAGGCGCGCTCCGACCTTTGGCAGCTCATGGAGTTCTCCAAGCACTTCACCACCGAGGAGGTCTGGCCTGAAGAGATCCTGGCGAGCGCCCCCGAGTTCCGCGGCAGGACGCTGTTCGAGGTGCTGTTCGCCAACGGCCAAGTGGATGCCTACGCGGCCGACGAAGTGGTGGGGCATCACCCGAATCGTGAGAGCGAGCACTTCGGCTTCTACGTGCAGAAGGGCCTGTTCGAGGAGTACCGGCAGTTCGCCGGCCGCAACAAGTACGACCTCGCCCCCTTCGAGGTCTATCACGAGGTACGGGGCCTGCGCTGGCCGGTGGTCGACGGGCGGGAGACGCGCTGGCGCTACCGGGCGGGCGACGACCCGCACGTTACGGCGTCCGAGGGTGTCGAGTTCTACGGCATGGCCGACGGGCGGGCGCGGATCATGGCGCTGCCCTACGAGCCGCCGGCGGAGGCGCCCGACGACGAGTACGACCTTTGGCTGGTGACGGGCCGCGTGCTGGAGCACTGGCACACGGGTTCGATGACCATGCGGGTGCCGGAACTCTACAGCGCCTATCCGGGCGCACGGCTCTACATGCATCCGACCGATGCAGCGGATCGTGGGCTCCGGCGCGGCACCGAGGTGAGGATCCAGACCCGGCGCGGCGAGATCAACAGCCGGGTCGAGACCACCGGCCGCAACCGCATGCCGCGGGGCGTCGTCTTCATCCCGTTCTTCGACGCGAGCCAGCTCATCAACAAGTGCACGCTCGATGCGAACGACCCGATCTCGCGACAGTCGGACTACAAGAAATGCGCCGTCCGCATCGTGGCCGTTTGAGGAGATGGTGATGCGACGCACGCTCCTTCTGCTCGCGGGCCTCGTCCTCGCCTGGACCGGGCTCGCCCTCGCGCAGCAGCAGCCGCCCCGGCTGACCGGGCCGGACCCGATGACGGCGGCAGTGCCGGCGCCGCGCTTCGCCGCGCCCATCGTCGACGCCGGGCGGATGATGCGGCTCTATCCCGAGCAGGCGCCGACCATCCCCCACGCCATCGACCGCTACGAGATCACGATCAACGCCAATCGCTGCCTGGAATGCCACCGCCGCCAGTTCACCGAGGCGACCGGCGCACCGATGATCTCGGTGACCCACTTCCAGGACCGCGACGGCCAGCTCCTCGCCGACGTGGCGCCCCGGCGCTACGCCTGCACCGCCTGCCACGTCACGCAGACCGACGCGCGCCCCCTGGTGGAGAACACCTTCGTCGACGTGCTCCGCGTGCCAACCATGGTGACGGAGTAAGTCATGGGCTGGATCCGGCGCATCTTGCGGGACGTGTGGCTCGTCGCCACGCGGCCCGCCAGCTTCCTGTCGCTCGGTGGCGTGACCCTCGGCGCGTTCCTGTTCGGCATCCTGTTCTGGGGCGGCTTCAACACGGCGGTCGAGGTCACCAACCGGCAGGACTTCTGCATCTCGTGCCACGAGATGTACGACAACGTGTACCAGGAGCTTCAGCGGACGGTGCACTACACCAACCGCTCGGGCGTCCGCGCGAGTTGCTCGGACTGCCACGTGCCGCACGACTGGACCTTCAAGATGGCGCGCAAGATGCAGGCGTCGAAGGAGGTCTGGGGTTGGGTCTTCGGCACCATCGACACACCGGCGAAGTTCGAGGAGCACCGGGCGCACATGGCCAAGCTCGAATGGGCGCGGCTGAAGGCGAACGACAGCCTGGAATGCCGCAACTGCCACACCGCCGAGGCGATGGACGTCTCGGTGCAGGAAAGCCGGGCGCAGCGCATCCACGAGGCGTTCCTCTTCACCGGCGAGCGCACCTGCATCGACTGCCACAAGGGCATCGCCCACAACCTGCCCAACATGGACGACATCGCCCCCGGTTGGACGGTGGAAGAGGAGTTGCAGGCGGGGGTCCGCTGAAGCGGTAAGGCCAGGGGGCTTTTGGCCCCCTGGAACCCCCGGGCGGCGGCAGGCCGCCGCCACTAGAGGTGGCGCAGGCTTGGCCTGCGCCGGGGGGTTGCAGGGGGGACCATCAAGTCCCCCCTGCCTTCTTCGTCCGTCAATCGCCGGTGAGCACCGTCTGCAGCGACGGCATCTGCGGCCGCCAGCCGAGCATGGCGCGGGCCTTGGCCGCACTGACGCGGCTGTTGGAGGCGAAGGACGCGAGGGCCGGAATGCCCCAGGCGGCGAGGGCGTCGGCCATGGGCCACGCCTCGGGCTCGGCGTCCATGCCGAGGTTGCGGCCGATCCACGCGGCGAGGTCGCGCATGCTGGCCTCGCCGTTCTCGGCGTAGAACATCGAGCCGGCGGGGGCGCGCTCCATCGCCAGCAGGTAGAGGTCGGTGACGTCGTCGACGTGGACGTTGGACCAGACGTTGAGGCCTGGGCCGATGTGCATCGGCCGGCCCTTTTCCTTGGCCAGTGCGGTCAGCTTGGGCACCTGGATGCTGTCCCGCTTGGCGCCGAGTCCGTCGCCGTAGATCAGGCTCGGGCGGATGACGACCGAGCGCACGCCACGCTGGCCCGCCGCCATCACCATGCGGTCGATGGCCACGCGCCCCGCCCGCTCGGGCAGGGGCTCGGACGGCGTTTCCTCGTGGAACACCTTGCCGGGCCGGGCGCCGGCGGCGCGGTCGGCGATGGCGCTGGAGCCGCTGGTCTGGACGAAGACCTTGTCCGTGCCCTCCAGCACCGGAAGGATCGCCTCGACCACGAACGGATCGTCGGAGTTGGCGGCGTTGACGACGCCGTCGCATGCGGCCGCCGCTTCGGCGAGCGCGTCGAAGTCGAGCAGCGAGCCGCGCACCGGGCGGATGTTCTGGCCCTCGAGCTTCGCCACCGCCTCGTCCGAGCGGGCGAGCCCCCAAACCTCGTGACCGGCACGCAAGAGCTTGGCCGCGACCGACCCGCCGATATAGCCGGAAGCCCCCGTCACGAAGACCTTCATGAATCCCTCCCCTGAAGTGCGCCGGACTTTCCCACGACGCCCCGCCGTGTAAACATCGCCTGCGTCACAACAATCGTGACGCTGCGGAACAGGTAGCGGGACGGATCGACGCGATGAGCGGCAAGCTCGACGAGATGGAGGTGTTCGTCCGGGTCACCCAGCTCGGCAGCTTCTCGGCGGCGGCGCGGCTGGCCAAGCTGACGCCGTCGGCCATCAGCAAGATCGTCGCGCGGCTGGAGAGCCGGCTCGACGCGCAACTCGTCGACCGCTCCACCCGCACCCTGCGCCTGACGCCCGAGGGCGAGACCTACTACCAGAGTTGCCTCGAGGTGCTGGCCGCGATCGAGCGGGCGGAGAGCGACGTGGGGCGCTCCCACGTGACGCCGGGTGGACAACTCGCCGTCAATTCGTCCATCCCCATCGCCCATCACCACATCCTGCCGCTGATCCCGGAGTTCCTCCAGCGCTATCCGGCGATCCGGCTCGATCTGACCCTGTCGGATTCGGTCGTGAGCCTGTTGGACCAGCGCATCGACGTGGCGATCCGCATCGGGCCGTTGCAGGACTCGACGCTGCGCGCCCGCCGCCTCGCCGGCTTCCGCCGGCGGGTGGTGGCGGCCCCCGCCTATCTGGCACGCCACGGCCGGCCGACCACCCCCGACGACTTGGCCGCGCACAACTGCCTGGGCTTCAACATCAAGGCGAGCCTCAATGCGTGGCCGTTCGAGGACCGGACCGGCCCGCGCCCGGTCGCGGTCGACGGCAATTTCCGCACCGACAACGGCGAAACCCTGCGCACGATGTGCGTTGCCGGTCTCGGCATCGCTCGGCTCGGCAGCTTCATGGTCGAGGGCGACGTCGCTGAAGGCCGCCTCGTGCCGCTGCTCGACGACTTCCAGTCGAACGAGGAGATCGGCGTCTATGCCGTGTTCGGCAACCAGCGCTTCATGACCGCCCGGCTGCGCTGCTTCGTCGACTTCCTGGTGGAGCGGCTGGCCCCGCGCGTGCAGCGCGAGACGGTGGCGACAGGCTGAGGTCAGCCGGACGGTTCCAGCACCGTTCGGCCGACGCGGCGGCCCTCCTTCAGCGCGATCAGGGCGTCGTTGGCGTCGTGCAACGGGCAGGGCACGATGGGAATGGGGGCGACCTTGCCGTCCCGGACGAGGCGCACCAGGGCCTGGAGCTCCGGCAGGCTGCCAACGAAGGAGCCGACGATGCCGACGGCGCGCAAGGGCAACAGCGGCAGGGACACGCTCAAGGCCCCGCCATAGAGCCCGATGACCACGACCGTGCCGCCCTTGCCGACCCAGTCGATGCCGAGTTGGACCGTGGCGGGGGCACCGACGAAGTCGATCACCGCCGAGACCGGCCCGCCGCTCGCCGCCTTGGCTTCGTCCAACGCGGCGGGCGCCGCCCCGTCGACGACGGCGAGCGCGCCCGCGTCGAGTGCCGCCCGGCGGTTGGCCTCGGCGAGATCCACGACCACGGCACCGCGCCCGCCAAGGGCCTTCAGGATCGAGAGCGCCATCAGGCCGAGGCCGCCGGCGCCGACGATGCCGATCGGCTCGGCCCGCAGCCGGTCGAGGCCGATCTTGGCGAGGGCCGAGTAGGCGGTGAGGCCGGAGCAGGCCAACGGTGCCGCCTGCCGCGCGTCGATACCGTCGAGCGGCACGAGATAGCGCACGTCCGGCACCAACACATGGTCGGCATAACCGCCAGGGCGGAAGATGCCGAGATAGCGGGGCGTGGCGCAGAGATGACCCTCGCCGGCCTCGCAACGGGCGCATGCACCGCAGCCGATCCAGGGATAGACCAGCACGGGCGTGCCGGTGGCGATATCGGCATCCGGTCCCGCCGCCGCCACCTCGCCCGCGATCTCGTGGCCGAGGGTGAAGGGCGGCACGAGGCCGCGGTCGGCAAAGCGCATCTGCCGGCCGCCACCGAGGTCGTAGTAGCCGTCCCAGACGTGGACGTCGGTGTGGCACACGCCGCTGGCGCGCACCCGCACCAGCACCTCCCGGCCCTCGGGGTCGGGCGTCGCGGCCTCGACCGGCCGTAGCGGTTCGCCATAGGCCGTCACCATCTGGCTCTGCATGCCCCGTCCTCCCCGCATTTGGACCTCTATCTATTGAAGCGCGACGTGCCGCCACGGCCAGCGTGAAATCGCGTCACAGCTCATGTGCCCGGCACGCTCGAAAAATCCGTTCGCGCATGCGGGGCCGTTTGCTAGGCCGATGGCATGAACCCCGGCCTGCGTCCGCGAGGCGCGTCGTCAGAACGCCGGGGCCAGCTCAGGGAGACGACCCATGCACAGGCTATTGACGCCGATCCTCGCCGCCGTGTTCGGCGCCACGCTGGTGGCCGCGGCCACGGCACCGGCGAGCGCCTTTCCCACCCGGCCGGTCACGCTGATCGTACCGTGGGCCGCCGGCGGCGGCACCGACGCCATCGCCCGGCAGATCGCGGCACAAATGGAGCGCGAGCTGGGTCAGTCGGTCAATGTCGTGAACCGCACGGGCGGCAGCGGCGTGGTCGGCCACTCGGCCATCGCGACGGCGCAGCCCGACGGCTACACGATCGGGCTGATCACGCTCGAGATCAACATGATGCACTGGGTCGGTCTCACCGAGATGACCTATGCGGACTTCACGCCCTTGGCGCTGATGAACGAGGACCCGTCGGCGATCCACGTGCATGCCGATTCGCCCTACGAGACCCTGGGCGACCTGCTCGACGCGATCCGCGAGAACCCGGGCGGACTCGCCGCCTCCGGCACCGGTCAGGGCGGCAGCTGGCACCTGGCGCTGGCGGGCATGCTGCGCGAGCAGGGGATCGATCCCAACGCCATCCAGTGGGTGCCGAGCACCGGTGCCGCCACGGCGCTGACCGAGCTTGCCGCCGGTGGCGTCGACTTCGTCTCCTGCTCCCTGCCCGAGGCCCGTGCACTGATCGAGGCGGGCAGGCTCAGGAGCCTCGGCATCATGAGCGCCGAGCGGGCCGACATCATGCCGGACGTGCCGACCATCGGCGAGGCGGTCGGTTCGACCTGGACCGGCGGCGTCTGGCGCGGCATGGCCGGCCCGGCGGGCATGCCCGAGGACATCGCCGCCCGCTACGAAGAGATCCTGAAGGGCATCTACGACAGCGCCGAGTTCCAGGACTTCATGGAGGCGCGCGGGTTCGACGTGCTGTGGGGCACGGGCGCCGAGTTCGGCGCCTTCATGGCCGAGAACAACGACGACATCGGCGCCATCCTCCAGGAACTCGGGCTCGCCGAGGCGAGCTGACGCCACGAGCGACGTTCGGCTTGCGCGAGGCGGCCGGCCCCATGCCGGTCGCCTCGTTGCGTTACCAGCCCGTGGCGGTGAGCGCGGCGCCGCCGGCGGCAGTGAGAATCACGACCAGCCAGGGCGGCACCTGCCAAGCGGCAAGCAGCAGGAAGGCTGCCGCCGCCAGGGCGAAGTCGGCCGGGACGTGGATGCCCGTGGTCCAGACCGGATCGTAGAGGGCGGCCAAAAGGATGCCGACCACGGCCGCGTTCACGCCCTTCAGCACCGACTGCGCCTGCGGGCGGGCGCGTAGGGCGTCCCAAAAGGGCAGCGTGCCGACCACGAGCAGGAAGGAGGGCAGGAAGATCGCCACGAGGGCGATGACCGCACCGGCAACGCCGGTCGGCGATACCTGCATGACCGCCCCCAGATAGGCGGCGAAGGTAAAGAGCGGTCCCGGCACCGCCTGGGCGGCACCGTAGCCGGCAACGAACGCGTCGCGAGCGACCCAGCCGGGCGCGACCACCTCGGCCTGGAGCAGCGGCAGGACGACGTGGCCGCCGCCGAACACCAGCGAGCCCGCGCGGTAAAAGCCGTCGACGAGGGCGAGCGTCATCGAGCCGGAGGCCGCAGCAAGAAACGGCAGGCCGATCAGGAGGGCGACGAACGCGATCAGCGCCGCGATGGCCGTCGGGCGGCTCACCGGCACGGCGAAGTGTGCGGCACCATTGCCGCTCTCGCGACCGAGCAGAAGGAAGCCGGCGATACCGCCGAGGACGATGGCGCCGACCTGTCCGAAGGCCGTCGGATGGAACAGGACGATGGCCGCCGCGAGGACGGCGAACGTCGCGCGCTCCTTGTCCGGGCAGAGGCTCCGCGCCATGCCCAGCACCGCCTGCGCCACCACCGCCACGGCGACGATCTTGAGCCCGCGCAGCCAGCCCGCCTCGGCGATGTCGCCGGCGGCAGCGACCCCGAACGCGAACAGCACCAGCAGGATCGCCGAGGGCAGGGTGAAGGCGGTCCAGGCGGCGGCGGCACCGGCAAACCCGGCGCGCGACAGGCCGATCGCCATGCCCACTTGGCTCGAGGCGGGCCCCGGCAGGAACTGGCAGAGGGCGACGAGGTCGGCATAGGCCCGCTCGTCGAACCAGCGCCGTCGCTGCACGAACTCGTCGCGAAAATAACCGAGATGCGCCACCGGGCCGCCAAACGAGGTAAGGCCCAGTTTCAAAAAGGCGCCGAAAACCTCCCTTGCCGAGCCGCGCTCGGCCGCCGTCGTCGCCTGGCTTTCCATCCCGCCCCCTCCCGGCGCTACGCCCGCCCAGACGGAACCGCCCTTGGCACGCGACGTTGCTGCATATAGGTCGCAATCGTCAGGGTCCACCCACCCGATCCCGAGGAGGACGAGCCCCATGACCGATCCCGTCATCGCCGCGCAAGCCCTCGCCGGCATCGCGCCGTTTCGCCTCGTCGACGCGCGCGACGAGGCCGCCTTCGCCGCCGGCCATCCCGCCCATGCGGTGCGTGCGCCGCTGGAGGCATGGATCGCCGCCGCCAAAACCCCGGCCACCTTCTTCGACAACCACGGCTTCTGGCAGCAGGCGCTGGAGGATCTCGGCCTCGACAAGACGACGCCGGCGGTCGTGTACGACGACGGCCGCATGGTCGAGGCGGCGCGGGTCTGGTTCGTGCTGCAGTACTTCGGCGCGAAGGCCTATCTGCTCGACGGCGGCTGGCCGGCGCTGCGGGACGCCGACACCTCCGGCGCCACCGCGCCCCGACCGGACGCACCCCGCTTGGTGGCGCTCGCCGGCAGCGGTCCCATCGGCCTCGCGGTGCGCGAGGAGTTGCGCGAGCGGCTGGACGAGGTGCAGGTGCTCGACGCCCGCACCGAGGCCGAGTACGCGGGCCGGGACCTCAAGGCCAACAAGCGCGGCGGGCATCTGCCCGGTGCGACGCTGGTACCCCATGCGGAGCTGCTGCAGGGCGGCTTCTTCCTGCCGGCGGACCAACTTCGCCGTCGGCTGGACGAGGCCGGCGTGCAGGATGGCCGGCCCGTAGTCGCCCATTGCGATGGCGGCGGACGGGCAGCGCTCGCCGCCATCGCCGCGCTCCGCGCCGGCTATCGGGACGTCCACACCTACTATCTGAGCTTCGCCGACTGGGCCGCCGACGAGAGCTGCCCGATCCACACCCCCTAGGTGCGGTCAGCCGGAGATCGTCAGCCGGTCCGGCCGCAGACGGTGGCGCGCGTCGGTCAGGCGCCAGGCTGCTGCATGGATGGCGATGACGGCGCCGAGACCGGTGGCGCCGGCGATGAGGAACATGACGAGAAGCTGGTAGCGCACGGCGTCCGTCGGGGCGACGCCGGCCAGGATCTGCCCACTCATCATGCCCGGCAGCGAGACGATGCCGGTGGTGGCCATGGCGTTGATCAAGGGCATCAGGCCCCGGCGCATGGCGGCACGGATCGGCTCGTGCAGGGCCTCGAACCGGGTGGCACCGAGGGCGGTGCGCGCTTCGATGGCCGGACGCTCCCGCGCGACCGCCGTGCTCAGGCTGTCCAACCCGAGGGCGATGCCGGTCATGGTGTTGCCGAGGATCATGCCGAGCAGCGGGATGGCGTAGCGCGGATCGTACCAGGGTTCGGGTTGGAGCGTGCCGACCAGGCCCACCGCTGCTACCGAGCCCGCCGCCAGCGTCATCGTCGCCGTGCCGATCAGGTAGCCCCAGCCTCGGCGCATCCGGTGCGCCTGACGCGCCACCACCTCGCGGCCGGCGACCAGCACCAGCACCAGCGCCATGGCCAGGGTCCAGCCGGGCGAGCCGAGGCCGAACAGCACGGTGAGCACGGCGCCGACCGCCGCGAGCTGCACGATCATGCGCACGGCGGCGATGGAGCTGGCGCCCTGGCAGATCACGGTCAACGCCGTCATGCCCGGCAACATCGCGACGGAGGGCCTGGCCGGCCTGGGCGCGGACTACCAGGCCCAGATGAGCGCCGCGATCCCGCTCAAGCGCCTCGGCTCGGTCGAGGACATCGCCAATGCCGCCCTCTTCCTGGCCTCGGAGGAAGCCGGCTACATCACCGGCCAGACCCTGGTGGTCGATGGTGGCCAGGTCCTGCCGGAATCGTTGGAGGCGCTGGGGGCGTGACGCGGGCGAGCCTGTGAGCCGGCACTCGCCGCGGCGGCCCCCTCACCCTGTCCGCGCCGCTGGACCTCGACAACGCGTCAGACCCCCTGGTCGATGGCCAGACCGACGAGACCGACAACGGGCTCACCGAGGACGCGACCGAGGATGGGACC
>JBJHBG010000082.1:0-21664 GCA_050485385.1 Geminicoccaceae bacterium | reverse complement strand
CGACCTCGAGGCTAGTCCCCGCGACCGCACCATCAGCGCGCTCGCCGCCAAGGTGGCCGGTGAGTTGTCCGGCACGAGCGTCGCCGAAGGGGTGGAGACCGCGGCGCAAGTGGCCTGGACGCGGCTCCTCGGCTACCACGCGCTCCAGGGCTACCGGATCGCCAAGCCCATGCCGGCAGCCGATCTCGGCCGTTGGCAGCGCGAGTGGGCCGCTCGGTTACGACCGGCACTCATGGCCGAGATCAGGGATCTGCCGCTCGTGCAGACGGTACACAGCCCGGTCGCGTGAGGACGCCTTGCCTCACATCCCCGGATAGTTCGGCCCGCCGGCGCCTTCGGGCACCACCCAATGGATGTTCTGGCGCGGATCCTTGATGTCGCAGGTCTTGCAGTGCACGCAGTTCTGCGCGTTGATCTGTAACCTCGGGCCGTCCGTTTCCTGCACGATCTCGTAGACCGCAGCCGGGCAATAGCGCGTCTCCGGCGACGCATAGACCTCGTAGTTGACCTCGATCGCGATCTGCGGGTCGTTGAGCGTCAGATGGACCGGCTGGTCCTCCTCGTGGTTGGTGTTCGACAGGAACACCGACGACAGTTTGTCGAAGCTGATGACGCCGTCGGGCTTCGGGTAGTCGATCTTTTTGGCGTCCTTGGCGGGCTTCAGGGTCTCGTGGTCCGCATGGTGGTGGAAGGTCCAAGGCGCCTTGCCGCGCAGCAGGTAGGTGTCGAGCGCCGAGTAGGCGATGCCGCCGAACAGGCCCCAGCGAAACGCGGGCCGGATGTTCCGCACCGCGTGGAGCTCCGGCCAAATCCAGCTCCGCTTCAGACGCGACTTGTAGCCGGTCATCACCTTCGGATCGCCCGCCAGGACCGCCTCGTAGGCGAGTTCGGCGGCGACCATGCCGGACTTCATCGCCGTGTGCGTGCCCTTGATCTTCGGCACGTTGAGGAAGCCTGCCGCACAGCCGACGATGGCGGCACCCGGCAGGCCGACCTCCGGGATCGACTGGATGCCGCCCTCGTTCAGCGCCCGCGCCCCGTAGGCGATGCGCCGGCCACCTTCGAACGTCGGCCGGATCGCCGGGTGGTGCTTGAAGCGCTGAAACTCCTCGAAGGGCCCCAGATACGGGTTGGTGTAGTCGAGGGCGATGACGTAGCCGACCGCCACCTGGCGGTTCTCCAGGTGATAGACGAAGGAGCCGCCATAGGTGCCCGCATCGAGCGGCCAGCCGACCGTGTGGACGACGAGCCCAGGGTGATGCGCTTCGGCCTTCACCTCCCAAAGTTCCTTGATACCGATGGCATAGGTCTGCGGATCGGCGTCTTTGCTCAGGCCGTGGCGCTCGACGAGCCCCTTGGTCAAGGACCCCCGGCACCCCTCGCCCAGCAGCGTCACCTTGGCCCGCAGTTCCATGCCGGGCTGGTAGTCGGCCTTCTTCTCGCCGTCGCGGCCGATACCCATGTCGCCGGTGGCAACGCCGACGACCGCGCCGTCCTCGCCGTACAGCACCTCGGCGGCGGCGAAGCCCGGATAGATCTCGACGCCCATGGCCTCCGCCTGCTCGGCGAGCCAGCGACAGACATTGCCGAGCGAGACGATGTAGTTGCCGTGGTTCTTCATTTGCGGCGGGGTCGGCAGCCGGAACGACGCCTTCTCGGTCAGGAAGAGAAAGCGATCCTCGCCGGCGGGCGTGTTCAACGGCGCTCCCCGCTCCTTCCAGTCGGGCAGGAGTTCGTCGAGGGCGCGGGGCTCGATCACCGCGCCCGAGAGGATGTGGGCGCCGACCTCGGAGCCCTTCTCCAGCACGCAGACGGCAAGCTCGGTGCCGGCCGCCTCGGCCAACTGCTTCAGGCGGATCGCCGCGGCAAGCCCGGCCGGCCCGGCGCCGACCACCACCACGTCGTACTCCATCACCTCGCGTGCCACGAACACTCTCCTCCTTGGCCGGCAGAACGGACGCGGTTCTAAACCGCGACGGTTACCCTGTCGCGGGAGCGATCGCCTAGCAACCTTGGCGACGCGCCGAAGCAGCCTAGGTTGGTGACGAGTTCGAAAGGCCCCCCTGCGCCTGGCGATCCCACCAGCCCCTACCAGGATGTCGACCATGCCCCGAGACACCGAAGCCCGCATCGCCGTCGTCGGCGCCGGCATGGCGGGGCTCACCGCGGCCCACGCGCTGCACGGGCGCGGCTTCGCCGTCACCGTCTTCGACAAGTCCCGCGGGCTCGGCGGGCGCATGGCGACACGGCGGATCGAGGGTCTCGCCTTCGACCACGGCGCCCAGTTCTTCACCGCCCGCGACCCGGACTTCGACCGCGAGGTGCGGGCGTGGGGCGAGCACGGCATCGTCGGCCCTTGGCAGCCCGAAGGGTACTCCACCACGGCGGCGCCCTGGTGGGTCGGCACGCCGCGCATGACGGCCTTGGCCCGCCATCTCGGCGCCGGTCTGGAGGTGCGCGGCGAGGCCACCGTCAGCCGGGTCGAGCGCCAGGCGGACGGTTGGCACGTCACCGACGGCACGGCAGCGCACGGTCCGTTCGACGCCGTCGTGGTGGCGGCCCCGGCGCCGCAGGCGGTACCGCTCCTGGCGGCGTCGCCACGGCTGGCGGCGCTCGCTGCAACGGCCTCGATGCAACCCTGCTGGGCGGCTCTGGTCGCCTTCGCGGCACGGCTCGATGCCCCCGACGTGCTCCGCCCCGAGGTCGGCCCCATCGCCTGGGCAGCCCGCAATGCGAGCAAGCCCGGCCGCGACGGCGCCGAAGCCTGGGTGCTCCACGCCAACCCCGGCTGGTCCGAAGCTACTCTGGAACGCGCGCCGGCCGACGTGCTGCCCGACCTCCTCGACGCCTTCGCAGCCGCGCTGCGGCATCCCCTTCCCACGCCCACTTTCGCCGCCGCCCATCGCTGGCGCTACGCGCTCGCCGCGGCGCCCCTCGGCGAGCCGTGCCTGTTCGATCCGGCCGGTCTCGCCGCCTGCGGCGACTGGTGTCTCGGCGGCCGTGTCGAAGCGGCCTTCCTCTCCGGCCGTGCCGCCGCCGAACGGATCGCGGCCTGGGCGCTCGACCGGGCGTAGCCAGATGGCCCGGCCGAGCCCTACCCCTTGCGCCCGTCCACGGCCGCTTCGGCGAAGGTGGCCATGCCGGTGTGACAGGCGAGCGCGCCCCGCAGGATCGGCACGGCGAGGGCGGCGCCCGAGGCCTCGCCGAGCCGCATGTCGAGGTCGAGCAGCGGGCGCAGGCCCAAGGCACCGGTGAGGCGGCGGTGGCCCGGCTCGGCGGAGACGTGGCCGAGCTGGCAGTGCTCGAGTGCGGTCTCCTCCACCCGTACGAGCGGCAGCACCGCCGCCGTCGAGACGAAGCCGTCGAGCAGGACCGGTACGTTGCGCTCGCGCGCCCGGAGCACCGCTGCCGCGATGGCCACCAACTCGCGCCCGCCGAGCCGCCGCAGCACCTCCAAGGGGTCGTCGTCGCGATGCCGGCCGACCGCCTCTTCGACCACCTTGGCCTTGCGCCACAGCGCGGCGACGTCGATGCCGGTGCCCGGCCCCACCCAGTCGGCGGCCCGGCCGCCCAACAGCGCATGCGCCAGTGCGGCCGCCGCCGTGGTGTTGGCGATGCCCATTTCGCCCACCACCAGGAGGTCGAGGCCGTCCGCCACGGCAGCGTCGCCCGCCGCCGCCGCCGCGTCGAAGCCCGCCGGGTCCAGCGCCGGCGCCTCGGTGAAGTCGGCGGTGGGATGGTCGAGGTCGAGGGCGGCGACGTGCAGTTCGGCTCCGGCGACGCGGGCGAGCTGGTTCACCGCCGCGCCGCCGCGCTCGAAGTTCCCGACCATCTGCGCGGTCACGCTCGCGGGGAAGGCCGAGACGCCCTTGGCCGCCACGCCATGATTGCCGGCGAACACGGCGATGCGGACCCGCTCGAGCCGCGGCGGGCTGCGGCCCTGCCAACGCGCCAGCCAAGCGACCAGCGTCTCCAGCCGGCCGAGCGCGCCGCGCGGCTTGGTCAGGTGCAGTTCGCGCTCGGCAACCGCCCGCGCCGCGGCGTCGTCGCCCGCGGGCAGGGCCGCGAGCCGCGCCCGCAGGCTCTTCGGCGTGTGGACAGCCATGGTGCCAGCTCCTAAGCGGTGTCCGCGCTGGCTAGCAGTGGGCTCGGGGCGAGGCGACGTGGGCGAAGGTTTGAGGGTGGCATTGGTGTTCTTGACGCGGCTGCCCGTCCGCCTGGGCAGCCAGCCCCCATCCCTCGCCTACGCCAGCCCCTGGTTCCCGGTGGTCGGCGCCCTTTTGGGCCTCGCGCTGGGCTGCGTGTTCGCACTGCTCACGCTGGCGAGCATGCCGTCCTTTCCGGCAGCGATCCTGCTGATCGCCCTACTGGCCCTCGCGACCGGTGCGCTGCACGAAGACGGGCTTGCCGACTGCGCCGACGCGCTCGGCCCCCACGACCGGGAGCGGCGGCTGGAGGTCATGCGCGACAGCCGCATCGGCACCTACGGCACGCTGGCGCTGGCGCTGACCGTGCTGGCCCGGGTCACCGGCCTCGCCTCGCTCTGGAACCCGGCCGATCAGATCGCCTACCTCGTCGTCATCCTGGCGCTCTCCCGCGGGCTGATGGTGCCGACCATGGCAGCCCTGCCCTTCGCCCGCGTCGACGGGCTGGCGCGGCGGGCCGGGCGTCCCGACGGCGGCACAGTGGCGCTCGCGCTGATCGTGCCGGGGCTGCTCGCGTTCGCGCTCCTGCCGGTGCACCGGGCACTCCTGCTCATCGCGGTCGCGGTCGCCGTGGCGTCCCTTTGGGCCTGGACGGCCCGGCGCGCGTTCGGCGGCCAGACCGGCGACGTCCTGGGTGCGCAACAGCAACTGGTCGAGACGGCGCTCTTGCTCGCCCTCACGGTCCGGCCCTGACCTTGGCCCGCTGACCTTGGCCCAAGGCCGCGTTGACCGGAGCGGGCGCACTCGCTACCGCCCATGCATGACGTCCCCATCCTCCCCCGTGACCGGCCGCGTCTACCTCGTGGGCGCCGGGCCGGGCGATCCGGACCTGCTCACGGTCAAGGCGCTGCGCCTCCTGCAAACGGCCGACGTGGTGGTCCACGACCGGCTGATCGGGCCAGGCGTGCTGGCGCTGATCCCTGCTGCGACCGAACGCCTCTACGCCGGCAAGCGCCGCTCGCACCACCAGTTGCGCCAGCCCGCCTTGAACGAGGTGCTGGTCGAGCGGGCGCGGGCGGGGCAGACGGTGGTCCGGCTGAAGGGTGGCGATCCGTTCGTCTTCGGCCGTGGCGGCGAGGAACTGGAAGCCCTGCTCGCGGCCAACGTTCCCTTCGAGATCGTCCCGGGCGTCACGGCGGCCCTGGGCGCCGCCGCCTATGCCGGCATCCCCCTCACCCACCGCGACCACGCCCACGCCGTCGTGCTCGCCACGGGCTACGGCAGGGACGGACCGCAAAGCCACGACTGGGCGGCCCTCGCCCGCGCCGGTCAGACCTTGTGCCTCTACATGGGTGCGACCGGCCTCGACCGGCTGAGTGGCGAGTTGATCGCGGCCGGCCTCGCACCGACCACACCCGCCTGCGCCGTCGAGAACGCGTCCCTGCCGCAGCAGCGGGTCGTCCGGGGCAGCCTGCGCACCCTGCCGGAGCGCGCCCGCGACCTCGACGGGCGGAGCCCCGTGCTCGTCATCGTCGGTGCCGTCGTCGCGTTGATCGACCGCTACGCCTGGTTTGCGTCTTCGGGAGCCAGCACCGCCGCCCCGTTCGCCGCCAGCGACGAGACGACGGCGGTCAGTAGGCGAACTGCCTGAACAGCGGATCGACGCTGCCGCCCCACTCCGTACGGTAGAGCTCCAGCTTCTCCTCGGCCGGCGTGCGTCCCGCCTCCTCGATGGCGAGCAACGGCGCGAGGTACTTGCGCTCGTCGCGTCCGTCGAGGTCGGCGCGGCCACGAGCCTCGAGCCCCGCTTCGGCCATCTCCAGAACGAGGCGCACGATCGGCCGCAGCGAGGAGCCGCGGAACGGCGTGGCGAGCCCGAGCCGCGGCACGTCGCGCCGGAGCGCCTCGCGCTCCTCGGCCGTCCAGTCGCGAACGAGGTCCCAGGCGGCGTCCAGGCTGGCGTCGTCGTAGAGCAGGCCGACCCACAAGGCCGGCAGCGCGCAGATCATGTTCCACGGACCGCCGTCGGCGCCGCGCATCTCCAGGTAGCGCTTGAGCCGCACCTCGGGAAAGGCGGTGGTGAGGTGGTCCTCCCAATCCGCCAAGGTCGGCAACTCGCCCGGCAGGGCCGGCAGCCGCCCGGCCATGAAGTCGCGGAAGGACTGGCCACTGGCGTCGAGGTAGCGGCCGTCGCGGTAGACGAAGTACATCGGCACGTCGAGCAGGTAGTCGACGTAGCGCTCGAAGCCGAAGCCGTCCTCGAACACGAAGGGCAGCATGCCGGCCCGATCCGGATCGGTATCGGTCCACATGTGGCTGCGATAGCTCAAGAAGCCGTTGGGCTTGCCGTCGGTGAAGGGCGAGTTGGCGAAGAGCGCGGTCGCCACCGGCTGCAAGGCGAGGCTGACGCGGAACTTCTTCACCATGTCGGCTTCGCTGTCGAAGTCGAGGTTGGTCTGGATGGTGCAGGTCCGATACATCATGTCGAGGCCGAAGCCGCCGCGCTTCGGCATGTAGGCGGTCATGATGCCGTAGCGGCCCTTGGGCATCCGGGGGATGTCGGCGAGCGGCCATTTCGGATTGAAGCCGATGCCGAGCATGCCGAGCCCCGCCGGTGCCGTCACCGCCTTGACCTCGGCGAGGTGGCCGTAGGCCTCGCGGCAGGTGTCGTGCAGCGTGGCGAGCGGCGCGCCGGACAGCTCGAACTGGCCGCCCGGCTCCAGGGTGATGCTGGCCCGGTCGCGGCTGAGCGCGATCGGCCGCTCGCCCTCGCGGACGACGGCCCAGTCGAACCGCTCGGCCATCGTCTCCAGCAGCCAGCGGATCCCGCCCTCGCCGTCGTAGGGCAGCGGACGGAGATCGTCGCGGCGGTAGCCGAACTTCTCGTGCTCGGTGCCGATGCGAAAGGCACTGCGCGGCTTGACGGACTCCGCCAGGTAGTCGACCAGCGTTGCCTTGCCCTCGATCGGCAGGCTCTGCGCGCCAGTTGGCGCCATCGTCCCTCACTCCCCTGACTGAACCCGTGCCCTCGGGCCGCGTCGCGCTCTCTAAAGCTTCGCCTGCGCGACGCCAAGGCGAAGCTGGCGCGGGTCAGCCGCTCGCCAAGAGGGCGTCCAGCGCCGCGGCCACCTCGCGCACCTCGGAGGCGGCCCGGCCGCGCGGGTCGATCTCCACCACGCCGGCGCCTCGATGCATCGACGCGGCGAAGGCGCTGCGGTTGCCGAAACCGTGGGCGAGCGGCACGCCGCCGGTGGCGGCAAGTGCGGCCGCCGCCTCGTCGACGATGCGCCCGCGCGGCGGCAGCCGGTTCCACAAGACCACCGCCCGCCCCCGCTCCGCCGCCACCAGAGCGAGGGTCGCCCGGATCGCCCACACGTCCAACAGGCTCGGCTGGCAGGGTACGACGACCACGTCGGCGTTGCGTACCGCCACGCGCGCCTCGGTTTCGGCGTGCGGCGGGCTGTCGACGATGACGAGGTCGTGGGCGCGGGCGAGGCCCTGAAGGGCAAGCTGGAGCTTCCAGCCCTGGCTCGCCTCGACGGTAACGCCGCCAACGCCGGCGCCGTTGCGGATGCGGCCCCACGCGGAGAGCGTGCCTTGCGGATCGATGTCGAGGCAGGCCACCCGGCGACCGCCTCCGGCCATCGCCGTCGCCAGTTGGGCCGCCACCGTCGTCTTGCCGGCCCCGCCCTTTTGCTGGGCCACCGTGATCACCTTGGCCGCCATCGCCGCCTCCGCCGTCCTGCCCGAGCCGCCTCAGTAGCCGACGCTGCGGTCGACGACGTGGAGCAACGGCTCACCGGCGCGCAGCCGCCGGATGGTCTCGGCCACGGCCTGCACCCCGGTCTCCGGCAGGGCGCAGCCGGCGACGTGCGGCGTCACCAGCACGTTCGGATGCTGCCAGAACGGATGCTCCGGCGGCAGCGGCTCGACGCGGAACACGTCGAGCGTCGCACCGCCGATTTGCCCTGTGTCGAGCGCCGCGATCAGATCGCGGTCGACGAGCTGATCGCCGCGGCCGACATTGACCAAGTGGGCGCCCGGCTTCATCGCCCGGAAGAACGCCGCGTCCATCAGATCCCGCGTGGCCGGCGTCCCCGGCAGAAGCGCAACGACGACGTCGCACTCGGCGAGCATCGCCGCCCGCTCGTCGTCGCCGGCAAAGCAGCGCACGCCTGCGACTGCGCGCGGCCGGCGGCTCCAGCCGGACACGGCGAAGCCCGCCTCGTGCAGCCGTTTCGCCACCGCACGCCCGAGTTCACCAAGGCCGAGCAGACCGATACGCGTCCGCTCGGGCACCTCGGGTAACCGAAAGTCCCAAGTGGCGGTGCGCTGTGATCGTTCGAAGGCGTCGAAGCCGCGATGCGCCCGAAGCGCCGCGTACAGCACGTAGTCGCACATGGTGCGCGTCAAGGACGGCTCGACCATGCGTACGATGGGCACATCGGGAAGCTCGGGATCGGCGAGGATGCCGTCGACCCCGGCACCGAGCGACAAGATCAGCTCCAGGCCCGGCAGCGTTCGCAGCATCCCGGCCGGCGGCCGGTAGACCAAGGCGTAGCGGACGTCCTCCGCCCGACCGACATCGGGCCAGATGCGGCAGTCGAGGTCGGGCATGAACTGCCGCAGAGCGTCGAGCCAGGCCGCCGGGTCGTCGACGTCGGAAAAGAAAACGAGGGCCATGGTTAACTCCCGGCAGGCAAACCATTCGTTTACCTTGCTGTGCTGGATTGGTCGAGCCAGGCCCTCCAGGGCCAAGCCAGAGGAGTTCGCCCATGCCTCGCTGCTCGACCCTGCTCATCGGCACGGCCCTCGCCGGTCTGGCCACGGCAATGCTTCCCGCCGCGGCCGACGCCCAAATCCAAGGCGGTCGCGTCTGTCACGAGCACGCCCAGCTCGTCAAGGCGCTCGCCGACCGCTACCGCGAGGTGCCGGTCGCCATCGGCCTGCAGACGGACGGCCAGCTCGTCCAGGTGTTCGCCTCCAGCGAAACCGGTACCTGGACCATTCTCGTCACCCGCCCCGGCGGCACGAGTTGCATCCTGTCCGCCGGCCGTCACTACGACCAGCACGAGTTGCCTCCCCCCGGTCCGGGCGCCAGCGCCGACGCCGAGGAACGCGCTGGCTGACGGTCGGTCGTCAGGCGGCATCGCGGAGGTCGCGCACGGCCGCCGCGTGCCGGCGGCGAAGCCCGTCGACGTCGAAATCGGCAAGCCGGCCGTCCATCACCCGCCACCGTCCGGCGACCATCACCCGGTCGGGCCGGCCGAGGCCAGCGCGAACCAGCGTACCGAACGCGTCCTCGGCACCCACCAGCGCCACGTCGTCGGCGCGGTAGCAGGCGAGGTCGGCGGCAGCACCCGGTGCGATCCGTCCCAGATCGGTACGACCGACGCACGCCGCCCCGCCCTCGGTCGCCCAGCGCAACGCGTCGTGCGGCCCGATCGCCGCCGGCCCGTAGCGCAGCCGCTGGCCGAGATCGGCGAGCCGCACGTCGACAGCCATCCCGGCGTCGCCGTCGCTACCAAGCCCGACCGGGACGCCCGCGCCCGCGAGGTCCACCACCGGCGCGATCGCCGAGCCCGTCGCCAGTTCGGACGCCGGGCAGTGCGCGACCGCGACGCCGCACCGCCCCAACCTCGCGATCTCGTCCCCGCTCAGCCGCGTGCCGTGCGCAA
The DNA here is from genome assembly GCA_050485385.1 of Geminicoccaceae bacterium. Classification (GTDB taxonomy): domain Bacteria; phylum Pseudomonadota; class Alphaproteobacteria; order Geminicoccales; family Geminicoccaceae; genus RECO01. The sequence continues at coordinate 11,841 of JBJHBG010000082.1, read as the reverse complement.
TCCAGGTGCGCGGGCCGAGCCAACCCGCCGCCTCCAGCGCGTCCAAGGGGCGGCAGCCGAAGCGTGCCCGGCAGTAGCGCTCCTCCTCCTCCGTCTCGGCGAGGTGGGTGTGCAGGCGCACCTGATGCAGCGACGCCAAGGCCGCCGTCTCCTCCCACAGCCAGCGGCTGACGGCGAAGGTGCCACTCGGCGCCAGCGCCACCTCGGTACCCGCCGCCGTTCCGGGCCGATGGTGGCGCGCGATCACCCGTACCGCATCCTCCAGGATGCGCTCGGCGGTGCGGGTGATCGTCTTGGGCGGCAGCGCACCCTCGTCCTCGCCCACGTCCATGCCGCCATGGGCGATCACCAGACGCACGCCGGTCTCGCGGGCGACGTCCGCAGCAACGTCCGCGACGTCGTCCACGACGGCGGGGATCGCGTCTTGGTGATCGACCACCGTCGTGTAGCCCCTGAGCAGCGCCTCGGCGAAGGCCAGACGACAGGCGAGTTCGAGTGCATCCGCATCGAGCCGCCCCCAGAGCGGCATCGATCGGCGCAGGGTTTCCCAACGACCGCGCCCCTGCGTCTCGGGAAGCGTCCGCGTGAGCGTGCGATAGGCGTGGTGGTGGGCGTCGACGAACCCCGGCAGAACCACGTGACCCGCGAGGTCGACGGTCGTCGCGACGGGGCTGCTCGGCCGCGCCCCGCCGGGCACGATCTCGACGATGCGACAGTCCTCGACGACGAGGCCGCCGGCCGCCTCGTCGGCGAGGATCGCGTAAGGATTGCGGAGCCAGATCCCTGCCATCACGCTCCCGGAAATACCGGCGGCGCCCCGCGGCCGCCTATGCGCCTGAAGTCGAGCGCCGTCTGCCGCCGCCCTGACGCCTCAGGAAGGATCGGGCGGCTTCTAGCCCCTCGCACGCCCCGCAACGGTCCGACGGCCATCAGCCGTCGGCCGGGGCTGCAGGCGGCTTTCGGCCCCCTGCTTCGTCCCCGCCTGCCGCTTCCGCGGGCGTCGCCGCACTAGATCAGCCGTTCGCCGCCGAAGAAGGCCTTGCGCCAGCGCACCACCGTCACGCTCTCGAACAACCCGGCGATGGTGAAGGGGTCGTTGGCGGCGAACGCCTCGGCCTCCGCCCGGTCGTCGGTGTCGACCAGGAGGATGCCGCCGAAGCCGCCGGTGCCGTCGTCCTCGATCTGCGCACCTGCCGCGAGCAATTTCTGCTTGTGGGCATCGAGATAGGCCAGATGCTCGGCACGCACCCGCTGGCGCAGATCGGCGGAGCCCGCCTTGTCCTTGGTGATGATCGCGTAAGCCAACCCAACTCTCCCCGTCTGTCGGTCGCACGAAACATGGCACGGACCGACACGGATCGCCACCCGACCGCATACGAGGAACCCGCGTGCTCGCCGTGCTCGTCCTGATCCTGCCCCTGTTCCTCCTCATCGCCGCGGGCTACGCTGCGACGTTCACGGCCGTGTTCGACGAGCATGCCGGCCGAGCGCTGTCGGCCTTCGTCTTCTACTTCGGCATTCCGGTCATGCTGTTCCGCAGCGTCGCCCAGAGCGACCCGCCGGACGGCCAAGCGGGGATGCTGCTCGTCGTGTTCTACGGCGCGATGCTCACGGTCCTGGCCCTCGGCGCGATCCTGGCCCATCGGCTGTTCGGCGCCGATCTCCAGGAAGCGTCGATGCTGGGCTTCTCCGGCGCCTTCGGCAACACGGTGATGATCGGCATTCCCGTCGTGCTGACGGTGGTCGGCGAGCGGGCGAGTTTCCCGTTGTTCCTCGTGATCTCGTTCCACAGCCTGATCATGTTCACGACGATCACGCTGTTGATGGAGGCCGGACGCGGGCGCGATCGCAGCCTCCGTGCGCTGCCGAAGCAGGTCGCCCTGGGTGTCGCCGCCAACCCCGTCATCATCGGCCTCGCCCTAGGCGTCGTGGTCAACCGGCTGCAGCTCGAGCTGCCGCCCGTCGTCGACGGCTTCGCCGCGCTGATCGGCCAGGCCGCGATCCCCTGTGCGCTGTTCGCCACCGGCGCTGCGCTGCGCCAGTTCTCGATCCGAGGTGCGCTGCCCAAGGCCACGCTGATCGTCACCGTAAAGGGACTGATCCACCCGTTTCTGGTCTGGCTGCTATGCGTGCACGTGTTTGCGCTCGATCCGCTTTGGACCGTGGTCGCGGTGGTGCTCGCGGCGACCCCGGTCGGGGTGAACCCCTACCTGTTCGCCGCCCGCTACCGCACGGCCGAAGCCGCTACCGCGACGGCCATAGCGCTGTCGACCCCACTCGCCGTCCTCACCATCGCGGCAGCGCTCTGGGCCGTGGGCGTGCCCTGACGTCGAGGCCGATCGTGCCCGGCCGTAAAGGGTTCGTTTACCGCGACGTGGTCCACTCCGCGCGTCGGACGAACCGTTCGCCCGCCGAACCTCATCCCCCGGAGCCACGATCATGCCCGCCACCGTCGCCGTCCCCACCTTCACCGCCGAGCGTCGGCCCGTGCTGCGGCGCCTCTGGCTTTGGGTCGTGGCGGTCCTGACCGTGGCGGAGGAGCGCAGCGAGCTGGCCCGCCTCGACGATCACCTGCTCGCCGACATCGGCCTCGACCGCCACGCTGCCATCGTCGAGAGCCAGCGCGCCTTTTGGGATCTGCCGCCGCACGCGTGGCCGCACTGAAACGCCGCCCGGCCATCGCCCACCACCGTTCAGCCGAGCGGCGGCGGGCGGTGGCCGAAGCCGGCCGCCCGCTCCAACAGACGCGCCGCCGCGACCAGCCGCCCCTCCATGTAGGGCGGCGCCACCAGCTGAACGCCGAAGGGCCGCCCGTCGGCCGTCCACACGGCCGGCACCACCAGCGCCGGCAGCCCCACCAAGGACACCAGAAACGTCGGTGCCAAGTAGTCGATGATGCTGCCCGTGGGCTCGCCGTCGACCACCTCGACCTCGCCTTGGGCGTTGGGAAACGGCAGCACGCTCGCCGCCGGCAAGGCCAGCACGTCGAATCGCTCGAACAACGCCTGAAACCGGCGGAACGTGCGGCTGCGCACGCGCTCCGCATCCAGATAGGCGTCGATGCCGACCTCGCGGCCGGCCTGGACGTTCCAAACGAACGACGGGGCAAGGTCACCCGTCCCGGCCGCCAGCAGGTCGCGGTTGCCATGCCAGGCAAGTGCCGCACGCAGCACCTTGAACGCGTCCTCGGCACCCGCGACGTCGGGCTCGGCCGGCGTGACCACGGCGAACGTGCGGTGCAGCCCCGCCACGGCTTCGTCGAACGCCGTCCGCACCTCCGGATCGATACGGAAGGCGCCGCCGAGGGTGGCGCTGTAGGCCACACGCAGCCCGCGCGCGTCGGCCGGCAGCTCCCCCAGCGCGCCGCAGCCGAGCGACGTCGGATCCGCCGCATGCGCACCGGCCATGCATCGGAGCATGGCCCACGCATCGTCGGCGGTTCGGGCAAGGACGCCGTGCGTCGCCAGTTGGTTCCAGGCAAGCGGTCGGCCCTTGCACGGCGTTGGTGCAGACCGCACCGAAGCCGAACTCCGGCGTGTTGGTCTTGCCGACGACGACCGCGCCCGCATCGACGAGCCGCTGCACGCAGGCGGCATTCGCCGTCGGCACATGGTCGCGAAAGCGCAGCGAGCCTTGGGTCGTGCGGAGATCCGCGGTGGCCGTGAGGTCCTTGATCCCGACCGGGACGCCGTGCAGCGGTCCGACTGGCCCATCTGCCTCGTAGCGACGATCCAACTCGGCGGCGCGTTCGAGCGCGCGGTCGCCGTCGACGGTGACGAACGCCCGCAGTGTCGGGTCGAGCGCGCGGATCCGGTCGAGGCAAGCGGCAACCGCTTCGCTCGCGCCGGTCTCACCGCGCCGCAACCGTGCCGCCAGCGCGGTCGCCGAGAAAAAGGCGGGCCCGGTGCCGCTCACGTCGCAGGTTCCCAAGTCGGCAAACCGAAGCGCCGACGGGCGTGGTGCGCGATCTGCGCGCGGGTCGCGAACCAAGCGCCGCCCTTGCTCGCCATGTGGTCGAGCAGCCGGTCGAGGCCGGCGATCCGCCCCGGACGGCCAACGATGCGGAGATGCAGGCCCAAGGTCATCATCCGCGGTGCCTGGTCGGCCTCGGCCCAGAGCCAGTCGAAGGCGTCCCTGCCATAACGCGCGAAGTCGTCGGCGAAGGTGAAGCCGCCCTGGGCGAAGAAGCGCATGTCGTTGGTGTCGAACGCATAAGGCAGCACCACGTGCGGCGTGCCGAGGACCTCGACCACGCGCGGCACGTCGTCGTCGTAGGCGTCGCTGTCGTAGAGAAACCCACCCTCTTCGACCAGCAACCGCCGCGTCCGCGTCGAGGGCGAGCCGCGGCCGTGCCAGCCGATCGGCCGCGCGCCACCGGCCTCGGCGATGGTCGCGATGGTGCGCGCGATCAGCGCCCGCTCGGCGTCTTCGTCGAACGCCGCCTGCCGTTCCCAGCGGTAACCGTGCGCACCCAGTTCGTGGCCGCGCTTTCCGGCATCCGCTGCCAGCCAGGGCGAACGGGCAACGGCGCGCGCGGTCGCGTTGATCGTCGCGGCGACACCGTAGCGCTCCAGGACGCGCATGATCCGCCAATAGCCGGCGCGGGTGCCGTACTCGAAATGGCTCTCCATGCAGAGGTCCGGCGCACCCGCCACCTCCTCGACGATCTCGTGGACGGACTCGTTGCGCTCGTCGCCGTCGGCGAGGCTCAACTCGGCGCCTTCCTCGACGTTGACCACGACCGAGACCGCGACGCGTGCATCGTTCGGCCAAGCCATGTCCGGCAGCGCGTCGCCGTAGCCCCGAAAGTCGCGCGGCGCCGCCCCGAAGTGCCGCCGCATCTCGCCATCCGGCCCCATTCGTCCCTCCGCCGTCGCCATCTCGCGACGGTAGCCGGGCACGAGCGCAGGTCAAAGCCCTCCAGATGAAGGTGGCGAGCCGAGCCGCCAGCGGCTAACCGGGCAGCAACGTCCACCGGATGGAAGAGCCCGCCATGACGCTGACCGCGAACCTCCGCCTCGATGCCGACCGCCTCTGGGACGCGCTCATGGCGATGGCCGAGATCGGGCCGGGCGTCGCCGGCGGCAACGACCGGCAGACGCTGACCGACGCGGACAAGGCGGGGCGCGACCTCTTCAAGTCGTGGTGCGAAGCGGCGGGCATGACGGTCGAGGTCGATGCCATGGGCACCATGTTCGCCCGCCGCGAGGGCACCGATCCGAGCCTGCCGCCGGTGGTGATGGGCTCGCACCTCGACACCCAGCCGACCGGCGGCAAGTACGACGGCGTCTTGGGCGTGCTCGGCGGGCTCGAGGTGGTGCGCACGCTGAACGACCTCGGCATCACGACGCGGCACCCGATCGAAGTGGTGAACTGGACCAACGAGGAGGGCTCCCGCTTCGCGCCCTCGATGCTGGCCTCCGCCGTGTTCGCCGGCCGTTACACGGTGGATTGGGCCTACGACCGGCAGGACGCAAAGGGCCTGCGCTTCGGCGACGAGCTGGAGCGGATCGGCTACAAAGGGCCGCTGCCGGTCGGCAACCGGCCGATGAAGGCCTTCTTCGAGTTGCACATCGAGCAGGGGCCGATCCTGGAGGAGCAAGGCGTCGACATCGGGGTCGTGACCCACGGCCAAGGACTGCGCTGGACCAAGATCACGCTGACCGGCCGGGAGAGCCACACCGGCTCGACGCCGATGAAGAACCGGATCAATGCGGGCCTGGGCGCGGCGCGGATCACCGACCGCGTCCACGACATCGCCTGGCGCTATCCGCCGCACGGCGTCGGCGCCGTCGGCCTCTGCGACCTGCACCCGAACTCGATCAACATCATCCCCGGCCGGGCGGTGCTCGCGGCGGACTTCCGCCACCCGGACAAGGCCACGCTGGAGGCGATGGAGGCGGCCCTGCACCTGGAGGGCGCCAAGATCGCGCGCGAGCTTGGCCTGGAGATCGCGTTCGAGAACGTCGGCGCCTTCGATCCCGTCACCTTCGATCCGACGTGCGTGGCGGCCATCCGCGCTGCCGCCGAGAAGCTCGGCTACAGCCACATGAACATCGTCTCCGGCGCCGGCCACGACGCGTGCTTCGTCAACCAGGTGGCCCCCACGGCCATGGTCATGTGCCCCTGCGTCGACGGCCTGTCGCACAACGAGGCGGAGGCGATCACCAAGGAATGGGCCGCGGCCGGCGCCAACGTCCTGTTCCATGCGGTGGTGGAGACGGCAGGGGGCACTTGGCCCCCTGCAACCGCCGGCTGACGGTCAAAGGCCGTCCGCACCGAGGTGGCGACGGCCCGTCGTCGCCTTGGGGCGCGCGGGGGGCCCAAAGCCCCCCGATCCGACGCTCTCCGTCAGGCCCCCAGCCCCATCCGCTCGCGCCAATGCCGGGCGATCTCGGCGCGGGTGGCGATCCAGACGCCGGGCCGGCTCGTCACCCTCTCCAGCAGGCGCTGGAGCCCGCCGATCCGACCGGGCCGGCCGATGATGCGGAGGTGCAGGCCGACCGACAGCATCTTCGGTGCGCGCTCGCCCTCGGCATGCAGCCAGTCGAAGGCGTCGCCGCAATAGCGGGCGAAGTCGTCGGCGAAGGTGAAGCTACGCTGGGCGAAGAAGCGCATGTCGTTGGTATCGAAGGCGTAGGGCAGGACCACGTGCTTTTTGCCCGCCACCTCGACGAGATAGGGCAGATCGTCGTTGTAGGCGTCGCTGTCGTAGAGAAACCCGCCCTCCTCGACCAAGAGCCGGCGGGTGCGCGCCGAGGGAATCGAGCGGGTATGCCAGCCGACCGGACGCTCGCCGGTGGCGGTGCGGATGGCCTCGATCGCGCGGGCGATGGCGGCGCGCTCCTCCGCCTCGTCCATATAGGCGTGGCGCTCCCACCGGTAGGAATGCGCACTGACCTCGTGGCCGCGGCCGACGATGTCCCGGCCGAGCCAGGGCGAGCGCTCCAGCGCCCGCGCCGAGGCGCTGAAGGTGGCCTTGACGCCGTAGCGCTCCAGCAGGTCGGCGATCCGCCAGTAGCCGGCGCGGGTGCCGTACTCGAAGTGGCTCTCCATGCAGAGGTCCGGCGCGCCCTTCACCTCGTCGGTGATCTCGTGGACGAACTCGTTGCGCTCGTCGCCGTCGGCGAGGCTGAGTTCCGCGCCTTCCTCGACGTTGACGACGAACGACAGGGCGAGCCGGGCACCGTCGGGCCAGCGCGGGTCGATCGGCTCGGCCCCATGGCCGCGAAAGTCCCGTGGCGGCAGGCCGAAGCCGCGCTGATCGGTCACGCTCATCACATCCTTCCTTGCTGCATCCACATACCTGCCTAAAACTCGAGCATCGGGGCTTGGCTTCCGGCAAAGGAACGGATCGCTCGGCACCGCGACGGCACGGTACGTCGTCGGCACGCAACTTGCACACCAACGCGCAGGGCCGTCCGGCCTTGTCACCGTTCCCTGGGAGGAATGCCATGCCCGCTTCGTGGAGGCTGCCCCTGATCGGCGCCGCCGTCGCCCTCGCCGTCTCCGTCCAGCCTGCCGCCGCCCAGTCGTGGCTGATGGCGTCGGGCTACCCCGAGGACAACTTCCTGACGAAGAACATTCGCCTGTTCATCGAGGACGTGGAAGCCGCGACCGATCTCTCCATCGACTTGCAGTCCAACGACAGCCTGATCCGCCTCGACGCCATCAAGACGGCGGTGCAGCGCGGCCAGGTGCCGATCGGCGAGATCCGCCTCGGCGTCTATGGCAACCAGGATCCGATGTTCAACCTGGAGGCCCTGCCCTTCATCGCCTCGAACTATGCCGAGGCTTGGCTGCTGAAGGACCTGCAGCGCGAGTACTTCGACGACCTGTTCGCGGCGGAGGGACTGCGCGTCCTCTACTACGCGCCGTGGCCGGGCCAGGGCTTCTACCTGCGCTCGCCGGTGAACTCGGTCGAGGACTTCGCCGGCAAACGGCTGCGCATCTACTCGCCGGCGACCCAGAAGATGGGCGAGATGCTCGGCTTCCAGGCGACCATCCTGCCCTTCGCCGAGGTGCCGCAGGCGTTCTCGACCGGCCTGATCGAGGCGCTTTTCACCAGCCCGCAGACCGGCATCGACGTGCAGGCCTGGGACAACACCACCCACTTCGTCTACACCGGCGCCATCTTCTCCAAGAACGCCGTGGTGGTGAGCGAGCGGGCTTGGCAGTCGCTCGACCGCGACACCCAGGACGCGGTGCTCGCCGCCGCCCGGCGCGCCGAGCTGCGCGCCTGGGAGATGAGTGCCGCCACCACCGAGGAGCAGATCGCCATCCTCGCCGAGAACGGGATGGACACGGCCACCGCGCCCGCCGCCGTGCTCGACCGGATGGTGGAGATCGGCCTCACCATGATGGACGACTGGCGCGAGACGGCGAGCCCCGAGGCCATCGAGGTACTCGACCGCTACCTCGCCCTCCGCTGACGCCTTTGGAGAGCGCCCCGGCCCCAGCGGGCCGGGGCCATGCCCCATGATCCGACGCACGCTCGACGCGCTCTACCTCGCGGCCGGCTATCTCGCCGCCCTGTTCCTCGCCGGCATCGGCGTCTCCATCCTCGCCCAGATCGTCGGGCGGATGGCCCGCTACACCATCGATTCGACCGAGATCGCGGGGTTCTGCCTCGCCGCCTCGACCTTCCTCGGCCTCGCCTACACGTTTCGCCATGGCGGCCACATCCGGGTCACGCTGCTCATCCGCTACGCCACCGGCCCCACCCGGCGCTGGATCGAGCTCTGGTGCATCGGCTTCGCGGCCGTGGGCATCGCCTATTTCACGTTCTGGACGTTCGAGTTCGTCTACTTTTCCTGGCTGTTCCGCGAGATCAGTCCCGGTCTGATGGCCGTGCCGTTCTGGATACCGCGCCTCGGCATGGCGCTCGGCCTCCTGCTCCTGACCATGGCCCTCGTCGACGAGTTCGTCGCCGTATGGCGCGGTGCCGAGCCGAGCTACGAGGCCAACGCGGAAACCGTGCTGCCGGCGGACGAAGCCGCCCTGCTCGACGCCCCCCGCGAGAGGGCCAAGCCGTGACCGATCCGGGCACCATCGCCATCGTCCTCTTCGCCGTCATGGCGCTGCTGCTGGCGAGCGGCATCTGGGTTGCCATCAGCCTGACCGCCGTCGGCTTCGTGGCGCTGCACTTCTTCTCCCCGGCGCCTGCGGGCTCGCTGCTCGCCAGCACGGTCTGGGATGCGAGTTGGAACTGGGCGCTGACCGCCCTGCCCCTGTTCATCTGGATGGGCGAGATCCTGTTCCGCACGCGGCTGTCGGAGGACATGTTCAAGGGCCTGAGCCCGCTCGTCGGCCGGCTGCCGGGCGGGCTCCTGCACGTCAACATCCTCGGCTGCGGCGTGATGGCGGCGGTGGCGGGCTCCAGTGCCGTCACTTGTGCCACCGTCGGCCGCATGAGCGTGCCCGAGTTGAAGCGGCGCGGCTACGACGAGCGGCTCACCATCGGCACGCTGGCCGGCTCCGGCACCCTCGGCCTCCTCATCCCGCCCTCGATCATGCTGATCGTCTACGGCGTCATCGCCCAGCAGTCGATCTCGCGCCTGTTCATCGCCGGCGTGGTGCCGGGGCTGATGCTGATCGGCCTGTTCATGCTCTACGTGGCGATCCGCGCCAAGCTGAACCCGGCGCTCGCCCCGCCCTTCGAGGAGCGGCTGAGCTTTCGCGAGAAGCTGGCGCGCGCCCGGCTGCTGATCCCCGTGCTGCTTCTGGTCGTCGCCGTCATCGGCTCGATCTACGGCGGCTACGCCACGCCGACCGAAGCCGCCACCATGGGCGTCATCGGCGCCCTGGTGCTCGCCGCCTGGTCGCGCAGCCTGAATTGGGACTCGTTCATGGCGAGCCTGATGGGGGCCGTGCGCACCTCGTGCATGATCGCCTTCATCCTGGCGGGCGCCGCGTTCCTCTCCATCGCCATGGGCTTCACCGGCGTGCCGCGGGTCATCGCCGCCTATGTCGACACGTGGAACCTCTCGCCGACCGAACTGCTGGTCGTCCTCACCCTGCTCTTCATCGTGCTGGGCTGCTTCCTCGACGGCATCTCGATGATGGTGCTGACGGCGGCCGTGGTGCTGCCGATGGTGCGCGACGCCGGCATCGACCTCCTCTGGTTCGGCATCTTCACCGTCCTCGTGGTCGAAATGGCGCAGATCACCCCACCCGTCGGCTTCAACCTGTTCGTCCTGCAATCCCTCACCGGCCGCGACATCCTCCAAGTCACCCGCGCCTCGATGCCCTTCTTCTTCCTCATGCTGCTCGGCATCGTCATCATCACCGCCTTCCCCCAAATCGTCATGTGGCCCGTGCAGATGATGATCGCCCGGTAGAGCCGGCGCCGTACGGGGCGCCGAAAGGCAAGCAGGGGGCACGCCCCCTGCACCCCCGTTCTATGGCGGGCCTGAGGCCGACGAGCGCTTCGGGCACGGCAGGTGCGTTCTGGACGGCGAGCGGGCCTTGGCGAAGCGCCTTCCTCGCGTCCGCATCGCACCACAAATCTGCCAAAACCGCCGGAGTTTGAACGGTGGGTTTGGCGCCTCGAAACCCGCAGCTATCCTCGGCCGCCGTGAGTGCGCCCAAAGAGGTAGTTATGGGGCAGTGTCGGCGGGCACCGCATGGGACGTGGCCATAGGACCACCACCGATACGATACTCAAGATACTGGGCTAGGATGCTTCGAGTAAGGGAGAGCATCCCCCATCGTTGGGCTCCGGTGGTAGGAGGTGCGACTATCCAGTTGCCATGCCGAACCGGGTCCGCGAACTTTTTTACCGCATCTTCAATCGTTCTTCGGTCCGTCCCAAGCGCGTTGTGCATCTCATTCCACCTATTCTGCCCACTTTCATAGACGAATGCGGACTTGATCCCTTCAATTGCTCGGTAACAATAGGTGGCACAGTCCGTTTCATCACGAATAGCTCGTAGATAGTCCCTGACGGCCAAACGAAAGAAAACGTCACTCGCTGAGAGATGAATTACTTTGTTAAAAACATCATCCTGAGATGGAAACCCCAAAGAATCTTCCGGAGTGGGGCCGCAAGGGCGAACTCCCAAAACGTGAGGCATGCCATCTTCATCCGTAACTTGTACAAGTTCTATAGAATATCCGGTTCCGCTTGAGAACCCCAAAGCTCCAACAAGTATTTGAGCAGCGACATCAGCGAGAATTTTTGCCGAAATAACATCCTCAAAAGGAAGATCTTTTAACGTGATCGTGATTTGAGAAGAGTCGCAACTCACGATGGCCCTCCAGCGGTCTTCAAAAACTATCTCGACACGACTGAAGTAGACGTCAGCTCGTTCGGGCTGAACATGGCCTGTTACGATGTACTCCACAGAGATCACCCCCGAAATTCTCAGTGGGGTTTCCAGCAGATCTCGGCCTTGACCGGCTGATGCCTGCACCGAAGTCTTCAACCGTTGGAGATCAAGCCACAACCCTTCCCCTTTTGGCAAGCGTTGCGCCCGGAGTTTTCGGCGCATCGCCCTCGGCCAGCCGACCTGTCGGCCGACACAGGCTATGACGGCGCCAGGCCGATCCCGCCCATGCCGACGGGCCGACCTCACGCCTTCTCCTGGCGCAACCTGGGCATGCCGTGGAACTTGTGTCGAGGATGGCGCGGTGGTGGGCTGCGCGCCCGTAGGCGGGAGCAATCGTCGCCGTTACCCTGCGTCAACGTGGCGTCGGCGTAGCCGGCGCCTGGGGGGGGCCAGGGGGGACTGTACGGACCGGAGACATCGGTAACACCTGTGCGGGGAGATGGGTGACACTTCCGGGTGGTAGAGACCTGGAGGCTGTCGATGCCCTGGCGAATGGTGGACGAGGTGTCGC
>JBJHBG010000081.1:0-22551 GCA_050485385.1 Geminicoccaceae bacterium | reverse complement strand
GCCCCCGAGCCCGGCGGGCGGCCTCGCCCGGCGCGAGCTGGCCGGCCGCCGGCACCGGCAGCGCCGACCACGCGGTCCCCGGCCGTTCCAGCGCCCGCACCGCCAGCGCCATCGCGTTCGCCACCATCGCCGCCTCGAACCGCGCCTCGCCGCGCAGTTGCGGTTGCAGGCGTTCCTTCACGATGGCGCGCGCGGTGGCGAGCAGGGCGGCCATCGCCTGTGGATCATCGATCTCCATCGAGCACCTCGAGCAGGTCCAGGATGTCCCATTCCAGTTGCGGCACGACCGCACCCGTCAACGCCAGCTCCAGATTGGCCTCGCCCGCCCGGTAGTGCCGCGCCGCCTGCATCAGCGCGACGACCGCCCAGCGTACCGTGCCCATCAACTGCCAGTAGGTGATGGCCGCCGGATCGTCGGGCAGTATGCCGCCCGCCTCGACGTAGCCGTCGAGCAGGGCCGCCCTGGGCGCGATGCCGCCGGCCTCCAGATGCCAGCGGCCGAAGCGCCAATAGCGGCCGAGGAACCAGCCGAGGTCCTCCACGGGATCGCCGATGGCGGCGAACTCCCAATCCAGGATCGCCGTCAGCTCGCCGTTCTCGACGAGGTAGTTGCCGGTCCTGAGATCGGCGTGGATCAGGCAGAGAAACCGGGGCTCCGGCGCGTTCGCCTCCAGCCAGTCGAGCGCCAGCTCGACCACCGGGTTCGCCGCCTCCATCCCCGCCAGATAGCCCCGATACTCGGCCACCCGCGCGCGCGCCGGGTTGCCTTGGGGCGCCTGCATGAAGTCGAGCCCCCCGAGCGGCGGGCGCAGCCGATGCAGGGTGGCCAGCTCCCGCCCGATCCGCCGCGCCAAGGGCGGCCCCCAGCGGTCGATCTCGGCATCCTGCACCAGCTTGAAGCCGCGCGCCTCGCCGGCGCAGCGGCGCATGACGTAGAAGGGGCGGCCGATCACGGCGGGCTCGGTGCAGAGGGCCAAGGGCTCCGGCACCGTGACGCCGGCCGCGAACACCCGCTCCAGGATGGCGAATTCCTCGGCCTTGCCCCAGCTTACCGCCACGCCCGAGGGCGCCTCGGTCCGCAGCACCAACCGCGTGCCGTCCTCGAGGTCGAGGGCCCAATTCTCCTGGATCGCCCCGCCGCCGAGCTTCGCCAGTGCGGCGATGGCGACGGGTCGCCCGAGCGCGGTGCCGAGCCAGGCCGCGAGCCGCGCCGGATCGAACGCCTCGCTCACCTTCCGGCCTCGGCACCCCAACGGAACATGCCCGAGCCCTCGGCCAACAGCGTCTTGGCCACCACCATGCGATGCACCTCGGACGCACCGTCCACCAGCCGCGCTTGGCGGGCGTAGCGATACATCCACTCCAACGGCGTGTCCTTCGCGTAGCCCTTGCCGCCCATCAGCTGCATCGCCGTGTCGATGGCGTGGTGCAGCGCGTCGGCCACCTGGATCTTGGCCATCGAGACCTCGACCCGCGCCCGTTCGCCCCGCTCGATCAGCCAGGCCGCGCGCATGGTCAAGAGGCGTCCGGTGTCGATGCGCATGGCCGCCTCGCCGAGGAGCCCCTGCACGCTCTCCTTGTCGGCGAGCCGCTGGCCGAACGCCATGCGCTCCTCGACGTAGGGCTGGCACACCTCCAGCGCTCGCTTGGCCATGCCGAGCCAGCGCATGCAGTGGGTCAGCCGGGCGAGGCCGAGGCGGATCTGCGTTACCCGCATGCCGTAGCCCTCGCCCATCAGGACCTGCGCTTCCGGTATCTCCAGCCCGTCGAACGTCAGTTCGCAGTGCCCGCCATGCTCCTCCGGCCCCATGATCGGAATGCGGCGGTCGATCCGCCAGCCCGGCTGATCGGCGTGGAACAGCATCGCCGTCAGCCCGCGCCGCGCGTCGTCCGAGGTCCGCGCCAGGAGGATGAAGTGCCGCGCGCCCTCGGCTCCGGTGATGTACCATTTCTTGCCGTGCACAACGTAGCGGTCGCCCCGCTTCTCGGCGCGGGTCAGCATCATGCCCGCCGGGTCGGAGCCCGAGCCCGGATGCGGCTCGGTCATGACGATGGAGGAGCGCACCTCGCCGTCGACGATCGGTTGCAGCCAGCAGGACTTCTGCTCGTCGGTCCCGACCTTCTCCAGCACGTACATGTTGCCGTCGTCGGGCGGTGCACAGTTGAAGCAGACGGGGCCGAAGCGCGAGCGGCCCATCGCCTCGTAGAGTACGGCCATGCCGACCGGCCCGAAGCCCATGCCGCCGCGCGCCTTGGGCATCTGCGGCGCCCAGAGGCCCAGCGCCTGCACCTCCCGGCGCAGGTCCTCGACCAGATCCCAGCGCACGTTCTCGCCCTCGCCCCAGCTCGAGGGCGCCGCCTCCAGCGGCAACAGGCGGTCCTCGACGAAGGCCTCCACCTTCCGCTTGGCGGCGTCCAGCTCCGGCGAAAGCGCAAACTCCATCGGTCAGATCCCGGCAACGAGGTGGCCGCCGTCGACCGGCAGCACGGCGCCGGTGATATAGGCCCCGGCGTCGGAGGCGAGCAACAGCAAGGGGCCATCCAGGTCCTCGAAGCGGCCCAACCGCCGTTGCGGGATGCGCTGGATCAGGGCCTCGCCCAGCGCGCTTTCGAGAAAGGCGCGGTTGAGGTCGGTCTTGACGTAGCCGGGGGCCAGCGCGTTCACCCGGATGCCGCGCTTGGCGAAATCCAGCGCCTGCTGGCGGGTGAGGTGGACGAGGGCCGCCTTGCTCGCGGCGTAGGCCGGCACCCCCTTGGCGACGCCCAGGCCCAGGATCGAGGCGACGTTGACCACGGCGCCGGGCCGGCCGGCCTGGACCAGCCGCCGCACCACCGCGGTCGTCATGCGAAAGGCCGCCGTCACGTTGACCTCGAGAACGCGCGCCAGCTCCGCCGCCGGCAGCGCCGCCGGATCGCGCCCCTGCTCGACCACGCCCGCGTTGTTCACCAGGAGATCGACCGTGCCGAGCGCCGCCTCCACCTCGTCGAGCGCCGCTTCCACCGCCGCGTCGTCGGTCACGTCGAGCGCTACCGGCAGCGCCCTGCCGCCGCCCTCGACGATCGCCGCGGCCACCGCCTCCAGCCGCTCGACGCGCCGGGCCGCCACCGCCACCCGCGCCCCGGCGCGGGCCAGGACGCCCGCGAAATGCGCGCCCAGCCCGCCCGACGCCCCGGTCACCAACGCCACCCGTCCATCCAGCCGCATGTCGTCCTCCCTCAAAGCACCGACGCGACGTCCGTGTGGGTGAAGTCGTCGCCCTTGAACAGCAGGGGCTCGCCCCGCTCCTTCGCCAACGCGTAGGCGAAGCAGTCGCCGAGGTTCAGCCGCGCCCGGTGCCGGCCCCTGCCGAAGCGCTCGAAGGCGCGCCGCGCCAACCGGCCCTGGCCGACGCTCACCGGCTCGACCACGACGTCGGCCTCGGCCAGAAAGGCGTCGAGGTCGAAGGGCGGCGGGTCGGCGAGCACTGTCAGCCGCATCGCCACCTCCAGATAACCGACCACCGACAGCCGTTTTTCGCCCACCCGCGCCAGCGCGCTCGCGAACGCGGGCGCGTCCTCCTCCGCGAGCAGGATCGCCAACAGCGCCGACGCATCGACGATCACCGCGGCAGGCCGGTCGCGTCGTCGTAGAGCTCGCTCCAGTCGGTGCTGGCCGCCACCGGCCGGTCACCGAGACCCGCACGCAAGCGTCGCCCGTAGTCCAGGATGCGCTGGACCTTGGCGGGGTCCGGGCCGGCCTCCGCCCGCAACTGGTCCCGCCGCCGCTTCAGCGCGTCGATGACGGCGTCGGTCAGGCTCTGGCCGGTCAGGCTCGCCACCTCGGTGGCCAGCACGTGGGCCTCCTCGTTCTTCAGGTTCAACGCCGGCATCGGGAGCTTCCACCATCAACGCGACCGAGGGTGGAAACTACGCCCGGCCACCACCACGGGCAAGTCCGCCGTGGTCCGCGCGGCCGGCTTCGGTTACGCTTCCGCCATTCCGTCGAGCGGGACCGTCGCGTGACCGAGCCAGCCGAAGCCCTCGAGCCAAAGACCACCGCGCGGCGGCTCGCGCCGGGCGCCTTGGTTGCGGCTCTGGTCGCGGCGGCCGTGGCTTTCCTGGCCGGCTCATGGCCGCTGGCAGTCCTGGCCGGCGTGCTCGGGTTCGTCGGCGGCTACCCCCGCATCAAGAGCGGCTGGCAGGCTCTGGCCGCTGACCTCTGGCGGCTGGTCGGCGCCAAGAAGCCCCCTCCTACCTGGCTGGAGCCCGCGACGGACACGTCCGAACTCTTGAAGCAGATCGCGGCACTGGAGAACGACGGGCACCTCACCGACGCCCAGCGGGCGGACCTCGCGAGGCTCAAGGAGAAGCTCACCGAACGCGCCCTGGAAGGTCTGCACCAGAAGGCAGCACGGCACGGGATCGAGCGCCAGCCCGAGGCCGTCGACGCCGAGGAGGCAGCCGTCGAAGCGCTGGTCGAAGCGGGCGATCCGGCCGAACGCCAAGCGCTGGCCCGGATCGCCGAGGGCGACGTCGCGGGCGGCCTCGACGCGCTCGAAGCGGCGGCCGAGGCCGCGACCGCGGATGCCGTGGCCCGCTGGCGCCACGTCGGCGCGCTCGCCGACGCGGTCGACACCGAGCGGGCGCGCGCCGCCTACGCCCGCGCCGTGGCGCTCGGCTCCCGCGACCCCTGGGACGCCATCTTTCTCGCCCGCCTCCACCGCCGCGCCGGCGACCTCGGCGCCGCCCTCGCCACCATCGAGGCAGCCACCGCCGCCCTCGACCCGACCGACGCGTGTACCCGCGCCGCGCTGCACGCCGAGATCGGCGACGTGCGCCGGGCCCAGGGCGACCTCCAGGCCGCGCTCGACGCCTACCAGGACGGCCTCGCCATCCACGAAGACCTCGCCGCGCGCGACCCCGCCAACACCGAGTGGCAGCGCGACCTTTCCGTAAGCTGGGACCGGCTCGGCGACGTGCGCCGCAGCCAGGGCGATCTCCCGGGCGCGCTTCGGGCCTACCAGGACGGTCGCGTCATCGCCCAAGACCTCGCCGCGCGTGATCCCGCCAACACCAAGTGGCAGCGCGACCTGTTCGTGAGCTTGAACAAGCTCGGCGACGTGCGCCTTAGCCAGGGCGACCTCCTGGGCGCGCTTCGGGCCTACGAGGATGGCCTCGCCATCGCCCAAGACCTCGCCAGGCACGATCCGGCCAACACCGAGTGGCAGCGCGACCTCTCCGTGAGCTGGAACCGGATCGGCGACATGCGGCGCAGCCAGGGCGACCTCGAGGGCGCGCTTCGGGCCTACCAGGACGGCCTCGCCATCCGCCAGACCCTCGCCGCCCGCGATCCCGCCAACGCGGTCTGGCGGCTGGGCGTGGCGATGAACCTCGGCAAGCTCGCGTTGCTGGACGGCAGCGGCGTCGGCTGGGGCGCGGTGGCCGACGCCTTTGAGGCAATGGACCGAGACGGCGTGCTCGCCCCGGTCGACCGGCCATATCTCGACGAGGCCCGCCGCTTGGCGGGTCGAACGGACGACTAGGAACGAAAGCCGACTTGATCTAAACTAAAGCTGTTGGTTGACCTCGCGCTCACCGCTGCCAGCGGTCCGAATCGCGGCCGGACGAAACGAACCGGCAGGCCAGTTTTCACCCTAGTTGTCAGAGACTTGGCCGGATCCGCGCCGGCGGCGGGCGCGGAGCGTGGCGAGGTCGACCGGGCGGAAGGCCCGGGCGTCGACGCCGACGTCGGCTTGGCGCGGCAAGGGCTTCAGCCGGCCGTGGCTGTGGCCGTGCAGGTTCCAGGCCCCTTTGCCCTGGCCGTTCCAGACGCGGAGCGCGTAGTGGCAGAGGACCAGGGGCGTGCCCTCGACCGCGATCTCGGCGAAGGGCCGGACGCTGGCCCAGCCCGCCGCCTCCAGCGTCGCCGGGCCGTCGTTGTTGCCGGCAACGAGGTGCTTGGTGCCGTGCAGCCCGGCCAGCAGGTCCGCCACCCGGTCCCGGCTCGCCCGGATGGCGAAGTCGCCGAGGTGCCAGACGGTATCCTCCGGCGCGACCACGGCGTTCCACCCCTCGATCAGGGCGGCGTCCATCGCCGCCGTCGAGGCGAAGGGCCGGCGGAACAGGCCGCGGGCCGAACCCTGGCCGAAATGGTGGTCGGCGGTGAACCAGACGGCCATGCGCGAAACTCCCCGGCGTTAACGATTTCTCGAGATCTGCCAAGCCACGTTCCCTCGGTACTCGTGCTCCGGGAGGGACCATGCCCCGTCGTGCTCCGCGTCGCCGCCTCAAGCTGGCCCATCTGCCACCGCTGCACGTCGCCGCCATCGCGCTGTCGATGCTCGTGATGACCGCGCTCACCGCAACCCCCTCGCTCGGCCACTGAGGGAGCGCTAGGATAGCGGCCATGTGCGGTCGCTACCCGCTCCACGCCCCGATCGACCGTTCGGCGCCGAGCCCACCGGATCGTCGCCCGTGAGCGCGCCCGACTTCGCGCGGCAGCGCCGGGCGATGGTCGAAACCCAGCTTCGCGCCGAGGGCATCGGCGACCGCCGCGTGTTCGACGCCATGGGACGGGTGCCGCGCGAGGCGTTCGTGCCGGCCGACGTACAGCCGTTCGCCTATGGCGACCACGCCCTGCCGATCGGCGAGGGCCAGACCATCTCGCAACCCTACGTAGTCGCGCTGATGCTCCAGGCGCTCGCCCTCGACGGCACCGAGCGCGTGCTCGACGTCGGCACCGGCTCCGGCTACGTCGCGGCCCTTCTGGGCGAGTTGGCAACGGAGGTCGTCAGCATCGAGCGTGTGCCGGCGCTGGCCACCCGCGCCGCCGCCACCCTTGAGCGCCTCGGCTGCGGCAACGTCCGCGTCGTCGTCGGCGACGGCACGCTCGGCTGGCCGGCGGCGGCCCCCTTCGACGCGATCATGGTCGCCGCCGGCGGCCCCGACGTGCCGCCCTCGCTGCTCGACCAGCTCGCTCCCGGCGGCCGGCTGGTCATGCCGGTGGGCGGCGACGTCGCCCAGGACCTCGTCCGACTGACCAAGGCAACGGACGGCCAGCTCGACCGCCGTCCGATCGGCGCCGTCCGCTTCGTTCCCCTGGTCGGCCGCGAGGGTTGGCCCGACTAGCGCTCGACGAGTGGGGCGGAGCGGTGACGGGACCAAGCAAGGGGCTTTGGGCCCTGCATCCGCGGCCGACGGTTACGCCGCCGCCACCGTTCGGGTCGAAGCACGGCGGGGCAAAGGCCGCCAAATCGTTGCCGGAACCATGGAGCGGGCGATGGGGATCGAACCCACGACATTCAGCTTGGGAAGCTGACGCTCTACCACTGAGCTACGCCCGCGTCGGGTTGGATGTAGCCCGACGGTCGGGCTCTCGCAACGGGATTGATGCGGCGGTGGGACGGCGTGTCAGCCGGGCGTTGTCAGGCGTTCGAGCCGCAGGTCCTTCAGCCGGTCGGTGCTGACGACGAGCGCCGCCACCCGGTCCCCAGCGTCGCGCTCGAACCGCACTGCGGCCTTGTAGAGCCAGCCCGGCCGGCCGCCCTCGAGGTGGAAGCGGTCGGCGGCCAGCGGCTCGAGGGCGAAGGTGGAAGCCCGGTGGCAGGCGGGACCCTGGCGCACCCAAAGGCGATCGTCCTCCACCCAGACCTCGTGCTCGGCGGCGAGGTCCGCGCTGCCGTAGGTGCCGACGTAGTCGGCGAGAGGGCGGATCGCGGGCGGCTCCTCCAGGCGTTCGAAGCGGCAATGCTGGCCGCCGAAATACAGCGCGACGCCGTCGTCGCGCTCCGTCAGATGCACCGGGAAGTGCCCGAAGTCGTGGCGCCAGCGCCCATCGCCGTCGGGCTGGAGCAGCATCGTGTAGCCGAGTTTGTCGGCCGTGAGCACATGCTCGTCGTCGGCGGTGACCACCAGGAGTTCGCCCGATGCGGAATCGAGCCAGCGGCCGACGAGCCGATCCCTCGCCGCCGGCGCGGCCGCGAAGTTCGGGGCCGGCACGGTCGTCCGACCCTCGAGCAGGACATCCAGAAGTTCGCGGTAGCGGCGGCCGGGGTCGGCGTCGTCGCGGTTGGCGAGCAGGACGAAGCCCGTGGCGAGGTCGGGTGCCAGGGCGAACATCGCCTTGTAGCCGGGCAGGCTGCCGCCGTGGCTCCACACCCGCACGCCGCGATAGGTGCCGGCATCGAGGCCGAGCCCGTAGCCGAGCCGGGTGCCGTCGGCGAGCGCGCCGGTGGTGGTGAGCGCTTCGGCCACCTGGACGCCGCCGATCTCGCCGCCGAGCAGTGCCCGCTGCCAGCGGAGCATGTCCTGAACGGTGCTGACGAGGCTGCCGGCACCGGAGATGCCGAACGACCAGATGCCGATCTCGTAGCCGTCGCCGTCGGGGATGTAGCCGGTGGCGAGGTGCGGGGTGAGGGTGGTGTTGGCGTCGCGCACGAGCGAGTCCGCCATGCCGAGCGGATCGAACAGGAGGCGGCGCAGTGCCGTGTCGAGCGGCGCATCGACCAGCCGCTCCACGAGGGCGCCGGCGAGCCCGAAATTGACGTTGGTGTAGATGAAGCGCTCGCCGGTCGGGAAGTTCAGCGTCGTTTGGCGCTCCAGCAACTCCAGCATGTCCGCGTGCATGCGCGGGCAACGGTACCAGACACCGCGCTGCCGCATCAGCTCGCCCGCATCCCGGAGCCCGCTCGTCATGTCGAGCAGTTGGCGCAAGGTAGCCTCGCGTCCGGCGCGCAGGTTCGGAAAGTGCCGGCCGACGGTGTCGTCGAGGCGCAAGCGGCCTTGGGCTTCCAGGATCACCAGTGCTGCCGCGACCACTTGCTTGGTCACCGACGCCACGTGGAAGCGCGTCTCGGGGCCGACCGGGACGCCGTGCTCGACGTTGGCGAGGCCATAGCAGCGATGGAACCGGGGCTCGCCGTCGAGCAGCACGCCCACCGCACCGCCCGGCGCTCCCGGCGTCGTCCAGCCGGCGAAGAGGGCGTCGATACGGTCCTGGAGCTGTTGCACGGAGCGGGGCATTTCACTCGTCCGGGTCGGGAGGGATGGGGTAGGCGGTGGTCGACTTGATCCGCTCCATGGCGAAGCTGGAGGTGACGTTCTTCAACGGCATGGCACCGATCAGCTGCTTGTAGAAGGCGTCGTAGGCCGGCATGTCGGGTACGACGATCCGCAAGAGGTAGTCGGTCTCGCCCGCCATGCGGTAGAGTTCCATGACTTCGGGCATGGCGCTGACGGTGGTGGCGAAGCGGGCGAGCCACTCGGCCGAGTGGTCGGCGGTCTCGACGGCGACGAAGACGGTGAGCCCGAGCCCCAGCCGGTGCGGGTCGAGAATCGCCACCCGGCCCTTGACGACGCCCTCGGCCTCCAGCCGTTGCACCCGCTTCCAGCAGGGTGTCGGCGAGAGGTGGACGCGCTTGGCGAGTTCCGCCACCGAAAGGGTGGCGTCCTGCTGCAGGATCGCGAGGATCCGGCGGTCGATGCGGTCCAGTCGCCGCGCCATGCTTCGTTCCCTGGTCAGGCCGTTGCGGCCGTGGCACAAGCCAGCCCCATGCGCATCACGACCTGGAACGTCAACTCCGTTCGCTTGCGGCTCGCCACCCTGGAGCGGGTCGCGACGACGCTTCGCCCCGACGTCCTCTGCCTGCAAGAGATCAAGGTCGAGGACGATCTCTTTCCGCGCGCGGCGGTGGAGGCGATGGGTTTCAGCCACGTGCTGGTCCACGGCCAGCGTAACTACCACGGCGTCGCCATCCTTTCGAAGCTGCCGCTCGACGGCCACGAGCACCGGTCCTGGTGCGGCATCGACCACCGCCGCCACCAGGTCACCCGGCTGCCCGGCGGCATCGAGTTGCACAACCTCTACATCCCCTCCGGCGGGGACGTGCCGGATCGCGCGCAGAACCCGAAGTTCGCCCACAAGCTCGACTTCCTGGCCGAGCTGGCGGCGCACTGGGAGGCGGACGGCGCCGCCGAGCGGAAGCTGATCGCGGTCGGCGACTTCAACATCGCACCGCTCGAGACCGATGTCTGGAGCCACAAGCAGTTGCTCGACGTGGTGAGCCACACGCCGATCGAGGTGGCGGCGCTCGGCCGGCTGCAACGCAGCGCCGGCTTCGTCGACGCGGTGCGCCACGTCATCCCGCCCGAGGAGAGGCTCTATTCCTGGTGGAGCTATCGGGCGCGCGACTGGTCGGCGTCGGATCGGGGCCGGCGGCTCGACCACGTCTGGGTGACGCCGGCGCTGGCGGGTGCCATCCGCGACGCCTCGGTCCTGCGCGAGGCGCGCGGCTGGGACAAGCCCTCCGACCACGTGCCGGTGACGGTGGACCTGGCGCCGTGAGACGGGGGCTGGCGGCGGCGCTACTCTTCCTCGCGGCGCCAGCCCTGGCCGATGCGGTGAGCGGCACGGTCGGCTACCTCGAGCCCGTCCCGCCGCCGGTGGAGAGCGTGCTCGCGGTGCGGCTGGTGGACGTCGCGGCGACGCCGCCCGTGGTCCTCGCCGAGATGCGCCGACTGGCGCTCGGCGGCCCGCCCTTCGCCTTCAGCCTGGAGGTGGATCCGTTGCTGCTGGGCGAGCGGCGGCGTCAGCTCCGCTTGGTCGCCGCCATCGAGGCCGGCGGCCGCGCCTGGATGCGCACCGAGGCGCCGTACCGGTTGGAGCCGGCGAGCTTCGCCGCACCGGTCACGCTCGACCTCGCTGCCGTGGGAACGACGGACGAGGTCGTCCAAGCGGCGCTGTCCTGCCGGGCGGCGGACGGGGCTTGGCGCTTCGAGTTGGAGGGGCGCGTCGTCACCTTCGCGACGCCGGCACCGAGCGTGGAGCGGTGGCGGGGCAGCGTGACGCTGCCGGCGAACGACCGGCTCGTCTGGCGCGGCGGTACCGCGCTGGGCGGCACGGTGGTGGCGCTGGCGCGGGCCGAGGCCTGCGCGGACGGACCCTGGTCGCTCGTCCTGGTCGGCGCCGACGGCGCGGTGCGCCAAGGCTGCTGTGCTGCGGCGCCGTAGCCGTCGCGGCCTCAGCCGGCATCCGGGCCTTTGCGGGCCATGGCGTCCTCGAACGCCCGTTCGGCGCGGCGATGGGCCGGGCGATCCTTCAGGCCGTCCCAATAGGCTTCGAACTCCGGACGGCGCTCCAGCGTGCCGAAGCGCATGCCCCAGCCGATGTGCGAGCCGACATAGACGTCGGCGGCGGTGAACCGGTCGGCGGCGATGTAGCGCTTGCCGTCGACCGCCTTCACCAGCGTGTCGACGACGGCCGCCATGGAGCCGTAGCCGACCTGCATCGACTGTTCCGCCGTCGGCACGAAGCCGCAGGCTTGGTTGCCGAGGGCGGCCTCGACCGGACCGGCCGCGAAGAACAGCCAGCGGTAGTAGGTGCCGCGCTCGGCGGGCGGTGGCGCGAGGCCGGCCTCGGGGAAGGCATCGGCCAGGTAGGCGCAGATCGCCGCGGCCTCCGTCACCACCACGTCGCCGTGGACGATGGCCGGCACCTTGCCCATCGGGTTGATCGCCAGATAGGCAGGCGCCTTCATCGTCGTGCCGTACTCCAGCACCTCCGTGCGGTAGGGCTGGCCCACCTCCTCCAGCATCCAATGCACGATGCCGCCGCGCGAGAAGGGATGGGTGTAGACGACGAGTTCGGTCATGGGCAGTGCCTCCGATGCCGTGGACGGGATGGCGCCGCCGTTCATCCCCCGTCGGCGTCGGATCGAGCCTCGATGCGGACGAGCGCTTCCCGCATGCTCGGCGCGAAGTCCGGGTGCTGGTAGAGATCGTTGTGTCCTGCGCCGGCGATGGTGCGGTCGAGCACGAGGTCGCGCGCGGCGGCCCGCACCGGTGCCGTACGTCGCGCGGGGACGATCCCGTCGTGCTCGGCCGTCAGCATCGCCATGGGCACGGCGGCGGCGGCCACCGCTTCCGCCACCTCCATGCGGTGCCGGAGCAACAGCCGCACCGGCGCCCAGGGATACTGGTCGCGCGCCATCGCCATGAGCGAATCGAACGGCGTGACGAGGATCGCGCCGGCGAGCGGGCGCTGTGCCGCCAGATGCGCCGCCGGGCCGGCGCCGATGCTGAGGCCGACGGCAACGATCCGGCGACCGCCCTCGAGGTGGTCGTGGATCGCGAGCGCATCGTCGAGCAGGGCCTTGGCGCTCGGTCGGCCCTCGCTCGGGCCGTAGCCCCGGTAGTGGAAGGCCACGACCTCGCGCTCGGGGAACAGCGAGCGCAGGAAGAGGGCGAGGCCGTCGGCGTCCCAGGCGTTGCCGCCGAAGCCGAGGATCAACGCACCCGGGTCGGCCCCGGTCGGTGGCGGCAGCCTGAGGCCGGCGAGCCGTTCGCCCGAGGCGGCCGCCACCGACAGCCGCTCGGCCTCCGCCGGCAGTGCGATCCCGCCCTCGCCAATCGCCCAGTGCGGAAAGATCAGCCAGTCCTGGGCCAAGGCCATCAGTGCCACCACCGCCACGTAGACTGCGGCGAGGCCGAGCGTCAGCTTGACGAGCGTCGTCACGACGAGGGCGTCAGCGCCGGGCGACGATGCGTTCGCCGTCGACGCCGAGGAGCAGGAGCCGGCCCTCGTCGTCGACGTCGAAGCGCGCGACCTCCTCCAGTGCACGGTAGAATCGCTGCTCCTGGTCCATCGTCGGGTCGGGGCACGCCATCATCGTTCCCGCCATCAGGCCGAAGCCCAGCCCTTCGCCGGTCAGCTGGAAGTCGGTGGTATAGCGGTTGCAGCCGCTGCTGCCGGCGAGGCGGCCGGCGGCATCGAACAGGAGGGTGACGGTCGTCTCCTCGTCCACGGGCTCGCCGTCGATGGTCTCCACGATCCACTCGTCGCCGACCAGAAGGTCGAGCGGCTCACCCGCGCAGCCGCGCAGGCGTGTGTCGGCAAGGTCGAGGACGACGCTGCCGGGGTGCGGCATGCCGGTCATGTCGTCGCGGCAGAGCGTATCGTTGACGGTGGCGGCGAGGGCGAAGTGGGGCACGGTGAAGCGGGTGCCGTCGGCGGTCGCCTCCCGCTCGAAGCGGGTCGTCTCCAGCCACGTTGCTCCGTAGTCGGTGACCAGCCGCAGTCCCTCGCCCCGGACGGTGAGTTGCCAGCCGGGCTCGTTGCCGCGCGCGCGCAGGTCCGGTGCGGCGTCGGCCGGCGCGCATTCCGGCAGGGTGGCGCCGTCGATGGCAACGAGCGCTCGTTCGCCCCGGCTCCAAAAGAAGGTGCCCGGATCGTCCGCCGCCTCGTAGCGGGCACCCGACGCCGCCGGCACCTGTGCGAGGTCGACGGTTCGGCCGTGCACCTGCAGCCGTGCCCGCTCGCCGTCGAAGCCGACCACCACCTCGGTGGCGCCGCAAACGAGGGCCGAGGCGGCGGCGAGCGCGGTGATCGGCTGGACCCGGACGGCACCGAGATCGACCGGCTCGCTGCCTGCCTCGATCGGGACGGCCTCGGAAATCCAGGCCGGCCGGCCGTCGGCGAGGACCGCCCCCCGGAAGGTGAGGGCGGTCGCGGCGGGACCGGTCACCTCGAAAGGCAGGGGAACCTGCCGGCCGTCGGCGCTGGTCCGTGCTTCGCCGACGACCGTGCCGGCTGCGTCCTTCAACTCGACCACCACTTCCGCGTCGTCGGGCAGGGCGATCCGCTGGAGGTAGGTCAGCTCGCCGCGCACGGGACGGTCCTCGGCCCACGCCGTGGCCGCGGCAGCCGCCAGCAACGCCGCGGCGATGGCGCAGGTGCGACGACTGGAGCGTTCGATCATGCGTTCCTCCTGATCCCTGGTCCCCGCCTCGGCTGCGGGTCAATCGCGTTCGCGATCCGAGAACCGCTCCGTGGAGGGCGAGATCCCGGTGCCGGCGAACAGATCACGGATGACGCCCGGCGTCAGGATCGACAAGGGGTTGACCGCAACGTCCGGATCGTCGCGCCGCCCGGTGACGGCGAAGGTGACGACGAAGGCGCCGGCGCCGCTCTCGCCGCGCAGGAGCCGGCCGATCAAGGGGATGCTGCCAAGAAATCGGTTGAGAGTGGCGACCGGGGCGAGGCTGCCTTGGACGTCCACGCGGTCGCGCGCGAAGTCGATGCTGCCTTGGGCGTTGACCGCGAGTTCCGAGCCGATCAGCGACGCGTCGGTCAGACGCACCACACCCCCCTCGATGGTGAAGCTCGTCTGCGAACGCTGCACCGCGACGGCGTCCGGCGAGAGGTCGAGCGCCGCCGGCGTTTGGCTCAAGAGCCGGATCGCCGTGGGGGCCCGGACCAGGACGAAGTCGTCGATCTGCAACTCGCCTTCGGCCCGCAGTGTCGGGCGTTGGCTGGCGATGCGCAGGTCGGCCACCAGGGCGCCGCCCTCGATGTCGTCGCTGAAGCCGAGGCGCTGCAACAGCGCGCCGGTGTCCTGCGCTTCCACGCGGAGCCGTTGCGGGCCGTCGGTCGCGCTGGGCGTGAGGTCGAGCCGGAACGGTGCGAGGTTGTCGGGTGTGCGGCCGCGAAGGTGCGCCTCCTCGATCACACCGCCCGCGCCGCGGGCACGCAGGGTCACCGCAGCGAGCCCATCGCTCGGGCCGGCGACCAACTCGTCCACCGTTACCGCCAGGTCGAAGCTCGCGGTCGGCGTCGCACCGACTACCTCCTCACGGTCGCCGTTGCGTCCGTCCAAAAGCGGGCCCACGTCGAGCCGGGCGCCGGCGAGCCGGACGTCGTAATGGCCGCCACTGGCGGAAACCTCGAGCCGCGCATCCGTGCCGGCGATCCGTAGCGGATCGAGCACCGCGCGCTCCAGCCCGCCGTCGCGGTCCAAGATGACCTGTCCGCGAATGTCGGCTCCGTTCCAGGTTATCGCCAGATCGTCGATCCGGATGCCGTCGGCGCGCTGCTGGATGCGCGCCCGCGCCTCGCCCGCCACACCCGCCGGTTTCCACAAGGCGAAGGTGGGCAAGAGCACCTCGCTCTCGGTGAGGTCGAGGGCGATGCGCACCTGCTCGGTGGCCGTGCTGGCGCCATCGACGATGGCATCGAGGCCGACCGGGCCGGTCACGGGCAGGCCGTCCGGTAGGCCGAGCCGCGCCAGATCGGCCGCATCGACGGTCCCCGACGCCTGCAACCGAAGGACGTCGTTGGGCGCATCGGCGAGGAACCCGACGGTCAGCGGCACCCCGTCGAGTCGGCCGGCCCCCTCCACCTCGACGCGGTCGATGCCGGCGACGATGCGCAAACGCGCCGCGTCGATGTCGCGGCCGGCCGCCGCGTTCTGGAGGCGCACGCCGTCGAAGTCGCCGGAGAAGCGGAGATCCACGTCTTCGATGGCGAGGTCGCGCAATAGCGGCAGCGCCACTTCGATGCGGAACGTGCCGTCGCCCGCGCTGCCCTCGGCATGCAGGTTGCGGCGCTCGCCCAATTGCAACGGCGGCTGGGCGGTGACACCGAGAATGGTCGGCACCGGACCCGCGGCCCGCACGTCGAGTTCCAGCCGCGGCCGGAGTCCGGGGCGGTGATAGTCACGGATCACGAGGTTGCCCTCGGTGACCTCGACATCGTCGATACGGCCGCCGGTGAGGTCGAACGCCATGCGGCCGAGATCGAAGACGACCTCGGCTGCTGCATCCGTCACCGGCCGCATCGGCCGCAGGTAGTGGACCTCGACCCCGCTGAGGCTCGCCGTGCCGCTGACCATGCCCGGATCGAAGCCCTCGGGTCCGAAGCGCTCCGGTGCGACGTCGAACGTCAGGTCCAGCCGGTCGACCGCGCCCGCTTCGATGTTGGCGGTCACCCAGTTGCGGGCGCCGCGCGCGCGGTCTTGGGGCCACAAGGGCCAAAGGGCCGCGGCATCGGTGGCCTCGATGCGAGCGGTACCCCGGATCGTCGGCACCCGGTCGCCGCGCGCCAAGTCGGCAGTGGCCTCCAGCCGCAGGAGCGGCGAGGTCACCTCGAGCCGCTCCAGGCGCGCCGACGCGAAGTCGGGGGCGAGGGTGAGCCGGGCGGTGAAGGCGGTGACCGGGAGGCCCTCCAGCATCGCCGGCAGCCGCAGCACCGCCGGTCCCCGGCTGGTCACGGTGACGTCGAGACCACCGCCCGATGCAACCTCGTCGAGCCGGCCGGCAACGTCCAGGCGGGGCAGGGGGCCGGACCAGGCGATCGGCCCGAACCCGAGCCGGTCGACCAGCGCCGGCAGGTCGAAACGTTCGAGCGTGCCCACGAGCCGGATGCCGTCCGCGTCGCGTGCCAGGCCGAGATCGCCGATGTCGAGGCCGAGGTCATCGGCCGGCTCGGTGCCGCGCAGCACCAGCCGGCCGTCGCGCACGCGGACGCCGCTGATCGCGGGCCACGCCGGCAGTCCCTCCAGCCAAGCGCCAGCGGCCGGCGTCGGGCCTGCCGACGGGGTGGGCGGAGCTGCTGCCGGGGCGATGCGTTCGAGCCCGTCGGCGGGTCGTTCGTCCGCCGGCTGGCCTTCCGCGAGCAGGGCCAGCGCCGCCGCTGCGGTCAAGAGCGTGAGGAGGCCGCCGCAGTAGGACAGCAGCCGGGCGAGCGGGCCCGTTCGCCGCCGCGCTTGACCTCGCCCGCGTCGCTTCGCACTCTCCGCCGCCGTCCTGCCGGCCGGTGCCGGCGGGGGCAGACGAGCGGAGCCCGCCCTTGTCGCAGTCATGGCCTCGGCCCTTCGATGCCGTGCGGGCGGAGCGCGAGCGCGAGCGCTTCGTCGCGGGCGCCCGCGACGGCGGCGAACGCGACCGACGCCGGGCGCTGCTGGCGGAAGCGAGACCGCTCTTGGACGCCGTCTTCGGCAACAGCCCCTATCTCGCGGGCCTGGTCCATCGCGAGGCGGACGTGGTCGAGGCCGTGCAGGTGCGAGGCGCAGCGGCGGTGGTGGCAGCCGAACTCGCCGTCCTCGACGCCGACCACGGCCTCGAGCGGAGCCGGCTGATGGCCGCGCTGCGTCGGGCCAAGCGCCGGATCGCCCTGGCCGTGGCGCTCGGCGATCTCGGCGGCACGCTTGCCGGCCCGGAGGTCACCCGCGCACTGTCGCAACTCGCCGACCGGGCGACCGACCTCGCCTTGCGCCTGCTGCTGCGCTTCGCCGCCGACCGCAAGGAAGTCGACCCGAGTGTGCTCGAGCGCGGGGCGGCGCACGGCCTGATCGTCCTCGGCATGGGCAAGCTCGGTGCCTGCGAACTCAACTATTCGAGCGACATCGACCTGATCGTGTTCCTCGACCCCGAGCGTCTGCCCTATCGCGGGCGCGAGACGCCGGTGGCACTCGCGGCCAGGGTGACGCGCGGCATCGCCCAGTTGCTCTCCGAGCAGCACCGCGACGGCTACGTGTTCCGCACCGACCTCAGGCTCCGCCCCTTCCCGGCGGGACAGCCGATGGCGCTGACGGTCGACGCCGCCGAGAACTACTACGCCCGCCACGGTCAGAACTGGGAGCGGGCGGCGATGATCAAGGCGCGGGCGATCGCCGGCGACCTCGAGGCCGGCGAGGCGTTCCTGCGCCGGCTCGCCCCCTTCGTCTGGCGCCGCTCGCTCGACTATGCGGCCATCAACGACATCCACTCCATCAAGCGCCAGATCCACGCGCATCGCGGCCACGGCTCGATCAAGACCCTCGGCCACAACGTCAAGCTCGGGCGGGGCGGCATCCGCGAGATCGAGTTCTTCTGCCAGACCCAGCAGCTCATCCTCGGCGGCCGGGTGCCGTCCTTGCGCCAGCGGGCGACCACCGACGCCTTGGACCAGCTCGCCCTGACCGGCTGGATCGAGCCGGGCGTGCGGGACGAACTGGTCGAGGCCTACTGGTTCCTGCGCAGCGTCGAGCATCGTCTTCAGATGGTCGAGGATGCGCAGACCCATAACCTTCCGGAAACCGAGGCCGGTCTGGAGCGGATCGCCCTGTTCCTCGGCTTTGCGGGCGCGCGAACCTTCGAGGCCGCACTGCGCGAACGGCTGTTGACCGTGGAGCGGCACTATGCCGGCCTGTTCGAGAGCAGTCCGGACCTCTCGGATTCGGCGAGCCTCGTCTTTACCGGCACCGACGACGACCCGGACACCCTGAAGCACCTGGAGCGCCTCGGCTTCGCCGACCCGGCAGCGCTCAGCCGACGGGTGCGCGAATGGCACCACGGCCACATCGCCGCCACCCGCTCGGGCCGCGCCCGCGAGCTGTTGACGGAGCTGATGCCGGACCTCTTGCACGCTCTCTCCCGCCAGCGCGATCCCGAGACCGCGTTTCGCCGCTTCGACGCCTTTCTCACGAGCCTGCCGGCGGGCGTCCAGCTTTTCTCGCTGTTCCACGCCAATCCGGGGCTGTTGAAGCTGATCGCGCTGATCATGGGCACCGCACCGCGCATGGCCGAGCGGCTGGCCGCCAGTACGCGGCTGTTCGAGGCGATGCTGACGCCAGCCTTCATCGAGGCCCTGCCGCCGCAGCCGATGCTGGCCGCCGAGCTCGACCAGACCCTCGCCGCCGCCCGCTTCACCGAGGACCTGCTCGACCGTGCCCGGGTTTGGGGCCAAGCCCGGCAGTTCCAGGTCGAGCTGATGGTACTGATCGCCGCGACGAGCTGCCAAAAGGCACTGCCGCAGCTGACGTTGATCGCGGACCTCCTGGTGGACCGGCTGCTCGGGCCGGTCGAGCGCTGGCTCGCCGAGGCGCACGGCCGCATCCCCGGCGGCCGCTTCGCCGTGCTCGCGTTCGGCAAGCTGGGTTCGAAGGAACTGACCGTCGGCTCCGACCTCGACCTCGTCTTCGTCTTCGACGCGCCGTTGGATGCCAGAAGCGACGGCGAGAAGCCCTTGAACGCACCGACGTACTATGCCCGGCTCGGCCAACGGCTGATCGCGGCGCTCAGCGCGCCCACCGCCGAAGGCCGCCTGTTCGAGGTCGACCTGCGGCTCAGGCCGTCCGGCAACGCCGGCCCGCTGACCTGCTCGTTCGAGAGCTTCGTCGGTTATCAGGAACGGACGGCGCAGGTCTGGGAGCACCAAGCGCTGACGCGGGCGCGGCCGATCGCGGGCGATCGAGACCTCTGCATCGCGCTCAACGACACCGTCGAGACGGTCTTGCGGCGCCAACGCCCGCAGCCGGAACTGGCCGCGGCCGTGGTGGCCATGCGGCGACGCATTTTCGCCGAGCACGGAACGACCGATCCGTGGGATCTGAAGCACGCTCCGGGCGGTATGGTCAGCGTCGAGTTCCTCGCGCAGTATCTCGTCCTCCTGCATGCCCACGCCGAGCCCGGTTTGTTGGGGCAGAGCACCGCCGGGGTGTTCGTCAGGGCCTTCGAGGCGGGGCTGCTCACCGCCGAGGAGACCGACGACCTGGTGGCCGCCCTCCGGCTCCAGCACGCCGTCGCGGCCGTGGTGCGGCTCACCGTCGACGGCACGTTTGCCCCCGAAGGCGCCCCCGAGGCCTTGCAGGCGGCGGTGCTCGCCGCCGCCCAGGCGGCATTGGAGGACGACCAGGCCGCCATCGACCTCGCGGCCCTCGAACGGCAGCTCGTCGCATTGCAGGCGCGTGTCGAGACCATCGCCGCCGGTCACTACGGGCTCGCCGCCCCCATGTTCGAGCAACCGCCCTCTTGACGCCGCTGCCGCTTCGGCAATCTCGAGTACCACACGACGCTTCGCAAGGAGACCAGCCCATGACGCTCGACGCCGGCCACCCACTGCCCGATTTCGACCTGCCGACCGACGGCGGCGGTCGCCTGACGAAGAGCGACCTCCGCGGTGCGCCCTTCGTGCTCTATCTCTACCCCAAGGACGACACCTCGGGCTGCACCAAGGAAGCCCTGGCGTTCCAGGAGCTCGGCGGCGCCTTCGCCGCCATCGGCGTCAAGGTTCTGGGCTTGTCCAAGGACGGCGCCGTCAGCCACGACAAGTTCAAGGCCAAGCACGGGCTCGAGTTCCCGCTCCTGTCCGACGAGGCGGGCGGCTTCGTCGAGGCGCTCGGCGCCTGGGTCGAGAAGTCGATGTACGGCAAGACGTACATGGGCATCGACCGCTCGACCTTCCTCGTCGACGCCGATGGCAAGGTCGTGCAGGCTTGGCGCGGCGTGAAGGTGCCGGGCCACGCGGAGGCGGTGCTGGAAGCCGCGAAGGCGCACGTCGCCAAGGCCGCCTGACGCCGGGGGCGGGCTGGCTGCATGGCTGCCGTCCCGCCCGCCCCGAATTGACCCCGCGCCACGCGCACCCATAGTGCGGGGACCTGGGTGACGGAGCGGGAGCGGCCATGCGCGAGGCGACGACCTACGATGCCGTGATCGTCGGCGCCGGCTTTGCCGGGCTCTACATGCTGCACCGCCTGCGCGGCCTAGGGCTCCGTGCCTGCGTGCTGGAGGCGGGCGACGGCGTGGGCGGCACCTGGTACTGGAACCGCTATCCGGGTGCCCGCTGCGACGTCGAGAGCCTGGAATACTCCTATTCCTTCTCCGACGAACTGCAGCAGGACTGGACCTGGACCGAGCGCTACGCCGGCCAGCCCGAGATCCTGGCCTACGCCGAGCACGTCGCCGACCGGTTCGACCTTCGCCGCGACATCCGCTTCGACCGCCGGGTCACCGCGCTGACCTACGACGAGGCGGGCAAGCGCTGGCTGGTCGAGACCGCGACCGGAGCACCGGTCGCCGGCCGCTTCTGCATCATGGCGACCGGCTGCCTGTCCGTCCCGAACGTCCCGCGCTTCGAGGGGCTCGATGGCTTTCGGGGCAGCACCTACCACACCGGCCGCTGGCCGCACGAGCCGGTCGACTTCAGGGGCCAGCGGGTCGCCGTGATCGGCACCGGGTCCTCGGCGATCCAGTCGATCCCGATCCTGGCCGCCGAAGCGCGCGAACTGGTCGTCTTCCAGCGCACCGCGAACTTCGTGGTGCCGGCTCACAATGGCCCGCTCGATCCGGATCGCCAGGCGGCGGTGAAGGCCGACTACGCCGGTCTGCGCGCGCGGACCAGGAAGCGGCGCTCCTACATCGACTACACCTTCAACGGTCAAAAGGCGGTCGAGGTGACGGACGCGGAGCGGCGGGCCGAGTACGAGGCCCGCTACGCCCAGGGCGGGCTCTGCTTCAACGGTGCCTTCGCCGACCAACTCACCGACCCGCGCGCCAACGCCATGGCGGCGGCCTTCCTGCACGAGAAGGTGCGCGCCATCGTCGCCGACCCCGCCACCGCCGATCTCCTCTGCTCGCCGAGCGTGGTGGGGTGCAAGCGGCTCTGCGTCGACACCGGCTACTACGCGACCTTCAACCGGCCCAACGTCCACCTGGTCGACGTGCGCACCACGCCGATCGAGCGGATCGATCCGACGGGGCCGGTCGTCGCGGGCCGCAGCTACCCGGTCGACGCCATCGTCTTCGCCACCGGCTTCGATGCGATGACCGGAGCGCTCCTGCGCGTCGAGGTGCGGGGGCGCGCCGGCCGACGCCTCGCCGACGCCTGGGCCGAGGGGCCGAAGAGCTATCTCGGCCTGTGCGTGGCGGGCTTTCCCAACCTCTTCACCATCACCGGCCCCGGCAGCCCGTCGGTCCTGAGCAACATGCTGATGTCGATCGAGCAGCACGTCGAGTGGATCGCCGATTGCCTGGCGGCGCTCGCGGCCGCGGGCGAGGACGAGATCGAGGCGCTGCCGGACGCCCAGGAAGCATGGGTGGCCGAGGTGGGGGCGATCGCCGGGCGCACCCTCTATCCGACCTGCAACTCCTGGTACCTGGGCGCCAACGTACCCGGCAAGCCGCGTGTGTTCATGCCCTATGTCGGCTGTCCGCCCTATCGGGAGGTATGCGACACGGTGGCCGCCGAGGGCTATGCGGGCTTTCGCCGGAGTTGAGTCATGACCGACGTCTACGCCCTCTCACCCGAACTCCGGGACTGGCGGCGTGCCGAAGCGCGCCGGCCGCATCCCGTCCTCGACCGGCTGGAGGCGGCGACGCGCGCCTTGCCCGAGGCGTCGATGATGACCGCGCCCGAGCAGGCGGAACTGTTGGCCTTCCTGGTCGAACTCCTGGACGCGCGCCTGGTCGTCGAGGTCGGTACCTTCACCGGCTACGGCACGCTCGCCATGGCGCTGGCGCTGCCCGACGGGGGCCGCATCGTCACCCTCGACGCCACCGAGTGGGACCGCCTCGGCGACCGGCACTGGGCGGAGGCGGGGGTGGCCGACCGCATCGAGCGGCGTCTGGGGCTGGCCGAGGCCAGCCTCGAGGCGCTCGCCGCCGGCCCCGAGCGCGGCCAGGTCGATCTCGTCTACGTCGACGCCGACAAGAAGGGCTATCCACGTTATCTCGACCTCGCGCTCGACCTGGTGCGTGCCGGCGGGCTCGTCGCCCTCGACAACCTGTTCTGGGGTGGCGCGGTGGCGGACCCCGCCGACACCGACCGCCAGACCGAGGCGCTCCGCGCCGTCGCCCGCCGCTGCCGCGACGACCACGCCCTCGCCGCCACGCTGGTACCCATCGCCGACGGCCTGATGCTGATCAAGAAGCGCTAGCGCGTTTCCCGGTTAGGTAGACGATAACCACAATTGGCGATGTAGTTTGCGCATTCGCCGGGCAGGAAGGCGTCGAGGAGACTGCCGATGGCGGTCCAAAGGGCAT
>JBJHBG010000080.1:13665-22948 GCA_050485385.1 Geminicoccaceae bacterium | reverse complement strand
GCCGCCCGAGACCCCCCGAACGGCCCGAAAAGCACATCGAGCGCGTTCGCGTACCCGCGCCCAACCCCGCCGCCCCGCTCATCACTCGTTCAACGGCGCCGAGAGCGGGGTAGTTCGAGGTCTCCATTTAGCCCAAGATCGACTACTGCTTTTCTGAGCCCAGGATTCGATCCACTTTTATAGCGAGGTCCAAGGAAAAGCTTCGTCGGCTTCAATTTGGTATCAAATTTCTCAAAAAAATACTCACCAATATTTTCGCATTCAGAAATCTTACTTATTATTCGTGCCTCTTTTTCGTATTTCCAATGATTGTATTTGGTCAGCAAAAGTTCTAGCGAATTCTCTTTTTTGATATGATCAAGAAAATTTTCAGCGGACAAACCAAAAAATAGCCGCTCCTCTACATATTTTATACTAAAAATAGTTTCGTGATCAACGCTAAATTGAATGCAAACGCCTTTGTGTTCGTCAGAATAGTGGCTCCACATAACTGGATTATTGTATTCATGACTAAAGCTAATCATTCCGTATTTTTCGTCAAGAGCATTGACCCAACCTCTATGACGCTCTCGCAATTCTCTATCGCGCAGTGAAATTGCGAATAATTCGAATGGATCATTAAGTTGTTTAAATCGGGAAACCCGCAGCGCTTTGTTTGTCAGGACTTTTTCTGCCGTAGATGCGGATTGAAACTTAAATAATGCTTTGTGTGTGTGGTTCATGCGATAGATTTCCGCAAATACGTGCGTTTGTGCAATCCTCGGGTAGCTGCTCGGTCAACGGCACTGTGCATATAAATGATAATCTATATTCGCTACAAGTGAGCAAACGATTAGCCATTGGTCGGTTCCCAGAACGGAGTCGTGGCACCTGGTTTCCGTACAGAGTTTGGGATAGCCTTGTGACGGTACCAATGGGCCCGCGCTCGTCATCCCGCGCTCTGCAACATTGCGCGACGAGCAGAGAATGTGACGAGCAGACGTCGGAGCGCAATGGCCGCTCCGGGCCGATCTCGCCCCTCCGCTGTCTGCCCGGTCCCACGCTTCCCACGCACACCCCGCGCCAAGGTGGCGGCGGCGGTAGCCGTCGCTCGGGGGGTGCGGGGGGCCGAAAGCCCCCTGCTTCCTTTGGGCTGGCCTCACCCGCGCTTCCCGAGGCTGTCGACGATGAGTTCGTAGCGGACGCGGACGGTGGAGGCTTGGCGGAAGAAGGCGATGAGGTCGCGCCAGGGGCGTTCGATCCGGGTGAGGCCGGTGAGGCTGGCGACGACGATGCCGACGTCGGTACGGCCGTCGAGGACGAGCGAGCCGCCGATGAAGAGGATGCCGACGACGCCGAAGGCGGAGATGATGGAGAGGACGAATTTGGTCGAGAGTTTGAGGAAGAAGATGCGCCGGCCGGTTTCGTACATGCGGCGGTAGTCGTCGAGCACGGCCTGCTCGACGGCGCGGACGTCGCTTTCGGCGAGTTGGCCGGAGGCGTGGCGGAGGGCTTGGACGCGTTCGCGCACGCGGCGGTTGATGCGCCGTTGGGTGAAGACGACGACGAGTCCTTGGGGCAGGACGACGGCGAGCGCGAACAGGCCCAGGAACGGCTGCTGGGTGGTGATGAAGGCGATGACGCTGGCGAGCGTGCCGAGTTGGAGCAGGGGTCCGGCGATGGCGGCGCCGGCGAAGGCGCCGACCGATTCGGCCTCGGCCGAGAGGATGGCGACGACGGTGCCCTTGGCGGGGGTGTCGGGACGGCCCGCGTTGGTGTCGTGGACGAAGTTGCCGTAGACGCGCTCGCGGATCATCAAGACGACGCGTTCGCCGACGACGGCTTGGGCAAAGCCGAGCGCGAATTTGAGGGTGCCGCTGAGCAGCACCACGCCGAGCAGCGACAGGCAAGCAACGACGAGGTGTTCGCGGTCGGCGTAGTCGACGAGGCCGTTCACGATCTGCTTTTGGAACTGGAGCGGGGCTGCGGCGAGGGCGGCGACGGCGAGCGAGAGGGCGATGAGCAGCAGCTGCCGGCGGCCGGTGGCGCGCCAAACGGCGCGGTACATGGCGGCCATCGCCGCCGAGTTGACCCGCACGTCGTCCCTGCTTGCCACGCCGTCGCTCCCTCGGGGTTCGGGCGGCAGCCATGGCAGGCGCCGGCCATGGCGGCCATTGGACTTCCGGTTGCCGAGACGCGCGGGCTGCCGAAAGCCTCCAGACCCTCTCCTTCCCGGACTTTTCATTGCGGCTGCCGCGCTTGACGCCGGGGGGATCGTGCGCCTACAAAACGCGTCCTTTTCCAAGGTGCATGTCATCTAGCCGGCGGAGAGACGGCCGCGGACGCGCGGCCCCATCGTCATGTTCGAGAGTCTGAGCACGAGACTGGGCGACGTCCTGGATCGCCTGAAGCGGCGTGGTGCCTTGAGCGAGGCCGACGTCGAGCAGGCGTTGCGCGAGGTGCGGATCGCCCTGCTCGAGGCGGACGTGGCGCTGCCGACGGTCAAGGCGTTCGTTGCCAGCATCAAGGAGCGGGCCGTCGGCGCCGAGGTGATCAGGAGCGTCACCCCCGGCCAGATGGTGGTGAAGATCGTCAACGACGGTCTGGTCGAGCTTCTGGGCGGCGAGACGGTCGACTTGGTGAAGCCGACCAACCCGCCCTTGGTGGTGATGCTGGCGGGGCTCCAGGGTTCGGGCAAGACGACGACCACGGGCAAGCTCGCCCGCCGGCTGATGAAGCGGGACAAGCAGCGCGTGTTGGTGGCCTCGCTCGACACGCGGCGACCGGCGGCGCAGCAGCAGCTCGAGGTGTTGGCGGGTCAGGTGGGCTGCACGTCGCTGCCGATCGTGGCGGGCCAGGAGGCGGTGGCGATCGCCGAGCGGGCGCTGCGGACGGCGCGCTCGGAGGGCTACGACGCGGTGCTGTTGGACACGGCGGGCCGGCTCGCCATCGACGACGCGCTGATGACCGAGCTGGAGGCGGTGAAGGCCGCCGCCCAGCCGCAGGAAGTGCTGCTGGTGGCCGACGCCATGACCGGCCAGGACGCCGTGAACACGGCGCGCACGTTCGACGAGCGCGTCGGCGTCACCGGCATCGTGCTGACGCGGATGGACGGCGACGCCAGGGGCGGCGCCGCGCTCTCGATGCGGCAGGTGACCGGCAGGCCGATCAAGCTGGTGGGCACGGGCGAAAAGCCCGACGCGTTGGAGCTGTTCCACCCGGCGCGGGTGGCGTCGCGCATCCTCGGCATGGGCGACGTGGTGTCGTTGGTCGAAAAGGCGGCCGAGGAGGTCGACAAGGACGAGGCGGAGAAGCTCGCGCGCAAGATGCAGCGCGGCTCCTTCAACCTCGACGACTACAAGAAGCAGATCCTGCAAATCAGGAAGATGGGCGGCATGAGCGGCCTCATGGGCATGATGCCCGGGGTCGCCAAGGTGAAGAAGCAACTCGCCGAGGCGAAGATCGACGAGGGCATCTTCACCCGTCAGGCCGCGATCATCGACAGCATGACGCCCAAGGAGCGGCGCGACACCAAGGTGCTCGGTGCCTCGCGCAAGCGCCGGATCGCCGCCGGCTCCGGCACCTCGGTGCAGGACGTGAACAAGCTCTTGAAGCAGTTCAACGACATGCAGACGATGATGAAGCGCGTGAAGAAGATGGGCAGGCGCGGCCTGCCCATGGGTGGGCAGTTGCCGCCCGGGCTGTTGCCCCAGTAGAGCCGTTACCCGCAGTTCCGTTCGAACGAGAGAGAACCGATACCATGGCCGTTACCATTCGCCTCGCCCGCGGCGGCGCCAAGAAGCGCCCCTTTTACCGCGTCGTGGTCGCCAACAGCCGCGCCCGCCGCGATGGCCGCTTTCTGGAGAAGGTGGGCACCTTCAACCCGCTTTTGCCGAAGGACCATCCGGAGCGGCTGGTGCTGGACAAGGACCGGATCGAGCACTGGCTCGGCCAGGGGGCGCAGACCACGGACCGCGTCGCCCGCTTCCTCGACGTGACCGGCATCAAGCCGGGGGCGACGCGGATGCGCGGCACCGGCAAGCGCGCCGAGGCGATCGCCGCGAAGAAGGCGGAAGCCGAGGCGGCGGCCGCCGAGGCCTGAGCCGGGCCGGGGACGGAGCCGCCATGTCGCCCAAAAAGCGCGTCTGTGTCGGCGTGGTGACGACCGCCCACGGCGTGCGCGGCGACGTCAAGCTGCGCGCATTCACGGCCGAGCCCGAGGCCGTCGCCGCCTACGGCCCCTTGCAGGACGCGAGCGGCGAACGCCAGTTCCGGGTGACCGACCTCAGGGTGACGCCGAAGGGCGTGGTCGCGCATTTCGCCGGCATCGACGACCGCAATGCCGCCGAGGCGCTCCGCGGCGTGGAGCTTTGGGTCGACCGCGCGGCCCTGCCCGCGACCGACGAGGACGAATGGTACGTCGAGGATCTCCAGGGCCTGGAGGTGGTCGACGAACGCGGGCGGACCGTGGGCCGGGTGCGGGCGGTGGTCGACTACGGCGCCGGCGACGTGGTGGAGATCCTGGCCGGGGGCGGCGAGGAGTTGTCCTTGCCCTTCACCCGCGAGCGCTTTCCCGAGGTGGACGTTGCCGGCGGCCGACTGGTGATGGCGCCGGTGGTCGAGCTGGAGGTGGCGGGGGCCGCCGACCGGGTGGCGGGACGGGCGCGATGAGCGGGCCCTGGCGCGCCACCGTGTTGACGCTGTTCCCCGAAATGCTGCCGGGACCGCTCGGCTGCTCGCTTGCCGGACGCGGCCTCGACGAGGGTGTCTGGTCGCTGGAGACGGTGCGGCTGCGCGACTTCGCCACGGATCGCCACGGCAGCGTGGACGACACGCCCTTCGGCGGCGGGGCCGGCATGGTGATGCGGCCCGACGTGGTGGCGGCGGCCCTGGATGCGGTGCCGGCCGACGGCCGGCCACGCCTGGCGACCAGCCCGCGCGGCCGGCCGCTCGACCAGGCGCGCGTGCGGGCGCTTGCCGAGGGTGCGGGTGTCGTGCTGTTGTGCGGGCGCTTCGAGGGCATCGACGAGCGGGTGATCCAAAGCCGCGACATCGAGGAGGTCAGCCTCGGCGACTTCGTCCTCAGCGGCGGCGAGCCGGCGGCGATCGCCCTGCTCGACGCTTGCGTGCGGCTCTTGCCCGGTGTGATGGGCTCGGCGGCGAGCCTCGCCGAGGAGAGCTTCGGCGACGGGCTTTTGGAGTATCCGCACTATACGCGGCCGCGGGTGTTCGAGGGTGTGGCCGTCCCCGAAATCCTGCTCTCCGGCGACCACGGCCGCATCCGCGCCTGGCGCCGGGCCGAGGCCGAACGATTGACGCGCGAACGGCGCCCGGACCTTTGGGACCGCTTCGCCGCCCACCATGTTTGACCGTACAACGGGCTCGGCGGGAGCCGACCCCAGCGAGGGACCACATCGATGAACGTGATCGAGCAACTCGAGCAGGAAGAGATCGCCCGCCTGGTGGGGGAGCGGCCGATCCCCGACTTCGCCCCCGGCGATACCTTGCGGGTGAACGTCAAGGTGATCGAGGGCACCCGCGAGCGCGTTCAGGCCTTCGAGGGCGTGTGCATCGCCCGGCGCAACCGCGGCCTCAATTCGGCCTTCACGGTGCGCAAGATCAGCTATGGCGAGGGGGTGGAGCGGGTGTTTCCGCTCTACAGCCCGCGCATCGATTCGATCGAGGTGGTGCGCCGGGGCCGCGTGCGCCGGGCCAAGCTCTACTACCTCCGGGGTCGCCGCGGCAAGTCGGCGCGCATCGCCGAGAAGCAGACCAGCAGGACCACCGAGGCCGCGGCCAGCTGAGGCCGAGGCCCTACGTTTTTGTCGGGAGGGGTGAGATGACGGCGCCGCGTACGCTGTTCGACAAGATTTGGGACGAGCACCTGGTCGAGCGCCAGGACGACGGCACCTGCCTCATCTACATCGACCGGCACCTCGTCCACGAGGTGACGAGCCCGCAGGCGTTCGAGGGGCTGCGCGCCTCGGGGCGCAAGGTGCGCCGGCCGGAGGCCACGCTCGCCGTGGTCGACCACAACGTGCCGACCGACCCGGACCGTATCCACGGCATCAAGGATCCGGTCGCCAAGGTGCAGGTCGACGCGTTGATCGAGAACGCCGCAGCGTTCGGCATCGAGCTCTACGACGTCACCGACATCCGCCAGGGCATCGTCCACATCGTCGGCCCCGAGCAGGGCTTCACCCTGCCGGGTATGACCATCGTCTGCGGCGACAGTCATACGTCGACCCACGGCGCCTTCGGTGCCCTCGCCTTCGGCATCGGCACGAGCGAGGTGGAGCACGTGCTGGCGACGCAGACGCTGCTGCAAAAGCGGCCGAAGAACATGCGCATCTCCGTCGATGGCGAACTCGGCTTCGGCGTCACGGCGAAGGACGTCATTCTCGCGATCATCGGCAGGATCGGCACCGCCGGCGGTACCGGCCATGTCATCGAATATGCGGGCTCGGTGGTGCGCGGCCTCTCGATGGAAGGCCGCATGACCATCTGCAACATGTCGATCGAGGCGGGGGCTCGCGCCGGCTTGATCGCGCCCGACGAGACCACGTTCCGCTACATCCAGGGCCGCCCCAAGGCGCCCAAGGCCGGCGCCTACGAGCAGGCGGTCGCCTACTGGCGGACGCTGCCCTCCGATCCCGGTGCGCGCTACGATACCGAGGTCGAGCTGAGGGCCGAGGACATCGAGCCGCAGGTGACCTGGGGCACGAGCCCGCAGGACGTGGTGGCCATCTCCGGCCGCGTGCCCGATCCCAAGCAGGCGGCGAGTGCCGAGCAGCGCCGGGCCATCGAGCGGGCGCTCGACTATATGGGCCTCCAGCCGAACACGCCGATGAGCGAGATCGCTGTCGAGCGGGTGTTTCTTGGCTCCTGCACCAACGGCCGTATCGAGGACCTGCGGGCGGCCGCGAAGGTTCTCGAGGGCAA
The DNA here is from genome assembly GCA_050485385.1 of Geminicoccaceae bacterium. Classification (GTDB taxonomy): domain Bacteria; phylum Pseudomonadota; class Alphaproteobacteria; order Geminicoccales; family Geminicoccaceae; genus RECO01. The sequence continues at coordinate 16,027 of JBJHBG010000080.1, read as the reverse complement.
GCGGATCGCCGACAGCGTGCGGGCCATGGTGGTGCCCGGCTCCGGTCTGGTGAAGCATCAGGCGGAGGAGGAGGGCCTCGACACGGTCTTCAAGAACGCGGGCTTCGAGTGGCGCGAGGCGGGCTGCTCGATGTGCCTCGGCATGAACCCGGACATCCTCGCTCCCGGCGAGCGCTGCGCCTCCACCTCGAACCGCAATTTCGAGGGTCGGCAGGGCCGTGGCGGACGGACCCACCTCCTGAGCCCGGCGATGGCCGCCGCTGCCGCCATCACCGGCCGGCTGACCGACGTCAGGAAGCTCGTCTGAGGCAGGTGGTGGGCCGTGCTCTACCGCTATCCGGAGGGCACGACGGCCTGCGTCGTCGAGCGCTACGACGCCCCCTATCCCGATCCGATCCGCGTCCGCGCCGGCGACGTGGTGGTCGCCGATCCGGCGCGGACGACCGACGTCGTCGGCTGGATCTGGTGCGCGGGTCCGGACGGCCGGTCGGGCTGGACGCCGACGGCCTGGATCGACCGTGACGAGACCCCCTGGCGCATGCGCCGCGACTTCGACGCGAGGGAACTGGACGTCGAGGCCGGCGACCGCGTGCAGCCGATCTTCGCCGAAAGCGGGTTTGTCTGGTGCGCACAGGAGGGCCGGGAAGGTTGGCTCCCGGATGGCGTTCTCGCGCTGATCTCGCCGGGCGGTCGATGAGACTGGTGCTGGACCCCGCCCCGACATAGGCTCCAGGTCAGGAGAACCGGACCCAAGCAGGCCCGGAGGATGCCATGCTCGCGGAGCCGAGCGCACCCGCCCCGACCGTCGACGATCCGAGCGATCGCCGCTGGCACCTCGCAACGGTGGCGGCGCTCGTCGTCCTCGTCCTCTTGTCCGCCGGCGACAGCGCCGCGGTCCACGGCACGAACCTGCTGCGCTGGGACTGGATGCGCCTCTCGGGTTTCGTCGTGTTCCTGGCGGGTGCGCTCGCGGCATACGGGCTGCCGGCCTGCCTGGAGGAGACGATCGACGACCTGGTGGGAGCCGAGGTGATCGTCGGGCCGCCCGGCGCAGTCACGGCGCTGCTTGCAGGTCTGCGCCGGGAGCGGCGGCACTGGCAGCACGTGGCGGGGCTCGCCGCCGCGCTCGCCATCGCGTCGGGCTTCGTGGCCGTGGGCCTCATCGAGGGGGCGCCGAGGAGTTGGCTGCTCGGGCTCGTCGCCACGCTGCTCGCCTATCCCGCCGGCCGCTATCTCGGGACCATGGCCCAAGCCGGCCGCCTGCACCGCCACCTCGCCCGCCACGGCCTGCACGTCGTCGCCCGCCCGGGTGCGCCGGACCTGACGGGCGGGCTCCGGCCGCTCGGTGACTACTATTTCCGGCAGGCGACCGTGGTCTCCCTGCCGGCAGCCTACCTCGCGGCGTGGCTGGTGCTGGTGATGGTCGTCGAGTATTTCGGACGGCGCTACGGCTCCTGGCTGCCCGTGCACACGGGCCTCCTGGTCGTTGCACTCGGCTTCGTCGTCCTCGCCTTCGTCCTGCCGCTCCGTGCGTTCCACCGGGACATGGTCCGGCAGAAGCGTCGCTACCTGGCGCAGGTCCGGGGTGTGACCGGGCAGATCAGCCGACTGCGCGACCGTGTTCTGGAGAGCCAGGACACGGACGAGATCCGCCGGCTCTCGGGCGACATCGAGCTTTGGTCGCGCCGCGTCGCCGAGATCAGGGCCATGCCGACCTGGCCGATCGCACCGCCGACGCGCCGCCGCTTCACCCTCAACAACACCGTTCTCGCCTGCCCGCTCGTCGTCCAGTTGTTCGCCGACATCGGCTTGGGCGGCGCTTGGTTCGCCTGGCTGCGGGCACATCTCGGCCCCTGAGCGAACCCCACGCCCCGAGAGGAGCCCACCCATGACCGAACGCCAAACGATACTCGTCCTCCAGGGTGGAGGCGCCCTTGCCGCGTACCAAGCAGGTGTCGTGCAGGCGTTGCAGGAGGCGGGCATTGCGCCGACGGTGGTGGCGGCGACGTCGACCGGTGCCTTGAACGCCGCCGTCCTCTGCGGTCACCGCAAGAACGATCCGGCAGCGGCACTCGCGGGATTCTGGCAGGATCTCGGCCGGCCCAGCCTCCCCTTCGCGCCAACCCTGGCGACGGCACTCGGCGCCTACGGCAATCCCGCGATGTACGTGCCGCGCAGCACCTGGTTCGGGCTCGGCAACTGGGACAGCCTCTACGATACCGCCCCGCTCGCGCGCACGCTCGATCGGCACGTCGACTTCCGGCGGCTGCAACCCCGCCTCGTGTTGACCGCAACCGATCTGGAGACCGGCCGGGTGGGCGTGTTCGACAGCGCCGCACAGACCATCGACGCCACCCACGTG
>JBJHBG010000080.1:1303-13655 GCA_050485385.1 Geminicoccaceae bacterium | reverse complement strand
GACAGGTCCTGGGACCTGCAGCTCGAGCCCGGTGACGTGCTGTACCTGCCGGCGGGCACCCGCCACGCCGCACAGACCATCGACGCCACCCACGTGCTGGCCGCGTCGGCCCTGCCGCCGACCTTCCCTGCCGTCGCGGCGACGACGGCGAACGGCGAGGTGCATCGGTTCTGGGACGGCAGCCTCGCCTTCGTCTCGCCGCTGGCCGCAGTATTGGAGCTCGTTCCTACCAAAGTCGTGGACCTGGCCGTGATCGTCGACCTGTTCCCCCGTCGCGGCAGTGTGCCGACCGGGATGGCGGACGTCGGCGGTCGCATGCTGGAGCTGCTCTCGGCCGACCGCAGCGCGGAGGCAGCGGAACGCCTGCGACGCGTCGTGTGGGTGCGGCCGAGCGAGCCGGAGGATCCGAGCGGCGTGGCCGATTTCACGACGTCGGCGGTCGAGCGGCGACGGGCGGCGGGCTACGCCGACACGCACGTCGCGCTGGAAAAGCGCTCCACCGGATAGAGAACGGTTGCGTTCGATTCGAGATAAATGCAATTTTAGGTAGTTTTTCGTGAACCCGTGCGTGTAGGAGAGGGACACAGGGCCATGCGGGCGTCACGGGTCCCGCCGCCACCATACGAAGGTTCGTCGATGCATCTTCAGATCGCCCTTATCCGTCCCGGCGTGGTCCGCACACTCCGCCTCACCGATCCGTCAGAGGTCGACGCCGTAATCGCGGCGCTCGAGCGGCTCGACAGTTGCAAGGCCGCGGTCCAGTCGACGCCGCCGGTGCAGCGCGAGCCGGCGATTTCGGGCGCCCGAGGCTGAGACCGGCTAAGCCAGTAGACTAACGACCAGCACGACCAGCATGGCGACGGTCGTCGCTGCGAGCGTCGTCGATGGGTCCGCCGGCAGCTTCGGTGCCCGCACCCACGGCATCGGAGACCGTGTCGACAGCACCGACGGGCTCGCTGCGAGCCGCAGACGGTCGCAGGCGCGTATCGCCCATCCTTGCAGCGGTGTCAGGAGATCGCCTTCGGGCACCGCAGGCAAACGCCAGTGCAGGCGCCGCAGGCCGACTGCCAGAGCTACACCGACGGCGACCGGCCACGCGGCTTCGCGAAGGCTGGAGGGCGAAAGGGCGGCGTCTCGCAAGCCGGTCGGCGCAGCCCCCCAAGTGAGGACCTGCCCGGCGAGCACCGCTGCGGCCGTCGTTCCGAGAAGCACGACGACCTCCGTTGTGGGTGCCCGCCGTTGCGAGGACACCTGACGCAAGCGGTCGAGGGCGTGCAGCACCAGCACGGTGGTGGCGATGGCGGACACCGAGAGCAGCAGGACGAAGCCCTGCAGCCAAACCGCATCCCCGGTCTCGACCGCCGCCTTCAGGCCGAGCTTGGCAACCGCACCGCTGGTCAACGGCGGTCCGGCGAGCGCCAGGGCCGCGACGGCGACGACGAGGGCGAACACGGGGCGGAGCGGGCCACCGTCGGCCCCCTTCTGCCGGGCGCCGACGGCGAGGAAGAGCCCGCCCTTGGCCAAGCCGTGATGCAACGCATAGAGGCCGAGCGCGGCCAGAACGGCCGGCGCTGCATCGGGCAGGAGGGCCGCGACGCCGAGACCGCTCGCCACGACACCCATCTGGCTGAGACTGGAATAGGCGAGGATGGCCTTGGCGTCGGACTGCGCGAGCCCGATCGCAACGCCATAGAATGCGGTGAGAAGGCCGACCGCCACCAAAAGCGTGCCGAGCACGAGCAAAGGCGCCGTACCCAGCGGCAGAAAAGCCATGAGACCGAAGAGGCCGGCCTTGATCATGGCCCCCGAGAGCACGGCGGAGGCGGGACTCGGCGCCGCCGGATGCGCCAAGGGCAGCCAGACGTGCAGCGGCACGAGGCCCATCTTGATGCCGAAGCCGGCGACGAGCAGGCTGATCGCCAAGGCGGCGCCGTCGGCATGGAGCAAGGCCCGGCGCACCTCCGTCAGCGCAAACTCCTCGGCCGCGCTGGCACCCAGGAGGAAGCCGAGCAGCAGGCAGGTCTCGCCGACGACCGCGAGCCAGATGTAGACCGCGCCAGCCCGGTACGCCTTGGCCGTTTCGTCGTGCACGACGAGGACGTAGGCGGCGAGCGACATCTGGGCGAAGGCGAGATAGAAGCCGGCCACGTCCTGGGCGACGAGCAGCCCCAGATTGCCCGACATGCACAGCAGGAAGAGGCCGGTGAAGCGCGGCGTGCGCGGTGTGAGCTCCAGATAGGCGCTGGCATGCAGGGCCGCGAGCAGCCAGAGCACCGCGGCACCGCCGAGGAAGAGCCGAGCCTCCGCGGCAAGGCCGAGCCGCAAGCCCAGCAGCACGTCGTCGAGGACCACCTCGCTCCCGGCCGGCACCAGCAGCGCCGTGAGCAGAGCCGGTACCGCGGCGATCCAGGCAAGCCGACGGACGACGGGCTTCGCCTCCGGGACGAGCGCCAGAAACGCCAGTACCGCCGGCAGAAGGGGCGTGAGGACGAGCAGGAGTGCGGTCATTCGGGCACCGGCCAGGGCACGAGGTATTGCCGCTCGACGATCAGTTCGGCCCAGGCGAGCGGGCTGAGATCGGACGCGGCCAGCAGGCCGGAGGCGAGTGCGGCCGAAGCGGCGAAGACAGCGGGGCCGACCAGCCAAGGCGCCGCGAACAGGTCGTTCATCGCCTTGGCGCGGGCGGCATCCGGGCTGTCGCCCGCCACCGGCGGCACCTTGAACCAGGCAGCGTAGACCATGGGCAGGAAGTAGAGGGCATTCAGGAGCGTGGAACCGGCGAGCACCAAGAGCACCCAGATCGCGCCGATCTCGATGCCGCCGAGGCCCAGATACCACTTGGAGACGAAGCCGGCGAGCGGCGGCGCCCCCATCATGCCGAGGGCGCCGAGGGTGAAGGCGAGCATGGTCCAGGGCGCTCGCCAGCCGACGCCGGCCATCTGGTCGATCCGCGTGACGCCTACGAGCTTCTCCAAAGCACCGGCACAGAAAAACAGGGTGATCTTCATCAGCCCCTGGTGGACGAGATGGACGAGGCCGCCGACGAGGCCGATCGGTCCGAGCAGCCCCACGCCAAGCATGATGTAGGAGACTTGGCTCACGGTGGAATAGGCGAGTCGTTTCTTCACGGTATCCTGGCGGAGCGCGATCACCGAGCCCGTGATGATGGTGAACGACGCCCAAAGCAGCAGCGGCAGGCCCAAGCCCAACTCGCGCGTGGCCTCGACGCCGTAGACGTCGAGCACCAACCGGACGATGCCGAAGGCGCCGGCCTTGACCACGGCGACGGCGTGGAGCAGCGCACTCACCGGTGCCGGGGCCACCATCGCTGCCGGCAGCCAAGCGTGGAGCGGCACCATCGCCCCCTTCACGGCGAGGCCTGCCGCCATCAGCACGAAGGCCGCGGTGAGGACGACACGATCCCCCTCGACCAGCGCCAGGACGGCGGCGGTGTCGCCGAAGGCCAACGCACCCGCGAGACCGTGGAAGAGGAGGATGCCGAGCAGGAGGGCGACGCTGCCGGCAAGGGTGTAGCGGAGGTACCGTCGCCCCGCCTGAAGGCTCGCCCGATCGCCCGCATGCGCCACCAGGGGCCAAGTGGCGAGGGTCAGGAGTTCGTAGAAGACGAAAAAGGTAAAGAGGTTGCCCGCGAGGGCGATACCGGTCGTCGCCGTCACGCAAAAATTGAAAAAGGTGAAGAAGCGCCGCTGGCTCCTGTCCTTCGCCAAGTAGGCAATGGCGAAGACGGACGTCGCCAGCCAGAGCACTGCGGAGAGGCTGACGAACAACAGCGCCAGCGCGTCGATCCGCAACTCCAGCGCGAGACCGGGGGCGAGCGGCAGGGTGGCGTCGTAGACTTGGCCCGCCTGCACGCCCAGCATCATCAGGCCGACCACGGCGACCTTGGCGACGGCGCCGCCCAGCGTCCAGCGGTTGCGCAGATGGCCGGGCGCCTCGCCGAGCCAAGCGACCACCGCCGCCGGCACGAGCGAGCAGGCGAGCAGGGCCAGGGGAACGAACGCCTCGCCGATCACGGCGACGTCACGCCGAAGCCGGGCACGTCGCCGACGAGGGCGGTGAGCGGCGCTGCTGCCAGGAGCAGCAGCATCGGCGCCATGACCAGGGCGAAGGCCAGCCAGTCGAGCGGGGGCCGGTTGCGGACGCGCAGACGTCGACGCCGCCGAGTGGTCCCGCCGCGGAAGGTCATGGCGACGAGGCGAAAGCCGTAGGCTGCCGCCAACAGGCCGCCCGCGAGGATCGGCACCGCCCACCACCACTGGCCGCTTTCGAGGCTCGCCCGGAGCATCAGCCACTTGCCCAGAAAGCCCAGGCTCGGCGGCAGGCCCATGAGCGAGACGACGGCCACGCCCATCGTGAAGGCCAGTACCGGAACGCCGCGGCTGGTGCCGACGAGGTCGCGCAGCCGGTCGCCACCGGCCGTGACCAAGAGGCTGCCAGCGGCAAGGAACAGACCCGCCTTGGCGAGACCGTGGGTGAGCGCGTGCAGGACGGCGCCTTGCCAAGCGAGCGTTGCCGCCGTCCCACCGGCGGCGGCGAGCGGCACCGCGAGCAGGAGATAGCCGAGTTGCGCCACGGTCGAATAGGCCACCACGCGCTTCACCCGATCCTGGCGTAGCGCCTGCACCGAGCCCCACAGGATGGCCGTGGCACCCAGCATGCCCATGGCCGCGAGGAAGGCGGGCTCGGCGAGCGGAGCGAAGGGGCCGGTCCAGAGCCGCAGGAGGAAGAAGGCCGGCGCCTTCACCACGAGAGCGGAGAGCAGCGCGCTGATGGGGGCGATGGCGCCGGCATGGGCGGGCGGCAGCCAAGCGTGGAACGGCCACGCTGCCATCTTGACCAGCAGGCCCAGGGTGATCAGCGCCACTGCGACACCGAGCCCGGCTGGCGCCGCGTCGAGCGTTGCCGGGGCGAAGACGTCGAGCCGGCCGACGATGCCGTAGAGCAGCGCCACCCCGAGCAGGTAGACCAGGGCGCCGAACGTCGCCACCAACAGGTAGCGAAGCTGCGCCTCGAGGGCCGTGGCCGTGCCGCTGACGGCAACGAGCGCGATGCCGGCGAGGCTCATGACCTCCAGGGCCACGTAGGCGTTGAAGAGGTCGGCCGTGGTGAACAGGGTCACGAGGCCGGCGAGCAGCAGGTGCAGCAGCGGCCAGCCCGCGCGCGGGAAGTGCTGCCCGCCCAGGACGATGGCCCCGATCGCCGCCGCCAGCACGAGCGTCGACAGCAGCACCATGAGGAGGCCGGCGCCATCGACCGCGAGGGCGATGCCGAGCGGCCGGGCGAAGCCGCCGATGGCGACGAGCCGCCCGCCGTCGGTGCCGACGTCGACGGCTGCTACCAAGGCAGCCAAGGCGACGACGAGGCAGGTGGCGAGGCCGAGCTGGCGTTGCCACGCCACCGGCGTCAGCGCTGCGAGCGCTGCGGTCGCCAGCGGCAGACCGATCAAGAGCGCCGGGATCACGGCCGGTCCTGCGGCGCGTCGATCTCGATGCGGCCGGTGGCCTGGTGGAAGCGGACGGCGAGGGCGAGGGCCAACGCCGTGCCGGCGACGGCAACGACGATGCCGGTGATGACCAGGGCTTGCGGCACCGGATCGGCCGGCCCTTCACCGCGTGCCGCCAGCGCCAGGAAGATGGCGAAGACGCCACCGCCGAGGACGTTGAGGCCGAGGATGCGGCGGATCAAGTGGCGGCGCAGCAAAAGCCCGTGCAGCCCGATGGCGACCAGCGCCGCCCCGCTCCAGGCGTAGAGCAGCCAGGGGCTCATCGCCGCCGATCCGTCGGTGGCGCGCCCATGGCGAGCGCGAACAGGATCGCCGCGACGCCGAGCGCGAGGGCGATCTCCACCAGCACGACGGTCGCCTTCACGCCGCCGAGACCGAAGGGCAAGGGCAAGGCCGGGATCGCCATGAAGGCCCCATCGACGAACGCTCCGACCAGGCCCACGCCAACGAACACGAGGAAGGTACCGTACGTGGCACGGCGGAGATCCGGTGCGGCGGGCCACGGCTGCGGCCACACCCCGGCGAGAACGGCGACGATCAGGCCTGCTGCCGCCACGGTCCCAGCCTGGAACGCGCCGCCCGGCGCATCGGCGCCGATGGCGACCAGATAGACGGCCGTCACCGCGACCGCGGGCACGATCAACGCCGCCAGCCACGATGCCGTCGCCTGGCTGTGCACCGGCATCGGCGAGGGCACGGAACGGCGGGCGTGGCTCCGCTCGCCGACGAGGAGCAGCACACCGCCCAAGGCTGCGAGCAGCGCGGCCTTCTCCAACAGCGTGTCAAGCGCGCGGAACACGAGCAGGACACCGCTCACCGGATTGCCGAGCCCCGCCGCCGGCAGGGCCTCGGCCACGGCGTCCGCGGCCGGCGTCGGTGCCGGCGGCAGTGTCGCCAACAGAACGGCGAGCCCCAGCGCCAGAACGGCAAAGGCCGCGAGCAGCACCGGATGCGGCCGTGGCTCCGGGCGGTCGAGATCGGTCATCGCCGCCCGTCCTTCCGGCGCTCGCGCGCGCTGCGTTCCAAGCGGGAGACCGCGCCGATCAGGAGCACGCCCGTAATGCCGGCACCGATGGCCGCCTCCGCGAGCGCCACGTCGGGCGCCTCCAAGCGGTACCAGGCAATGGCCAGCACCAGCCCGTAGACGACGAAGTACACGATGCCCCCCATCAGCCGCCGGTGGGCCATGGCAATCCAGGCGAGCACCGGCAAGAGCAGGGCGAGCGCGACGTCGAAGGCGAGGGCCACGGGGCTCAGCGCTCCCCTTCGTGGCGCACGCGCGCCGCCAGAAGCTGCGCGACGGCGGCGGCTGCAACGAGGGCGAGCAGCCAGATGACCAACAGCTTCGCCGCCGCCGCGACCGACCCGAGATGCAGGGCCACGCCGAGGCAGACCAAGCCGAGCCCGACATTGTCGGCCTTGGTCAGCGCATGCAGGCGGCCGAAGAGGTCCGGCAGGCGCAGCATGCCGACACTGCCGGCGACGAAGAACACCAGGCCCGAGGCGATCAGGGTCATGGCGACGATGTCGGTCATCGCCGGTCGTCGTCGCCGTGGTCGCCGCCGCGCTCGCCGACGGCGACATCGGCGCGGACCAGCGCCAAGCCCGTGACCGCGGCGAGCAGGGCGAGAACGAGTGCGGTTTCCAGCGCGGCCGGCTCGTCCATCGCCGCTGCGAGCAGCACGAGCAGGGCGACGCCGCTGGTCCCGAAGAGCTGCGCCACCATCATCCGGTCGGCCGTCGAAGGCCCCCGATGCAGCCGAACGAGGCCGAGCAGAAGGCTCGCGAGCAGGACGAGACCGGCGCCGTAGAGAAACGCCGTCACGGGTTCCTCCCCCTGCCGAACACCTGGACGATGCGCCGCTCCTCGGCCGCGATGGCGGCGCGCGCCGCGGGCTCGTCGGTGAGGAGATGGATCACGTCGCTACCGTTCTCCAGCCCGACCCCCAGCGAGCCTGGCAACAGGCTGATCGCCCCCATGTGGCTCGCCCGTGCCGCAGGGCCGTCGGTCTCGGCATGATGCCGATAGAACCCCGGCCGGATCGGCAGACGCGGATCGAACACCCGTCGCGCGACATCGAGCCCACCCATGAACGACCGCCAGACGAAGCCCGGAAGGTAGAGCACGAGGTGGAGCGGTGAGGGCAGACGGAGGCCGGGCCAATGCCGGAGCGGGTTGCCCGCCCAAACCGCAAGCGCAAGCAGGAGGCCCGGCACGAGGAGACCCGGTGCTGCACCCGTCAGCGCCAACCACAACAGGAGAACCGGCACGGCCGCGGCCGCACGCGCCCTCCAGCCCCCCTCGCCTCGTTGCGCCGCCGTCGTCGCCATCCGTCCCTCCGTCTGCCCCAAGGGGTAGGCAGTCACTCCGCCGAATGCAAGGCGGGGCGCCGCCCGCGCTCAGCGCAGGCGCAGGCGGCGCATGGCCTCCGGCAGCACGAGCAGCGTCGCCACCAGCGTCGCCAGGACCGACAGCGTGAGCAGCTTGCCCATGCTGGCGGTGCCGGCATGGGCGGAGATCGCCAGCGTGCCGAAGGAGGCGATGGTGGTGAGCGCGCTCAACAGCACCGCGCGCGGCGTGCTGGTGCCGGCGAGCGCCTGGGCGCCGGCGAGGACGCGGGTGCGCATGACGACGTGGATCGAACTGTCGACGCCGAACCCTATCAGCAGCGGCAGGACGATGACGTTGGCAAAGTTGAAGGGTAGGTCGAGGGCCACGCCGGCGCCGACGGTGAGCAGGGCCGCGAGCAGGACCGGCAGCAGCACGAAGGCCAACTCGCTCACCGAGCGCAGGATGATCCACAGCAGGAGGGTGATGCCGAGGAGCGCCCAGAGCGTCGCTTCCAGCATGGCGTCGCGCACCACCTCGGCCGAGCGGACGATCTGCACGGGGCTGCCCGTCGCCGCCGGCGCCACCGCCTGCACGGCGTCGACGAAGCGGGCCAAGGCTTCCGGCTCGCCCATGGCGCCCGCGGGCGTCACCTCCAGCCGCAGTCGGCCATCCGGTGCCTGGAAGCGCTCGCGTAGGCCCGCCGGCAGGTCGTCCACGCCGACCTCGCCCGCACCGAGGGCCGCGTCGAGGTCGGTGAGGAGCCGGGGCCAGTAACGGAACACCGCCGCTTCCGTGGCCAGCAACTCGGCGTCGCCGGCATCGCGGGCGCGGGCTGCGGCCGCAGCCACGTCCCCGAGGTCTCGATGCCCCCCCGCTTCGGCGAGCCTGGCGAGGCTCGAGCGGAGGTCCGCCACGGGGCTGGGCACGAGCGGACGCGCTGCCGGCACGTCGAGGAAGAAGAGCGCGTCGTCGATCAGGGCGAGCTTGGTCGCCTGCTCAGGCGGCACGAACCGCTCGAGCCACAGCACGTCGTCCACCTCGTCGACCGCGCGCAGGCGATCGGCCATGTCGGCCGCCGCCGCCGCATCGTCGACCAAGGCGCTGATCCGGTAAGGGTTGGCCCCCGGGGTGGCGGCGAGCGCATGGAACGCCTGGACCGAGGGCGAGTTCGGGTCTTTCAGGTGCAAGGGATCGGCATCGAAGCGGGCGCTCGGCACCTGGGTGAGAGCAGCCGCGGCGAGCACGAGCGCGAGGCCCGTGGCGGCGAGCCGGACCCGGTCGGACAGGCGCAGGCGGCTGCCGCCCATGACCCGCGGCGGCACGTCGGCGAGCACCAGGAGCGCCGGCAGCAGGGTCAAGGACAGGACGAGCGACACGGCCATGCCGAAGGCGGCAATGATGCCGAGTTGGGCGAGGCCGACATAGGCGGTCGGCGTGAAGGCGAGGAACGCGAGAGCCGTGGTCGGCGCGCACAGGGCAAGGGCGACGCCGACGGTGGCGCCGGAGCGCGCGAGTGCTTCGACCGGCTCCAGCCCGGCGCCGCGTTCCTCCTGGTAGCGCAGGGCGAAGTGGATGGCGAAGGCGATGCCGAGACCGATGAAGAGGACCGCGAAGCTGATCGAGACGATGTTGAACCGGCCGAAGACCAAGAGCCCGAAGGCACCCGTGATCGCGAGGCCGGTCACGAGCGTGAGGAGCGTCGCTCCGACCAGCCGCCAGGAGCGCAGCCCGAAGCCGAGGACGAGGCTGACCAGGGCCAGCGACGCAAGGCCCGCGACCATCGCCCCTTCGCTCACCGAGCGCAGTTCCTCCGCGTTGAGCGCGAGCTTGCCGGTGAGCCCCACGCGCACGCCCGGCAAGGCCGCCTCCACCGCGGCAGCCGCGGCATGGGCGGCATCCAGCGCCTCGCGTGCCGGCTGCAATCGGGTGAAGTCCAACTCGGGCCGAACGCTGACGACGATGCGCGTCCCGTCGCCCGCATCCGCCGCCTGGGTGAGCGCCCGCCACGAGAGTGGCGGCGGCACCTCGCCCGCCGCCGCGGTGACGAGCCGCACCGCCAGAGCGTCGACCACGCGCACCAGTTCCGGCTCGAGCGGGGCGCCGTCGGCAGCCTCCACCGCCTCCTCGATCAGACCGAGCAGGGTGGGCAGGTCCGGCGTCTCGGCGAGGGTCGCCAACAGCGGCTGCGCTGCCGCCACCTCGGCGAGCGTCAGGTCCAGTTCATCGACCGAGCGATAGAGCAGGCCATGGCTGCGGAAGAAGGGCTCCAAGGCGGCGGCGAAGACGTCCTCGGCGCGGCCGGTGCGGGCCTGGAGCCGCTCGACGAAGAGGGCGGCGGCTTCCTCCGCCTCCTCCGCCACCCGGCCGTCGATCACGGCGACGAACGTATCAGCGAGCTGCGGAAAGGCGACGTCGAAGTCGGCCTTCTGCTGACGAAAGTCGAGCCGGGCGTCGATCATCTCGTCGGTGCCGGTCTCGACGGCCATGTGGGTGGCGAGGTAGACCGCACTCGCAACCAGGAGCGCCATCGCGAGCGTCAGGGTCGACCAGGGACGACGGCCACTCGTCTCGGCGGTCAGCGCGAGCAGGCGGCGGGCGAAGGCACGCAAGATCGATCCCCGACGGTGGGTGCAGGAGGTGCGCAATGAGTGGATCGGCAACACTGCGATCGACCGTGAAGGTAAGGCGGCAGGTGCCGGGCGCAAGCCGTCGCGCGGTGTTGGGCGGCTTGGCCGCCATGGCGGCGGTCGCCCTTGCCGGCCGCCCGACGCGGGCCGACGAGGCGGCGGCAGCCCTGGTCGAGAGGTTTCACGAGGGTCTGCTCGGCGTGATGCAGGAGGCTGGGACGCTCGGTTTCCGCGGGCGCGTGGAGGTGCTGACGCCGCTCGTCGAAGCAACGTTCGACCACGCGACGATGACGCGGCTCGCCTGTGGCCAAGCCTGGGCGGACATCGACCCCGACGCCCGCGCCCAACTGATCGAGGCGTTCCGCCGCTATGCCATCGCCACCTATGCCGCGAATTTCGACGACTACAGCGGCCAGAGCTTCCGCACGTTGGCGGTCGAGCCGACCCGCGGCGGCCGATTGTCGGTGAAGGCGGAACTGGTGCGCGCGCCCGGCCGGGGGGCGCCAGTCGCGTTCGACTACACCGTCCACCCGACGGCCGCCGGCTGGCGCGCCATCGACGTGGTGATCGACGGCCGCATGAGCGAGTTGGCGCGGCGCCGCTCGGAGTTCACGGCGATCCTCCGCCGCGGCGGGCCGGCCGAGCTGTTGGCGGCACTCGATGCGCAGACCCGCGCCCTGGCGGCCTGAGCGGTGCGTGGACGCCATCCCCTGGCGGGTGCCAGCCTCGCCACTCTGGTTCGCGTACTCGGCGCGAGCGGCGCGCCACGTCGGCGGGACCTCGGCTGGACGCTGGCCTATCTGCTCTCCGCCACGGCCCGCCTGCCCTTCGCCGCCGCCGACCGGGCCCTGCTCGCGGCCACCGGCCCCGCCCAGCCGCCGGCCGATGCCATCTTCGTCGTCGGCCATTGGCGGAGCGGCACCACGCACCTCTACAACCTCCTGGCGCAGGCACCGCGCTTCCAGACCGTCTCGCCCATCGCCACCGGCATGCCGGGGGAGATCCTCACGCTCGGCCGGCTGCTCCGCCCCATCCTGGAGCGGGCGCTGCCGACCGACCGGATGATCGACAACGTCCCGGTCGGCCCCGAAGCCCCGCAGGAGGACGAGTTCGCCATCGCCGCCCTCTCGGACGTGTCGTTCTATCACGCGCTCTTCTTCCCCAAGGCCTTCGAGCACCACTTCCTGCCGTCGCTCTTCGCCGAAGGCGAGCGCCGCGACCGCGCCGAACGCGCCATCGCCCTGTTCCTGCGTAAGGTGCAGGCCCTTGCCCCCGACCGCCGCGTCGTCGTGAAGAACCCGGCGCACTCCACGCGGCTGACGCGGCTGCGCGCACTCTGCCCCCAAGCCCGCTTCGTCAACTGCATCCGCGACCCCCTGGAGGTGCTCGTCTCCAGCCGCCGCTTCTACACCAAGCTCTACGCCGCCCTCGCTTTGCAGGACGCCCCGCTGCCCGATGTCGACGAGGTGGCGCTCGACACCTACACGCGGCTGATGACCCGCTACGACCAGGAGGTGGCCGCCCTCGACGGCCCGCCGCCGGTGGACGTCCGCTTCGAGCGGCTGCGCGCCGAGCCCCTCGCGGTCCTGGAAGACCTCTACGCCGCCCTGGGCCTCGACCGCTTCGCCGAGGACCGCCCCCGCTTCGAACGCTATCTCGGCCAGGTCGCCGGCTACGAGCAGAACCGCTATCGCTACGATCCCGCCACCGTCGAGGCTGCCCGCACCCGTCTCGCCCCCTTCTTCGACCGCCTCGGCTATGCGCTGCCCTGACGCGGGGAAGGAAGGTGCAGGGAGCTTTTGGCCCCCTGCAACCGCCGGAGATTGGCGCCGGCAAGGCCGGTGCTCGGGGGGTTCCAGGGGGGCCAAA
>JBJHBG010000080.1:0-1293 GCA_050485385.1 Geminicoccaceae bacterium | reverse complement strand
CGAACGCCGTCGGCGGAGGCGACTTGCCCCCGCCGATTCCGGTACGGCGGCAAAGCCGGCGCTGGCTTCACCGGCTCGCCGCCCTCGCCGTCGCCCTCCTCGCCACCCCCGCCCTCGCCCTGGTCGAGGACTGCCGGCGGCTGGAGTTGGTGGCGGAGAGGACGGGGGAGCGCGTCGTCGGTGTCGAGGATATCCGCATCGCGCCGTCCGGCACGCGGGCCTACCTCTCGGCCCATGACCGCCGCGCCGACCCGCCCGTCGACGGCGCCATCCATCCCTTGGACCTCGACCGCCTGGAGGCAGCGCCCGCGCGCCTGGAGGTTGCCGCCTGGCGTCCCGAGCCGCCGACGGCGGGCGGCTTTCGCCCGCACGGCATAGCGCTCGATCCGAACGGCGACCTGCTGGCCGTCAACCGCCGCGTCGCCGAGGACGGCAGCATCGAGCCCAGCATCGACCGACTGGAGGTGCACCCGAACGGACTGAACGAGGTCGCGAGCTTTCGCGTGCCGGAGCTGTGCAATCCCAACGGCCTGTTCGTCATGGCCGACGGCCGGGTGCTGGCGACCAACGACCGGGCGGCCTGCGAGCCCTGGCGGCTGCGGCTGGAAACCTGGCTCGGCCGCGCCACCGGCAGCGTGGTCGAGCTCGTCGGCGGTACGGCCGAGCCGCTGATTTCGGGCCTGGCGCATGCCAACGGCATCGCGGCCCTCGGCAACGAGCTCTGGTTCGCCGAGACGCGGGGCGGGCGCGTGACCATGTTCAGCCCCTTCGGCCCGGAGCTTGCCCGCAGCCACGCGCTCGACTTCGCCCCCGACAATTTGACCGTCGACGAGCACGGTCGCCTTTGGACCGCCGGCCCCGCCAGCCTCCTCGCCTACGCCGCCTTCGTCGCCGAATGGCCCTGGTTCGAGCGCACGCGCTCCCGCGTCGCCATGATCGACGCGGGCGAGGTGACGCCGGTGCTGGACGACGACGGCAGCCTCATCTCCGGCGCCACGGTGGCCGCTGCCGGCGGCGGCTGGCTGCTGATCGGCGCCGCCTACGACGACGCCATCGCCTATTGCCGGCTCCGATCGTGACGCAAGCGGCAGGTGGGTTGAACCGGGTGCAGTGGCAGGGGGCGTTTTGCACCCTGCACCCCCGGCTGACGGCGCCGCCGTCAGCACACGACTATGCGGGGGGCGCGGGGGGCCAAAAGCCCCCCGACCGTTGCCCGTGCTCCGTCCGTCGCCCTGCGGGTCGCTGAGCCATGGCTGGCCTTGCCCTGGTCACCGGTGGCGGCGGCTTCGTCGG
>JBJHBG010000079.1:0-23106 GCA_050485385.1 Geminicoccaceae bacterium | reverse complement strand
CTACAACCGCGAACGGCCGCATCTCGGCTACCGCAATCAGGGCCGGAGACCCTGGGACACCATCCAGCAATTCGTCAGCCAAGGAGGTTAAGAGGACAGTTGAAGGCGGTCAAAAGTTGGGCCGCTTGGCGGTTTCTTGCAAGAAGGCGGGGACGGTGGCGCCGTCCCGACGGACGTCCCGGTACCTCCGAATGGCGCATCTGGCCCATGGGGCAACGGCAGGGCCGTTGCTGGGGGGCGCGGGGGGCCGAAAGCCCCCCGATCCTTGCTTCCCTCACTTTCCCAAGAACAACCGGAGCAGGTCTTCGGCGGCGGTGGTGGGGGGGCGGCGGGCGGTTTGGACGTCGGCTTCGATGGTGGGGAGGGCTTGGGCGACGGCGGGGTGTTGGCGGAGGAGTTGGAGGAGGCGGTCTTCGAGTTGGGCCCACATCCAGTTGACCTGTTGGCGGGCGCGTTTGGTTTGGAAGCTCCCGTCGGCTTCGAGGGTGTGGCGGTGGTCGGTGATGGCGTGCCAGACGGCTTCGAGGCCGGTGCGGTCGACGGAGCTGGCGGTGAGGACGCGGGTGGTCCACGCACCCTCGTCGGGCTGGAGGATGCGGAGGGCTGCGGAGAGGTCGCGGGCGGCTTGGCGGGCGAGGGGTTTGCGGTCGCCGTCGGCCTTGTTGACGACGAGGAGGTCGGCCAACTCCAGGATGCCCTTCTTGATACCCTGGAGTTCGTCGCCGGCACCGGGGAGCATGAGGACGAGGAAGAGGTCGACCATGTCGGCGACCAGGGTTTCGGACTGGCCGACGCCGACGGTTTCGACGAACACGACGTCGTAGCCGGCGGCCTCGCAGAGCAGGATGGTTTCGCGCGAGGCGCGGGCGACGCCGCCGAGGGTGCCGGCGGAGGGGGAGGGGCGGACGAAGGCGTGGGCGTCGGTGGCGAGCCGCTCCATGCGCGTCTTGTCGCCGAGGATGGAGCCGCCGGTGCGGCGGCTGGAGGGGTCCACGGCGAGGACCGCGACCTTGTGGCCTTGGGCGGTGAGCATGGTGCCGAAGGCTTCGAGGAAGGTGCTCTTGCCGACGCCGGGCACGCCCGTGACGCCGATGCGGTGCGACTTGCCGGCGTGGGGGAGGATGGCTTCGAGCAGGTCGCGCGCCTGGGTGCGGTGGTCGGCGCGGCGGCTTTCGACCAGGGTGATGGCGCGGGCGAGCGTGGCGCGATCGCCGGCGAGCACGCCTTGGGCGAGGGCGGCGGCGTCCGGCTTCGGGCGTTGGCGGACGGCTGCGCTCACGCCGCCTCGGAGGCGTAGCCGAGGGCTTCGTTGAGCTTGGCGAGGAGGTCGCCCGCGGCGTCGGCGATGACGGTGCCGGGGGGGAAGATGGCGGCGGCCCCGGCGGCTTTCAGGGCGTCGAAGTCCTGGGGTGGGACGACGCCGCCGACGACGATCATGATGTCGCCGCGCCCGGCCTTTTCGAGTTCGGCCTTGAGTTCGGGCACCAGCGTAAGGTGGCCGGCGGCGAGCGAGCTGGCGCCGATGATGTGGACGTCATTGTCGACGGCCTGGCGGGCGGCTTCCTCGGGCGTTTGGAAGAGGGGGCCGATGTCGACGTCGAAGCCGAGGTCGGCGAAGGCGGTGGCGATGACCTTTTGGCCGCGGTCGTGGCCGTCCTGGCCCATCTTGGCGATGAGGATGCGGGGGCGGCGGCCGTCTTGGCGTTCGAAGCGCTCGACCATGCGGCGGACGGTTTCGATGCTGCGCAAGCTCTGGGCCTCCCGTGCGTAGACGCCGGAGATGGCGCGGATTTCGGCGACGTGGCGGCCGAAGACGCGCTCGAGGGCCGTCGTCATCTCGCCGACCGACGCCTTGGCGCGGGCGGCGTCGATGGCGAGCGCCAGGAGGTTGCCTTCGCCGGTTTCGGCGGCCTTGGAGAGGGCTTGGAGGGCCGCTTCGCAGGCGGCGGGATCGCGTTCGGCGCGGAGCCTTTCGAGCTTGGCGATCTGCTGGCGGCGGACGAGGGAATTGTCGACCTTGAGGACGTCGACGTGTTCG
Source organism: Geminicoccaceae bacterium (assembly GCA_050485385.1). Classification (GTDB taxonomy): domain Bacteria; phylum Pseudomonadota; class Alphaproteobacteria; order Geminicoccales; family Geminicoccaceae; genus RECO01. The sequence goes on along the minus strand of JBJHBG010000079.1, from coordinate 21,068 downwards.
GGCTCGTCGAGCTTGAAGCGGTTGACGCCGACGACGGTCTGCTTGCCGGCGTCGATGCGGGCCTGGGTGCGGGCGGCCGCTTCCTCGATGCGGAGCTTGGGGATGCCGGCCTCGATGGCCTTGGCCATGCCGCCTTGGGCCTCGACCTCCTGGATGTGCGCCCAGGCGCGCTTGGCCAGTTCGTAGGTGAGGCGTTCGACGTAGTAGCTGCCGCCCCAGGGGTCGATGGTGCGGGTGATGCCGGTTTCGGCCTGGAGGTGGAGTTGGGTGTTGCGGGCGATGCGGGCGGAGAAGTCGGTCGGCAGCGCCAGGGCCTCGTCGAACGAGTTGGTGTGCAGCGATTGGGTGTGACCGTGGACGGCGGCCATCGCCTCGATCGCGGTGCGGGTGACGTTGTTGAAGACGTCCTGGGCGGTGAGCGACCAGCCCGAGGTCTGGCAGTGGGTGCGGAGGCTGAGCGACTTGTCGTTCTTGGGCTCGAACGGCTTGACCAGCTTCGCCCAGAGGAGGCGGGCGGCCCTGAGCTTCGCCACCTCCATGAAAAAGTTCATGCCGATGGCCCAGAAGAACGACAGGCGGGGCGCGAACCGGTCGACGTCGAGGCCCACTTTTTGGCCGCAGCGGAGGTATTCGATGCCGTCGGCGAGGGTGTAGGCCAGCTCCAGGTCGGCCGTCGCCCCGGCTTCCTGCATGTGGTAGCCGGAAATGCTGATGGAGTTGAAGCGCGGCATTTCCGCCGACGTGTAGGCGAAGATATCGGCGATGATCCGCATCGAGGGGGCGGGCGGGAAGATGTAGGTGTTGCGGACCATGAACTCCTTGAGGATGTCGTTCTGGATGGTGCCGCTCAACTTGGCGTGCGCGACACCCTGCTCCTCGCCGGCGACGACGTAGAGGGCGAGGACCGGCAGCACGGCACCGTTCATGGTCATCGACACGCTCATCTCGTCGAGCGGGATGCCCTGGAAGAGCGTGCGCATGTCGAGGATGGAATCGATCGCCACGCCGGCCATGCCGACGTCGCCCGCCACGCGCGGATGGTCGCTGTCGTAGCCCCGGTGGGTGGCGAGGTCGAAGGCGATGGAGAGGCCCCTCTGCCCGGCGGCGAGGTTGCGGCGGTAGAAGGCGTTGCTCTCGTCGGCGGTGGAGAAGCCCGCGTACTGGCGGATGGTCCAGGGCTGGGTCACGTACATCGGCGCGTAGGGGCCGCGCAGGAAGGGCGGCAGGCCGGGCAGGCTGGCGACGAAGTCGAGGCCGGTCCGGTCGGCGGCGCCGTAGACCGCCTTCAGGTCGATGCCCTCGGGCGTTTCGAACGTGGCGACCTCGTCGAGCGCGCCCCTGGCGGCTTTGGCCAGCGGCACCTGGGTGAAGTCCGGGATGCGGCTCATCGGCTCAATCCTCGGCGGCCAGAAGGTCGTGCATGGTGGCGAGTCCGGCTGCCACGTCGATCCCGTCGTGGAGGAAGCCATCGACGCCCGCCGCGCGCAAGGCCGCTTCGGCCTCGCCCGGCCGGCCGGCGAGGCGGAGATGGCGGATGCCCGAGGCCTTGGCGGCGCCGGCTGCGGCTTCGGCCAGTTCGGCGTAGCGGGCGTCGCTGGCGCAGAGGACGGCGAGGGGCGACGGGGTGTCGCTGCAGGCGGTGGCGACGGCGTCCGCGTCGGCGAGGGGCCCGCTGTCGACGGCGTCGATGCCGCCCGCGGCGAGCAGGGCACGTGTCCAGCCGCTGCGCGCGGCGTGCTCGGCGAGGGGGCCGAGTTGGAGGAGGAGGGCTGTCGGCCGCCGGCCGTTCGCCGCCATGCGGGCGTCGGCCCGGTCGCGCAGGGCCTCGAACGGCTCGGCGAGACGGTGGCGCGGCCACGGGCCGAGCAGGAGGTCGTCGGCCGTCGGCTCCGGCCTGGGCAGGCGGGCGAGGAGCGGTCCGGCGTCGACCGGGTCCAGCTCGACCGCGCGCTCGTCGAGCAGGGGAAAGGCGCTGACGCCGGTGAGCCGTAGCCGCCGCGTGCGGACCCTGTGCTCGCGCGCCGCCCGCACCGTGGCAATCTCGTCGAGCAGGCGGCCGCTTTCGAGGACCGCGAGGAACCCGCCGGCCGCTTCCAGCGCCTGAAAGTGTTGCCAGGCGGCCTCGGCGATGGCGCCGGTCAGGTGGTCGACGTAGAAGCTGCCGCCGGCCGGGTCGACGACGTGGCCGAGGCTCGCCTCGTCGAGCAGGACGAGTTGGGTGTTGCGGGCCATCCGCCGCGCCGAGCGGTCGGGCAGGCCGAGGGGGGCGGTGAAGGGGAGGACGGTCACCGCGTCCGCGCCGCCGACGCCGCCGGCGAAGCCCGCGACCGTGTTGCGCAACAGGTTCACCCAGGGGTCGCGGCGGGCGAGCATGCGCCTCGAGGTCTCGGCGACGATGCGGGGCGGCGGCACGGCGTCGGTGCAGGCGCCGACCAGCGTGCTCCAGCAGCGGCGGAGTGCGCGGAGCTTGGCGATGCCGGTGAAGACGTCGTCGTCGACCGGCACGAGGAGGGTGGTCGCCGCCGCCACCGTGTCGGGTGCCAGACCTCGCTGGTCGAAGGCGCGGAGCTGCCAGGCGAGCTGGGCGAGGGCCGTGGCGATCTCCAGGGCTGGGCTTGCGCCCGCGTCGTGGGGGAGGCGGAGGTCGATGCCCAGGGCGCGGACGCGCGGCAGGCGCTGGGCGACGTCGGCCACGAGGTCGCAGGCGGCGTGCAGGGCGTGGTCCAAGCCGCCGGGCAGGCGGCCCGTGCGCAGGAGCGCGCCGACGGGATCGACGTGCAGGTCGCCCGCGAGCCGATCCGGCGGATCGCCGCGCTCGGCCCAGATGCGGAGCAGCGCTCGCGCCATGGGCACCGCACGGCTGCCGGCTTCGAGGCTCACCGGTGCGAGCTCGGTGAAGACGCCGTCGAGCAGCGTCTCCAGGTCGTCCGGGGCGACGAGGGCGATGCCCTCGGGCCGGGCGGCGACGGGGTCGGCGATGGCGAGGCGGATCGCCTCGACGCCGCGGGCGAGGTCGTCGAGGGTCTGGCGGTTGGCGGTGGCGGGGTCGGGGTGTGCTTGGCGCTGTTCGATGGTCCAGCGCGCCAGGGTGCGGGTGCCGCGGACGAAGGGCGCCGCACCCGGCACGCCCGGCTCGGGGCCATCTTCGGTGTAGAGCGGCTCGACGCGCAGCCCGTCGTCGCTGCGGCTCACCATCTGCCGCTCGAAGTCGGCACCCTTCAGCACCCGGTCGACCGCCGCCCGCCACGCCTCGATGGTGGCCGGCGGAAACTCGTCGAAGCGCAACTCGTCGTCGGTCACGGCGGCCGTCCTCGAAGCGTGGGAACGGCCAAGAGTTTAGGTGGCGCCCCGACCTCCGGAACCCCGCTTTTCGTCGCCATGCGGGCTTCGCTTGTCGCCGGAAACAACATAGACTAGACTAATAGGACTAAGTCTATGGAGTGGTGGATGCGTCAGGTCAACATTCACGAGGCGAAGACGCACCTGTCGCGGCTCGTCGAGGAAGCCGCCAAGGGCGAGCCCTTCGTCATCGCGCGGGCCGGCAAGCCGTTGGTGAAGGTCGTGGGGCTCGAAGTCCCGCCGCCGGGTGCCGAGCGGCGGGTGGGTTTCCTGGAAGGCGAGTTCGAGGTGCCCGACGACTTCGACGACATGGGGGCTCAGGAGATCGCCGATCTCTTCGGGATGTCCGAATGAAGCTGCTGCTCGACACGCACGTCCTGCTCTGGGTGGCGTCCGCCGCGGATCGCCTCGGTGCAGAAGCCCGCGCCCGGATCGAGGATATGCGCACGGAACCCGTCTTCAGCGTCGCGAGCCTTTGGGAGGTTGCGATCAAGCGAGGCCTCGGCAGGGCCGACTTCCAAGTCGAGCCTTCGGTCCTGCGCCGCGGCCTGCTCGACAACGGCTATGTCGAGCTTCCGGTCACCGGAGCGCATGCCGTGGTGGTGTCGACCCTGCCCGCGCTCCATCGCGATCCGTTCGACCGCATGCTGGTCGCCCAGGCCCTCGTCGAGGGAATGGCCCTGATGACCGCGGACCCCAAGGTGGCCGTGTATCCGGGCCGCATCTTCCGCATCTAACGCGCAGGCCGGCTCGGAAGACGCGGGGGGCCATCAAGCCCCCTGCGTCCTTCTGTTCGTAAACCTAGGCCTCCGGCACGTGCCAGAGCTTGCCGCCGACGATGACGGCGGCGACCTCCAGGCGCTCCTTCGCCTCGCGGTCGACGCCCTCGACGTCGGTGAGCGTGCGCGGCTTGGCGACGCGGCGGAGCACGGTGGCATCGCCCGTGCTGCCGACCGAGAGGTCGCCCAGGTCCGGGCGGCGGAGCCAGGCGGCGGGCGTGACGGTCACGGCGCGCACGACGTCGACGAGGTCCATGCCCAGATAGAGGAACTTCTCCATCGTGATCAGGTTGTCGTAGGCCGGGCCGTCGATGCAGAGGGTATGCACGTCCGAGCTGATGACGTCGGGCCAGAAGCCGGCCTTCACCATCTTCTCGGCGGTATCCCAGGAGAACGAGCCCTTGCCGTGGGCGATGTCGAAGATCACGCCGCGCTCGCGCGCCTCGATGACCGCGTCGCGCACGCGGCCGTCGGCATGGCAGGGGGCGTTGGGGAAGGGGCGGAAGCAGTGGGTCAGCACGTCGCCTGCGCGCAGCGTCTGGCAGACCTCGGCGTAGGTCGGCGGCGGCTCGTCGATATGGCACATCACCGGCAGGTTCGCCCGCTCCGCCGCGGCGATGGCCAAATGGAGGGCGGTGATGCCGTGCACGCCGCTGGTGCGGCGGCCGATCCTGACCTTGATGCCGCGGATGAGGTCCGGGTACTGCATCGCCATCCGCGCGCAGGAGATCGGGTGCAGCATCTCCCGATCCAGGCTCTCGCCCACCATCACCTCGTTCGAGAAGGCGTAGATGCCGGCGAAGGAGACGTGCAGCAGCGCCAGGATGCGCGTCTCGCTGCGCTCGATGACGTGCTGGCGAAAGCCCTCGAAATTGCCCGCACCGGAGGAGCCGACGTCGAGCCAGGTGGTGGTGCCGGAGGTCTTGGCGAGCGCGTCGCCGTCGATGCCGAGCGAGGTGCCGCCCCAGTAGTTGTGGGCGTGCAGGTCGATGATGCCGGGCATGACGACGAGGCCCGTGGCGTCGAACGTCTCGGCGCCCGTGAGTTGTGCCGCGTCCGCCACCTTGCCCTCGGCGAAGCCGACGTCGCCCACGCCGTTCTTGCCCTGGCCGGGATCGACGACGTGCCCACCCTTGACGATCAACCCACCCGACATCGAGCGTCCTCCTGATGACTTTTTGCCCGCGAAGCCTAGGCGGCGGCAAGCGGCGCGGCCAGCGTGCAAAGCCTCCAGGCTGCCATGCAGCGTCTGCTCAGGCCGAAAGGCAGGCGCCGTCGACCTGGAACAGGCGGCCGAAGCGATGGAGCGGCTGCATGTCGAGGCGGGCCAGCGCCAAGCTCGCCCACAAGGTGAAGGCGACGGAATCGAGGATCGGCAGGCCCAGTTCGCGCTCCAGGCGCTGCGCCAGCAGAGGGCCGCGCATGTTGGTGCAGACGATGGCGACGGCGTCGGGGCGCGCCTCGGCGACCTCGCGGCAGAGCCGTTCGATCTCGGCCTCGGTGACCAGTGCGAAGGCGAAGTTGTCGCTGGTCTCCAGGTGGCGCTCGGCCACGACGTCGACGCCGATCCGGGCGTAGTTGGCGACGATCCGCGCCTGCACGTCGGCGGTGTAGGGCGTGACGAGGCCGAGGCGGCGCACGTTCAGGGCGCGGAGCAGCGCGTTCAGGCCGAGGATCGCCGTCGTGGTCGGCACGCCGGTCGCCGCCTGGAGCGTGCGCGCGAGGGCGGCGTCCTGGTCGAAGCCGAGCCAGCTCGCCGAGGTGCCGTTCCAGGCCATCGCGTCGACCTTGGCGTCGGCCAGGAGTTCCGCCGCCGCCCGCATCGGCGCGGTGTCGAACTGCTGGTCCGAGGCCGCCCCGAGCGCGATGGTCAGCACCCTGAGCCGGGCGAAGTGCGCAGTGACGCGGGGAAAGAGCGGCTCGAGCAGGACCTGGGTGTAGGGCTCGACCACCGTGTTCGACGAAGGTGTGAGCATGCCGATTCGGGTTTGCGCCACGGGTGCGGTGTCTCCGACGAGGTGCGTCGCTCGATAGAGCCCGGCGCGGCCGCTCGGCGCAAGCCCGATTGCGGCGCGGCATATCGCGCGAAATCTAGGCATTGCGCCCAAAGCCTGGGCAGCCCAAAGTCGGCATCGTTGGATACCAACGGCGTTCCATCGGTGGCACGCGGCTTGCTGCCAGCGGTGCAACGCGAGGAGGGGCGAGTGACGACGAGTGGAGCGGCGACGCACGGCACGAGCGGCGGCAAGGGGAGGCGGCGGGCATGCGCCTGATCGATCTTTCGCGCGTGATCCGTCACCGTGGGCCGGCCCTGCCCAACCATCCGCCGATCACCATGGTGCCCTACTGGACCCACGATGACTACCGCGAGGCGGAGGGCGTCAAGCTCAGCATCGCCACCATGTTCCTCACCATGGGCGACCACAGCGGCACCCACGTCGATGCGCCGATCCATTTCGACGACGCCGCCGACGCGCTCACCATCGACCAGATGCCGCTCGAACGGTTCTTCACCGAGGCCGTCTGCCTGGACCTTTCGCACAAGCCCTTGAAGAGCGACGTCGAGGTTGCCGACCTGGAGGCGGCGGAGGCGGCAGCGGGTGTCACCATCCAGCCCGGCGACACGGTGCTGTTGCACATGGGCGTGAACGACCGGCTCGGCGAAGGTCCGGCCTACGTCACCGACTTTCCGGGGCTGACGCGAGCCAGCGCCGAATGGCTCGGCAAGAAGCGCATCTCGATGTTCGGCGTCGAGGCGCTGAGTCCGGGCCGCCCCTTCAAGAACAACTTCGAGGTCCACATCGTCTGTCGCGAGCTGGGCTTCACCCACATCGAAGGGTTGGTCAACCTGGACCAACTCGTCGGCCAGGGGCGCTTTCGCTTCATCGGCTTTCCGCTGCGGCTCCAGGGCGGCACCGGCAGTCCGATCCGCGCCGTCGCCTGGCTCGACGGCTGATCGTTACGAACGACGAGGGAGACACCCATGAAGAAGCACCAGAGCGCCGTTCTCGGCACGGCCTTGGCCATCGCATTGGCCGGTTCCGCCAGCGCCGAGACCATCCGGCTCAACGTGTCGGGTCTGGTCTCGACCCACATCCACCACACGGCGCTGGAGCGCGAGTTCTTCGAGACGCTGGGCGAGCGCACCGGCCTCGACATCCAGGTCAATTTCAACCCGCTCGACGTCATCGGCGTGTCGATGGACGACACCCTGCGCATGGCTGGGGACGGCACGTTCGACATCGTCATGTCGACCATCGGCAACGTCGCCCGTGACGACACCTTCCTCGAGGGCATGGACCTGATGGGCGTGTCGCCGACGCTCGACGATTTGCGCGAGGCCGTCGAGGCGTTCCGCGAGCCGATGAGCGCCCGTGCCGAGCAACGCTTGAACGTCAAGGTGCTGGCGATCTTCCCGTTCGGCCAGCAGCACGTGTTCTGCAAGGAGCCGATCGACTCGCTGGCCGATCTGCGCGGCAAGCGCGTGCGCAGCTACACCCGCACCATGTCGGCGGTGTTGGAGCATGTCGGCGCGACCCCGGTCTCGATGCCGTTCGCCGAGGTCTACCCCTCGTTGCAGCGTGGCGTCGTCGAGTGCGCCATCACCTCGATCACCTCGGCCAACAGCGGCAGCTGGCCGGAGATCACCACCCATGTGCTCGCCATCGCCTTGTCCAACGGCATCAACGCCCACTTCATGAACCTCGACCGCTGGAACGCGCTCTCGCCGGAGGCGCAGGGTGCGTTGGAGGAGGCCTTCTTGGAGATGGAGGAGGCGTTCTGGGACCTCACCGTGCAGATGTACGACGACGCGATGCGCTGCAGCACCGGCCTGGACCCCTGCGAGTACTACAACCGCTTCCAGATGACCCGGGTCGATCCGAGCGAGGCCGACCTCGAGCTCTTGGCCGAGGCGGTGGACGCGGTGGTACTCGACGTCTGGGCCGATGCCTGCTCGCCGCGCGGCGAGTGCGTCGAGACCTGGAACGCCACGGTCGGCGCCGTGCGCGGCTACGAGATGGCGGCCAACTGAGAACGAGGGAGCGGGCGGTCCCGTGCCGCCCGCTCCGCTGCCGGATCGCCCGTCCATGCTCGATCGCATCCACGGCCTACTCGACGGCGTGACCCGGATCGGCGCCATCGCCGCCGGCTATGCGCTGCTCCTGCTCTCGCTGACGATCTGCGCCGAAATCCTGTTGCGCCGGCTTGCCGCCTATTCGTTGCAGGGCGTCGACGAGATCGGTGGCTATGTCCTCGCCGGCATCTCCGGCTTCGCCTTCGCCTTCGGGCTGATGCAGAAGGCGCACACCCGCATCGACATCCTTCTGCGTGCCGTGCCGGCCTGGTTGCAGGCCGTCTTGAACGTGGCCTCGGCGCTGATTTTCGCGGCCATCGCCGTGTTCATGGCGATGCGCGCGGAGGCGACCCTCGCGCGCAGCCTCCAGTTCGGCAGTCTGGCCCCGACGCCGTTGCAGACGCCGATCTGGATCCCGCAGACGATCTGGCTCGTCGGCCTCACGCTGTTCGCGGTGGTGGCGATCTTCCTCGCCATCCGCGCCGTGCTGGCCCTGTTCCAGGGCGCTGCCGCGGTCAATGCCGTCGCCGGGCCGCCGACGCTGACCGAGGAGATCGAGGCCGAGAAGGGCGCCGAGCGATGATCGATGCCGCGGGCGCCTTCGGCGGCGTCGCCTTCCTCCTCGTCCTCATGGTCCTGGGCCTGCCGGTCGGTGTGGCGATCCTCACCATCAGCATCGTCGGTGCCATGGTGTTCGTCGGCTGGCAGCCGGTCTTGGCCTACGGCACGCAGACCTGGTCCTACCTCAACAACTTCGTGCTGACGGCGATCCCGCTCTTCGTCCTCCTCGGCGAATTGCTGCTGCGGGCCGGCCTGACCGAGAAGATGTACACCTCGCTGTCGGATTGGGTGCGCGGGCTGCCCGGCCGCCTCCTGCACACCAACGTGTTCGCCTGCGGCCTGTTCTCGGCCGTCTCCGGCTCGTCGGTCGCGACGGCGGCCACCATCGGCACGGTGGCGCTGAAGGACTTCTCCAAGCGCGGCTACAACGAGCGCCTCGTGCTCGGCACCATCGCCGCCGGCGCCACGCTCGGCATTCTGATCCCGCCGAGCATCAACCTGATCATCTTCGGGGCGATGACCAACACCTCGATCGGCCGTCTGTTCATGGCCGGCGTGGTGCCGGGGCTGCTCCTGATCGGCGTGTTCGTCGTCGCCATCATGATCATGGCGAGCCTGCGCCCGCAGATGATCGGCGGCACCGAGCGGCCGGACCCCCTGCCGGTGCGTCTCAAGCGGCTGCGGTTCCTGCTGCCGCCGGTCGCCATCTTCTTGATGGTCATGGCGACCATCTACCTCGGTTGGGGTACGCCGACCGAGGCGGCGGCGGTCGGCGTCGGCATGGCGCTCGTGCTCGCCGCGGTCAACGGCAAGCTCGGCTTCGCCTATCTGCACGAGGTCTTCGTCTCGACCGTTCGCCTGACGGCGATGATCATGTTCATCCTGACGGCCGCGCTCTTCATGAACTTCGTCATCGGCTTCATGGGCGTGCCGCGCGCCCTGACCCAGTTCGTCGCCGACCTCGGCCTCACCGCCGCGCAGACGATCCTCGTCCTGATCGTCTTCTACTTCGTTCTCGGCCTGTTCATGGAGGCCTTGGCGATGATGGTGGCGACGGTGCCGGTGATCTTTCCGCTGATCGTCTTTCTCGGCATCGACCCGATCTGGTTCGGCATCTTCCTCGTCTTGATGATGGAGGTGGCGCTGATCACCCCGCCGATGGGCCTCAACCTCTACGTCGTGCAGGGCATCCGCGGCCGCGGCTCGATCAACGACGTGTTCGTGGGTGTGATCCCGTTCATCCTCTGCATGTTCGCGGTGGTGGCGCTGATCATCTTCTTCCCCGGCATCGTCACCTGGCTGCCGAGCGTGATGTTCCGATAGCCGGCAGGACCGGGGGGGCTTTTGGCCCCCCCCCGTACCCGCGCGATGTCGCCTCAGCCGGCGACGCGACGCATCGTCGTGTTGGTGCTGACGTCGCGGATCGTGTTGCTGTCGATGATCTCGACGGCCGAGGTGTCGTTCACCTGCTGCCGCTGTGCCGGCATGCCGGGACCCGACAGCGTCATCTCGCCGATGGTGGTGACGTTCAACTGCCCGGTGAGCCCGGGCGCAGCACTCCACCTGCCGGAGCCGGTGATCTGCATGGTCGTGGTGACGCCGTGCATCGTCATCGACATGGTGCCCTGCGCGGCGAACGAACCGTCGGGCCGGTACTCCGACGTCATCCGCGCCATCGCATGGCCGACACCGGGAATCTGCAGCGGACCTTCACCGTACCAAGTGCCATGCAGCATGGTGGCATCGGGGCCTGCGGGTGTCACCGGAGTCTGCGGCAGCAGGGTTGCCACCTCGGCGACGGCGGCGACACGTTCCCAGTTCGCCATGCCGTCCTTCCAGACGTAGGTGTCGGCCGTCATCGTCCCGGCGGCGATGCGCTGGCGCAGCTCCGACATCGGGAACGGACCGGTCGGCGTGCTGCCCTCGAGCACCCAGTAGCTGCTTTCCACCTGCGGTGGCGGTGGCGGAGGCGCGACCCCGAGTGGCGGAGCTGGCGGCGGAGTCTGGGCCTGCACGGCCCCAACCGCGAACGAGACGATGACCAGTGCGGCGACGGCGCCGAAGAGTGCCTTGAGCATGGATCTAGCCTTCCACCGGCATTCCCCAGCGGAACGCCTCCCGACGGCAGGTTCCCGATTTCGTGCGGCGGAATCAAGTCCGTGATGACCATTTGGCAACGAGGTGCGGACCATGGTGTGCCGCCGCGCCGGTGCCGGCGTTCAGCGGCCGGTGAAGCGGGGCGGGCGCTTCTCGGCGAAGGCGCGCACCGCCTCCCGGTAGTCGTCGCTGGCGGCGGCGCGACTGCGCATCGCCGCGTAGGCGGCCTGCCGCTCGGGCGTGTCGCCCTCACTCAGCAGTTCCAGGGCGAGCTTGGCACCGGCAATGCTCAACGGCGCCTTGTCGGCGAGGTCGCGGGCCGCTGCCAGTGCGGCGCCGAGCGCGTCGCTCTCGGTGAGATGGGTGGCGAGGCCGATCCGCAGCGCCGCCTCCGCCTCGAAGCGCCGGCCGGTGAACAGCACCTCCTTCGCCCGGGCGAGGCCGACGGCGTTCAAGACGGCGCGGGTCTCGGCGATGCCGTAGACGATCGACAGCTTGGCGGCGGGGATGGCGAAGGCGGCCGAACGGTCGGCGACGCGGAAGTCGCAGACCAGTGCCAGGCCGCAGCCGCCGCCATAGGCCGGCCCCGACACGGCGGCGAAGGTGGCCTTGGGCGAGTGGGCGATGGCCTCGTTGCAACGGTCGACTGCCAGGGCATAGGTTGCGGCCGCCTCCGGCGTCGCCCGAACCGTCTCGAACTCCTTGATGTCGGCACCGGCGGAGAAGGCGCCGCCCGCGCCCGTCAGCACGATCGCCCTGAGGCTCGTGTCCGCACCGAGGTCGAGGAACGCGTCGCCCAGCGCCCGCCACATGGCGAGGGTGAGGGCGTTGCGCTGGCGCGGGCGGTCGAGCGTGACGACGGCGATCCCCGGCTCGGGGCGGTCGACGCGGAGGTGGGTGTCCGCCATCGCTCAGGCCCGCGCCGGTGGGCCGTCGGCGTGGGCCGCCAGCTCGGCGCCGCCCGAGCCGTCGGCCGCGACGAACCAGTCGCCGATCGCACTGGAGGTCAAGAAGGTGACGTCGTCGCGCGCGAGCAGGAGGTCGAGGCAGCGGGCGAAGTGGTGGGCGACGTGCGGCACGCCGACGATGTGCGGATGCAGCGCCAGGGTCAGCACGCGCGGCTGGGTCTTGGCCTCCACCTCCAGCACCGCCAGCGTCGCCTCGAGCCGGCGGAAGAGTTCGTCCGTGGTGCCGTGCTGGACGGCGTAGACGGGCACGTCGTTCAACTCGAAGGCGTAGGGCATCGCCAGGATGGGGCCGAAGGTCGTGCGCATCCAGACCGGCAAATCCTCGACCAGCCAGTCGTGCAGGAAGTCGATGCCGTGCTTCTTCAGCAGATCGGGCGTGGCTTCGGTCTCGCCGATGCCGGGCCCGAGCCAGGCGCGGACCGGCTGGCCGGAAAAGCCGCGCAGCCGCTCGAGGCTGCGGGCGATCTCCGCCTCCTCGTCCTCGGCCTGCTTCAGCGAGCGCTGGTACCAGCCGTGGCCGACGAACTCCCAGCCCGCGTCCAGCATGGCATCGGCCAGTTGCGGATAGACGTCGAGCACCTGCGCGTTGGTCAGAGCGGAACAAACGAGCCCGCGTTCGGCCAGGATGCGCAGCAGGCGCGGCATGCCGGCGCGCAGGCCGTACTCGACCCAGGCGTAGTTGGGGACGTCCGGCGGGTCGCTCGGCCGGCCGTGCGGCGGCGGCAGGATGCCCCGCGGCATCGGCCGGTCGAACGGCCAGTATTCGACGTTCATGGCGAGGTTGACGATGATCGGCTTGCCGTCCGGGGGCGCCAGGGGCGGGCGCTCGGTCGCGAGGCGGAACGGGATGCGCGGGTTCGACCACAAGGGCTCGGCTCCTGCGAAGGAAAGAGGCTGGCCGGAGGCTAGCGCGTTTACTTCCGCTCGGCGACGGTCACGGCGTCCCAGTCGGCGGGGAGCGGTGCTGTCCGCAAGGCCGCGACGCGTCCGTCCATGAGCCGGTAGAAGCCCTGCAGCGATGCCGCGAGCGGATGGTCCCGGCAGCGCACGAGCGCCGCGTCGAAGGCCGGCCAGCGGCCCGCGCGGTAGGCGTCGAGCATGTCGCCGTGCGCTTCGGCAAGCGTGGCGAAGGCGGCGCTTCGAGCCAGTTGGTCGTCGCCGAGCAGCGCGAAGAGGGGCTCGGGCCGGCTGGCGCCGACCACCCGCACGCGGTCCAACTCCAGGATGGCCAGGTCGGCGACCGCGCCGGCCGTGCGCACGCTGAGCAGCACGTCGACCTCGTAGGTCTTGCACTGACCTTCGGTGCGGGCGGCGAGGTTCACCGCCTCGCCGATGGCCGAATAGGAGAAACGGCGCTCGGAGCCGAGATTGCCGACGCTGCACGGACCCGTGTCGAGCCCGATGCCGACGCGGACGGGCCGGAAGCCGTCCGGCGCTTCGGCTTCGAGTTCGGCGTTCAGCGCATCGAGGCGGCGGCGCATCTCCAGGGCCGCCTCCGAGGCCCGCCGCGCATGGTTCGGCACGTCCAAGGGCGCGTTCCAAAAGGCCATGATGCCGTCGCCCATGTACTTGTCGATGGTGCCGTCGTGGTCCTGGATGGCGTCGGTCATCGGCGTCAGGAAGCGATTGATGAAGCGGGTGAGTTGCTCCGCCGTCATGGTCTCCGAGAGGCTGGTGAAGCCGCGGATGTCGCAGAAGAGGATGGTCAGTTCGCGCGTCTCGCCGCCGAGCTTCAGTTGGCCGGGGTTGGCGGCGAGGCGGCGGACGAGCGTGGGCGACAGGTACAGACCGAAGGCGCGGCGCACTTCGGCGCGCTCGGACTCGGTCCGGACATAGGCCGCGACCGTGGCCACCATGTAGACCGCGAGCAGGGCGAGGCACGGCAGGACCGGATCGAGCAGGACGCCGTGTTCGAGAAAGGCGAACAGCGAGGCGCCGACCGCGAGCGCGACGACGAGGCCGCCGACCAGGGCGCCGGCGACCGCACCCACCCGTTGCAGGAGGGCCAGCAACAGCGCGCCCAGCAGCACCAGCAGACCCAACTCGGCACTCGCCGCCCAGTCCGGGCGAACGAGGTGGATGCCCAACAGAAGCTGCTCCAGGAACTCCGCCTGCAACTCGATGCCCGGCACGGACGCGGCGAGCGGCGTAGCCCAGACGTCGCCGAGGCCGGTGGCCGAGGCCCCGACGAGGACGATGTGATCGGCGAGCAGCGCCGGCTCGGCCTCGCCGCCGAGCACCCGCCAGGCCGGAACGTAACGCTCCGCCGTTGGGCCTACGAAGTGCAGCAGCGCCGCCCCGTCGGACGCGGTCGGCACCGCCAGCGCGCCGATGCGCACCCCGTCGATGCCGATGGCCCCCTGAATGCCCAGCGCGCCGCGCGGGGTGGCGGTGCGGACGACGAAGGTCGAGGCCCCTTGCAGGTGGCGCAGCAGCTCGGGCACCAGCGTCGGGTACATCTCCTCGCCGACGCGCCCGAACATCGGCACCGCCCGCACCACGCCGTCCACGTCGACATGGACGTTCAAGGCACCTTGCGCCGGAGCCGCGTCCTCGATCGCCGGAATGTTGACCACGGCGCCCTCGAAGCGCGGCAGGAAGGGGAGGGGATCGTCGCCGGCGGCGACCACGCCCCAGCGCGGCGCCGGGCGAGCGGTGCTCGGCCGCGTCGTCAAGGCGAAGCTGGCGACCGCGCCGAGGTTGGCGATCCGCTCGGCCAGAGCGCCGTCGTTGTCGCGCAAGAGCACGCGCGGTTGGCCGTCGAGGGTGAAGCCGGGCAGCCGGCGCAACTCCTGGAGCATGCGCGCCGGCGAGGCGCGGTCGGGCTCGGCGAAGACCATGCCGAACGCCACCGCGGCCACCCCCGCTTCCTCCAGCCGGTCGAGCAGCTCCGCCAGCACGTTGCGCGGCCACGGCCATTGGCCGATCCGGGCGAGGCTGTCGTCGTCGATGTCGACGATGCGCACCTGAACGTCCGTGTAGGCGCGCGGTGCGAGCTGCTGGTAGGCATCGAACACCTTGAGCCGCAGGGCTTCCACCAGCGGCGGATCCCAGAGCTTGAGACCGACGGCGGCGACGAGCAGCACGAAATAGACGAGGGGGATGGTCAGCCGCCGCAAGGCGTCCCTCCGAGATGGCCGAGGTCAGATACCGCCGCCGACGCGATCGGCGGCGAAGGTGCCGCTGCCCTGGTAGTTCGCGCCGCTCAGGTCGAACCGGCCGGCGGTCGCCGCCTCCAGGTCGCCGCCGCCGCCGAAGAACGAGCCGCGCAGGTGCATGGTCACGCCGGCGTCGACGAGGCCGCCGACGTCGGTCGCGTAATGCCGTCCGGTCGCGTCGGTCTGGGCGACCTGACCGGCGAAGGTCCGCGTGTCGAGGTTGCTGACCGTGACCTGACCGGTGCGGGTCGCGAAGTCGAACACGTTCTGGAAGGCGCCGCTCGCCGTATAGCGGTCGCCGTCGTTGACGATGTGGGCGATGGCATGGCCCTGGTAGGTGCCGGTGCCGATGGTCGGCACGTCGACGTTCGGCAGGTCGCCGACGACGAAGGTGCCGAGTGGGACGACCACGCTGCGGTTGGGCGAGGCCGGGTCGGCGTTGGCGTAGCTCGCACCCCACCAGCCCCATTGCAGGTACTCGCACGTGCAGGGGGCTTGGCCGCCGGGCAGTGCCGCCGGACCCGCCAGGGCGTGCGTGAAGGCGAGGGCGGATTCCGCCGTGGCCGCGACCGGCCCGCCGTCCTCGATGGTGCTGCCGCCCGCTTCGCTGGCGATCCAGCGGGCGTCGTCGACGAAGGCGCTGGTCGGATCGCCGGCACCGATCCCGCCGAACAGCACCCGGTAGCCGTCGAGCGTGCCCGGTTCGACCGAGGCCAAGTCGAAGGCGAGGGCAAGGGTGCCGGTTGCCGCCTGGGTCTCGACGGCGACGTCGGCCGTCGTCCCGGTGAGGCCGCCGAGCGCGAAGGCGCCGTCCACGTTCTCGGCGAGTGCCGCTACGTAGCCCTCGAGCGTGCGGTCCTGGCGCACCGCACCGACCCCCGCCGGCACCGTGTCGAGCCGGCGCACCGCGTGCTTGACGTTGTAGATCGCGCTTTCGGTCGTATCGCCGTCGAGGTGGCGCGTGGCGACCATCGGCGTGGCGAAATCCGGTGCCGCGTAGTCGACGCCGTCGAGCACGAACACGTCGACGTCGTCGGCGCCGAACAGGTGGTTGCCGCTGCCGTCCGGGATCGAGTGCATGCCGCCGGCGGAGGTCACCGCCCGCCCGTCGCCGGTGAGCGCGTAGTAGCGGTAGGCGCCGTCGACCGTCCGGTTGCCGTCGCCGACCAGTAGCGTCGCCCCACTGATGACGAAGCGCTGTCCGGCCCCGGTCCCGTCGAAGGCGACCCCGGCCACGCCCAGCCGCGCGTCCGCGCCGCTGGGTACTTGGTAGAGCGTCGAAGGCCCGGCGTTGGCGAGATCGCCGCCGAACGACACCGTGCCGTCGCTCGGCAGCGTGAAGGGCAGGGTGTGGTCGAGCACGTGGTCGTGGTTCAACTCGTAGACCCGGATGCCGCCGAGCGGCACGTCGACCGGCGTCGGCGTGCCGCCGAAGACGATCTGGCCCTCGCCCGGGAAACCCGTCTCGTCGAGCAGGTAGTAGGCGGCCGTGGCGCCGGCGTTGACGTAGCCGGTGCCGGAGACCGAGCCGGGGAAGGGCGACTGCGTGCCGGCGGCGCCGAAGGTCTGCACGGTGCCCGCCTGGAACGGCACGCGGAGCTGGTCGGCGCCGAGTTGGAAGGTGATCCAGCCATCCGCGGCTTCGGCGTCGGTGAAGGTGCGGTCGTAGACGGCTTGTCCGTCGCCCCGCCAGCCGAGGGTGAACGACGCGCTTTCGGTTGCGAACCAACGCCCGCCCGCCAGGATCGCGGGCGCGGGCGGCTCCTGGCCCACCTCGGTCCGCACCTGGTTTTCCGCCCGGTCCTGGGCCGCCGCGTTCTGCGTCGCGATGCCCTGCGCGACGAGCGTGTCGACGGCGGTCCC
The DNA here is from genome assembly GCA_050485385.1 of Geminicoccaceae bacterium. Lineage (GTDB taxonomy): Bacteria > Pseudomonadota > Alphaproteobacteria > Geminicoccales > Geminicoccaceae > RECO01. Next base: position 4,228 of record JBJHBG010000079.1, on the reverse strand, counting down.
TTCCGTCGGCTCGGCGCTGCCGCCCTCGATCCGGGCGCTACGTTCCAGCGGCTGCTGGGAGTTGACGACGGCGATCTGCTGCACGGGCAGGGCGATCTCGTCGATACGCCCGTCGGCGAGTTGGCTGCCCGGCCCCTCGAGCCGGCGGATGGTTTCCGCCAGCAAGGCACGGTCGACGCGGAAGGGCAAGGACGGCGGCGTGTCGGCGCTGTCGATGCGCACGGCGAAGCCGGAGCGCGTCAGGCGCCGCGACCCGTCGGGCACGTTGCGGGCGCGAACGGTCGATTCGCCGGTGACGTGGATCACCACGGTCGAACCGTCGTCGTCGACGCGCAGGATCGCGGAGCTGCCGCGGATGCCGACCACGGCCACGGGCGTGGTGACGCCGAGCGCGCCCTGGCGGCTCAAGGCGCCGCCGACGAAGCGCAGCACGCCGCGCGCGGCGCCGAGCACGATCTCGCCGGAGCCGTCCTCCGGGTCGTAGACGAACTCGTCGAGGACGACCTCGGACTGCGGTCCCACGGTGAGGGTGGTCCGGTCCTGGAACTGGAGGTGCAGACGCCCGCCGTCGTCGGTCTGGAGGCGTTCGTAGCGGACCACGTCGCTGCCGACCTGGAGCACGTGCGGCGGGCTGATCGGCGGTGTGCCGCGGGCCGTCGTCGTCACCGCGGTGGTGACGCCGGCGACGACCTCCTCGGCCGCGGTCGGTGCTGCGAGGGACGTTGCCACGAGGGTACCGACGAGCAGGCTCGGCCAGGTCCGCATCCGCGTCCCTCCTAGAAGCGCCAGAGCAGCCCCACGCTGATGGCGAGGTCGTCGAAGGCGTAGAGGTCGATGTTGGACTGCACGTCACGGTAGTCCACGCGCGTCACCACCGCGAGCCTTTCGTCGAGGTTGGCGGTCAGTGCGGCGCCGACGCGCCACTCGTCGTCGCGCCGCCTGACGCCGGGCGCGAGCAGCGCGTCGGGCTCGTCGTAGTCGGTCCGGCGCACGCCGCCGCTGACGCTGAGGAACCAGGGCGGGGCGTCGGCCTTGGCCGGCGAGTCGAAGCTGGTGACCAGGGCGGCACTGGCGCCGAGGTCGGTGAAGGAGCGGAAACCGGCCGACGCATCGTTGTCCGCGACGAGGAACGCGGCTTCGGCCAAGAGGCGTGGGCCGAACACGTAGCGCAGTACGGCGCGGCCGCTTTGGTAGGTCGCGTCGCGGTCGTTCGCGGTCGGCTGGTCGCTGGAACTGACGAAGTCGTCGCGGCGAAGGTCGTAGTAGAGATCGGCGGCGAAGCGCTCGGATGGCCGAAGCGCCAGATTGACGCCGCCGCCGAGCGACGTCGAGTAGATGGACTTGTCGAGGCCGACCACTGCCGCCAGCAGATAGGGCCGGACGCTGACCCCGGGCAGACCGCGATAGCCGAGCTGGAGGCGCGGCCCGACGTCGATCTCGACGACGCTGAGGTCGAGCTGGGTCTGGTCGTCGTAGAACGCGACGTAGCCCGTGCCGTTGACCTCCAGCGTATCGCCCGCCTGCGTGTCGAGGTCGTAGGCGTAGTTGGCGCCGAGGAGGGCGAAGGCGCTGAAGTCCGGGCTGCGCGTGGCTTGGTCGTCGAGCACGATTTCGATGCCGCCGAGTTCGATGCGCGAACTGCCCGGCCCGGCATTGGCGTTGCTCTGATGGCGCCCGCCGACGAGCAGGCTGCCGGCGAAGGCGTGGCGCGAGACGCGCCGGTCGATGGCGGCGAGCAACTCGGCCACGCGCGCTTGGACCGTCTCGGGCACGTCCGGCCCCGTCACTGCCTCCTCCAGATAGACCCGCGCCACCTCGTAGGCTTCGAGGCGGAAGTAGAGCGAGCCGAGTTCGAGGCGCACGCGCGGCAGGTTGGGGTCGAGCACCAGCATGCGCTCCAGCGCCCCGATCGCCCCTTCGTAGTCCTCGAGGAGAATGGCGAGCTGGGCATAGCGGAAGGCGAGGTCGAGGTCGGCGGGATCGGCGCGCATCGCCTCGGAGAGCCGTGCCGCCTCCTGCTCCAGCTCGGTCGCCGCTGAAGCGGGGCGCACGTCGCCGCCGCCGACAAGGGCCATCGCGATTGCAACGGCGCGCGTCCGCCACGCGCCGCGGCGCGGGCGTTGGCTATTCAGCGGCCTATCGGCAACGCTCCGGGGCACGTTCGTTACTCCACCTCGACTGCGCTGTCACCGCCACCAGTCGAGACCGAAGCCGACGTTGTCGTTGGTTCGTCATTGCCACTTGCCAGCTTTCTTGCGGTTTGGAAAGCCCGCGCCGGCCGATGTCGGCTCGGGCGTCGAGCCGGCACCCCCGAATTGCCGCCGCAACCGGTCAGGTTCGCTGAATTTACTTTCTTTATGGCTTCCAATCCGTCATCATGACGGGCGGTCAACCATCGCTTCGTGAAGGCGCGCAAGATGTCGATCAGCCGCGCTTGGGTGTGTGTTTGGGTTCTCGTCGCCTTGGCCTTTTGGATGCCCGTCCAGCAGGCGTCCGGTGCCGTCGTATTCGAGGGACCGATGGGCGGCGTGCGGGTGGGCGACAGCTTCGTGGTGAGCGCCGACGTTACCGGTCTCGGCGTGTTCGACGTCTCGTTGACGGTGCTTTTGGAGTCCCCCCTGGTCCTGGTCGGGCTGAGCCAGGGGCTCGATCCGCGGCCGGGCCTGCCCTTCACGGGCGCAGTGCGGCTGCAGAGCCTCACCGACAACGTGCCGTTCACCAACATCGACCTGATCTTCCTGGCGACCGAACCCGGAGACTTCGTCTTCGTGATCGAAGGTGGCTTCAACCTCCTCGGTGGTCGTGAACAGATCCTGCTCGACGGCGGGCCCCTCGCCGTGGCGGTCGTGCCACTGCCGGCCGCGGGCCTGCTCTTCGCCTCGGCACTCGCCGGACTAGGCTTCGTCGCGGCACGCCGCCGCCGCACGCCGGCCTGAAAGCGGTGCGCCGCAATCGCGACCTCGCGACGGCCGGTGCGGTCGAGCCGGACGCGCGCAAGCCGCTCCGCCTGGAACCGCTGCTGCGCGGCGACTACACCGTCCGCCGCGGTTTGGTCGGTCGCTGCCGGCCGCTCACCGACAGCGATTGCGACGGTTTCGCCCTGGCGGTCGAGGACGTATCGAACGGGTGCGGCCACGTCCTGCGCGGGTCGCCAAGCGCGGCCTGAGCCCGGCCAACCACGAGGAGGCGGCATTGACCCCGACCATGCTCACCTGTGCCGTGACGGGCACCTTCCCGACCCGGGCGCAGAGCCCGTACCTGCCGGTGACGCCCGAGGAGATCGCGACCGCCGCCATCGAGGCCGCCAAGGCCGGGGCCGCGATCTGCCACCTGCACGTCCGCGACCCCGAGACCGGTCGGCCGAGCATGGAGCTTGCCTACTACCGCGAGGCGGTGAAGCGCATCCGCGAGAGCGGGACGGACGTCCTCATCAACCTCACGACCGGCCCCGGCGGCCGCTACGTGCCCGACCCGGACGCACCGGCCCGCGCCCTGCCGGCGACGACGCTGACCACGGCCGACGTGCGCACCGAGCACGTGGTCGAACTCAGGCCGGAGCTGTGCAGCCTCGACCTCAACACCATGTGGTTCGGCGGCGGTGCCGTGATCAACACGCCCGACAGCATCCGCCGGATGGCCGAACGCATCCACGCGGCCGGCGTCAAGCCGGAGTTGGAGGTGTTCGACACGGGCGATCTCGCGCTCGCCAAGGCGCTGATCGCCGAGGGCACGCTGCGCACGCCCGCTTTGTTCCAACTCGTCATGGGTGTCGACTACGGCATGCCGGCAACGCCGGAGGCCTTGATGTTCGCCCGCTCGCTGGTGCCGGCGGGCAGCGTGTGGGCGGCCTTCGGTGCCAGCCGGGCCGCCTTTCCCATGCTCGCGCAAGCGAAGCTCCTGGGCGGCCACTGCCGCATCGGCATGGAGGACACGCTCTATCTCGGCAAGGGCGAGAAGGCCCCGACCAACGCCGCCCTGGTCACCAAGGCGGTGCGCATCGTCGAGGAACTGGGCGGCCGCATCGCCACACCGGCCGAGGCGCGGCAAATTCTGGGTCTGGCGCCGGCGGGTTAAGGCAAGGGCCAGGGGGACTCGATGGTCCCTGTACGGACCGGAGACAAGGGTTACAGGCGTACGAGGAGCTGGGTGACACTCGGACGGTCCGAGTGTTGGGTAAGGTCGACCTCGGCGATGCGGTAGTTGGCGAACCAGACGTGGAAGATGCCGT
>JBJHBG010000078.1:0-23297 GCA_050485385.1 Geminicoccaceae bacterium | reverse complement strand
AGCGCAGCCGCCGCGCCGCCAAGGGCGCCATCGGTACGTGGTCCTCGGTGCCGGCGCAGGTGGGGATCGACTGGATCGCCGCCGGCACGGCGCGCATGCGCAGCTCCGCCACCAATGCCGCCGCCGGGTACTGGGCGATCATGAAGCCCGAATGCTCGCCCGCCGCGGCTTCCGGGTGGATCAAGAAGGCGGGCAAGCCGCCATTGTGGTGGGGGTCGACCAGTCGCGCGCAACGCCGCTCGGCGATCACCGCGAGCGAGGTCACGGCATTGGCCGCGGCATCCAACGCGTCGGCCGCGGCCTGACCGTGGAAATTGCCCGAGTTGGAGGTGACGAAGCCGTCGGCGAGGCCGAACAGCGGATTGTCGTTGGCCGCGTTGATCTCGACCTCCACCACGCGGCGGGCGTGGTCGAGGCTGTCGCGGACCGAGCCCAGCACCTGCGGGATGCAGCGCAGGCTCAAGGCGTCGCGCAGGCGGCCGGGGCGCGGCGGCAGCACCGCCTTCGAGCCCGCCGTCAGCGCCCGGAGCCGCTGCGAACTCGCGATCTGGCCCGGATGCGGCTTGGCGAGCGCCGTCGCCTCGGCGAAGGCGTCGTCGACGGCACCGAGCCCCTCCAGGCTGGCCGCCGCCACCACCTCGGCACGCGCGACCAGGGCGAGCGCGTCGACCAGCGCGAGGCAGCCGATGCCCGTGGTCTGCTCGGTGCCGTTGATCAGGGCGATGCCGTCACGGCCCGCCACCTCCGGCAAGGCGATGCCGGCCTCCGCCATCGCCGCAGCGCCGGCAACGAACGGCCCGCCCCGGAGCGACGCACGGCCCAGCCCGATCAGCGGCAGCGCCATGTGGGCGAGTGGTGCAAGGTCGCCGCAGGCGCCGACCGAGCCCTGCTCCGGCACTTCCGGCACGAGGTCGGCGTTCAGCATGGCGAGCACGGCGGCCACGGTCTCCGGGGCTACGCCGGTCAGGCCGGTCGCCAGCACGTTGAGCCGGATCGCCATCATCGCCCGCACCGCGTCGTTCGGCATCGGCGCGCCCACGCCCGCGGCGTGGCTCTTCAACAGGTTGTGCTGGAGGGCTCGCACCTTCTCCGGCCCGACCGCGCAGCCATCGAGCGCACCGAAGCCGGTGGTCAGGCCGTAGATCGGGTGGCCGGCGGCTACCAGCGCCTGGAGGTTGGCGTGGCCCTGGCGGATGCGCTGCCAGCCGGCCTCGGCGATGCGGACCGGCACGCGCTCGCGGGCGATCGCGCTCACTAGGTCGAGGCGCAGCCGCGAGCCGTCCAGATCCACCACCTCCACCGTTGCTGCCGGCACCGTCACCTCGCTCGGGGCTGCCCCGACAGCCTTAGCAGCAACCGTGCCAGCCAGTCACCGTTGGTCGCGCCCGCGCGCCCCCCTCCGACATCCCTGACAGGGCGGACGCTACCACGGCCGGGCATGACGGAAGCCTGCGGGTTTGACAGGTCGCGTCTGCGCGGCTCCGCTGGATCGGAACGACACACCGGAGGAGACGCCCCGCCATGCGACTGATCGACTTGAGCCGCACGATCCGGCACCGGACCCCGACCTTTCCGGCGCATCCGCCGGTGACGATGATGGTCTGGAACGACCACGACGAGGTGAAACAGGCGGACGGCGTGACCTTCACCTCGAAGTCGCTGTTCCTCACCATGGGCGACCACGCCGGCACGCACGTCGACGCCTTCAGCCATTTCGACGCCGCGCCCGACGCGCCGAGCATCGACCAGATGCCGCTGGAGCGCTTCTATACCGAGGCGATCTGCCTCGATCTCTCCCACAAGCCGCTGCAGAGCGACGTCTCCATCGCCGAGCTGGAGGCGGCGGAACGGGCCAGCGGCGAGACCATCCAGGCGGGCGACACCGTCTTTCTCTACATGGCCTTCAACGACCGCGTGCCACTGACCGACCCGCGCTACCTGACCCATTTCTCGGGACTGACCAAGGAAAGCGCCACGTGGCTGGGGGCGAAGGGGATCAGCGCCTTCGGCGTCGAGGCCGTCAGCCCCGGCCGGCCCGGCGGCAACAACTACGAAGTCCACATGGTGTGCCGCGACCTCGGCTTCACGCACATGGAAAGCCTCGTGAACCTGCACGAGCTGGTCGGCCACGGCCGCTTCCGCTTCATCGGCTTCCCGTTGAAGATCGAGGGCGGCACCGGCAGTCCGATCCGTGCGGTGGCCGTGCTGGAGAGCTGATCAGGGCGCTTGCGGCTCGACGGCGACGGCAACCGCCTGGGTGAAGGTCAGCGCGACGCGCTCGCCGGGGCTCCGCGCGGCGGCGAAGGCGCGCATCTCCGGGTTGACCACGACGCTGTGCACGTTGCCCTCCGGCATGCGGAAGGTGGCGACCGCGGTCGCCGGATCGTAGGAGATCACCTCGACGACGGTGCTGATCACGGCGCCTTCGGCGGCCGCCGGCCGCGCGCCCGCAGGTGCCCGTTCGGTCGCGACCACGCCCACCGTCGGCCCGCCCTCGGCCGGCTCCGCCATGCGTGCCGCCACGCTCTCGTAGTAGACCACCCGGACCGTGTCGCCGACCTCGATCTGGTCGAAATTGCGGACGGCGCCACCGGCCAGGACGCGGATCGGCCGGTTGTCCGCCGTCCGGAGCAGCACCTCCCGTTGCTCGCGGTCGATCGCCTCGACCACGGCCGTGCCTTCGACCACGTCTTCACGATCTGCGGCAATCGGCCCGGGCGGCGGCGCACAGCCAACCAGCGCGATCAGCAGCAGCGTACAACCGAGCAGGGCAGGCCGGATCATGAACGTCTCTCCAGATGGACGACATCGAACGCCCTCTAGGCCGGTGGCGAGGATCGTACCAGTTGTCGGAAAGACGTGTGCCCGGCAGCATCAGGATCGCGCGTCCTCGCGCCAGCGGCCCGGCGAGGTGCCGAACTGGCGCTTGAAGGCGCGGCCGAACGCCTCCTCCGATTCGTAGCCGACGTCGTGGGCGATGCGCGCGATCGGCCTGGTCGTCTCGCGCAGTTGCAGCCGTGCCGTCTGCAGCCGCCAATGGGCGAGGTAGCGGATGGGCGGCATGCCGACGAGGCCCGTGAACCGCTCGACGAACGCGCTGCGGGACATGCCAGCAGCCCGCGCGAGGGCGTCGGCCGACCAGTCCGCAGCGAGGTCGCCGTGCATCAGCGCCAGCGCGCGGCCGACCTGCGGATCCCGCACGCCGCTCAGCCAACCGGCAGCGTCACCGTCGAGCGTCGCCGCATAATGGCGGACGGCCTCCACCAGCAAGACCTCGGAAAGGCGCGACATGACGGTCGACGAAGCGACTCTGCCCGCTGCGAGTTCCTCGGCGGCGAAGCCGACCGAGGCCTCGATCCAGGCGCGCGACGCGGCATGCCGCAGGTCGAGCTTGAGCGCGCGCGGCAGGCTCGCGAGCAGCGGGTTGTAGGCGTCCTCGCTGCCGAGAAAGCCGCAGACCATGGTGGTGAGCGCCCCGCCACCGCCATGGACGACGCGGGCGAGACCGCCATCCCTCGAAGGCTGGACCAGGCTATCGCCCTTGACGGCGGGGATGCCCGGCTCGCTCGCCAGGCGATGGGCGTCGTTGCGCGGCAGCAGCACGACCTCGCCAGCCTGCACCGGCAGCCAAGGCTCGTCAGCAACCGCGATCAAGCAGGTGCCTGCGGTGACGACGTGGTAGGAGACGATCTGCGCCGGCGTCCGGAGGTACGGGCGACAGTCGTCGGCGGTCACCTCCGAGATCACGCACCAGGGCGCGGTCATGCGGACGTCGAGAAAAACGCCGCCCGTCAGGCGAACCGCGCGCAACACCTCCGACAGCGGATCCATGGCCACGAGCCCCCGTGGCCGGCACCGAGCCGACCGCCGGAATGGTCGGTCCGGACGGCAGCCCACGCAAGCGCGTTCTCCCAGCCGCCCAGCCGAAACTTGGACGATCGGCAGGCAATGCCGGCGGCACGGTCATTCGTCCACGGCCGGTCGCCCGCTACACCGTGACCCGGTCACCGGATGGAGGGAGCCTGGATGACAACGACCCTAGCCATGCCCGATTTCGCGACGATCAAGCAGCGCCAGCAGGCCGTCTGGGCCACCGGCGACTACGCCGTGATCGGTACGACGTTGCAGATCGTTGGCGAACGGCTTTGCGAGGCCGTCGATCTGCGCAGCGGCGAGCGCGTGCTCGACGTCTGTGCCGGCAACGGAAACGCCACGCTGGCGGCCGCCCGTCGGTTCGCCCACGTCACCTCGACCGACTACGTCCCGGCGCTCTTGGAGCGCGCGCAGGAGCGTGCCCATGCGGAGCGCTTGGCGATCACCTTCGAGGTGGCCGACGCCGAGGCGTTGCCCTTCGCCGACGACGGTTTCGACGTGGTACTCTCGACCTTCGGCGTCATGTTCACACCCGACCAGGAGCGGGCAGCGGCGGAGCTCGTCCGCGTCGCGCGGCCCGGCGGGCGGATCGGCCTTGCCAACTGGACGCCGGACAGCTTCATCGGCCAGCTCTTCAAGCTGATCGGCAAGCACGTGCCACCGCCCGCGGGCCTGCGCTCGCCGGCGCTCTGGGGAACCGCGGAGCGGCTCGCCGAGCTGCTGCCCGGCTGCCGGATCGACACGACGCGTTGCGTGTTCAACTTCCGCTACCTCTCGGCGACGCACTGGATCGAGGTCTTCCGCACCTACTACGGCCCGACCAACCGCGCCTTCGCGGCACTGGACGAGGCGGGCCGAGCGGCGCTCGAGGCCGACCTGACCGATCTTCTGGAGCGCTCGAACGTGGCGGGCGAGCAGGCGCTGGTCGTGCCGAGCACCTATCTCGAGGTGGTCGCGACCAAGCGGCCCTGAGCCTCAGTCCGCCCCGCCGAGGATCGCCGGCAGCCGCAGTCCCTTGGCCGCCGCACAGGCAAGGGCTTCGTCGTAGCCGGCATCGGCGTGGCGCATGACGCCGGTGGCGGGGTCGTTCCACAAGACGCGCTCGAGGCGGCGGGCGGCCGCCTCGGTGCCGTCGGCGACGATCACCATGCCGGCGTGCTGCGAGAAGCCCATGCCGACGCCGCCGCCATGGTGCAGCGAAACCCAGGTGGCACCCGAGGCGCAGTTGAGCAGTGCGTTGAGGAGTGGCCAGTCGGAGACGGCGTCCGAGCCGTCCCGCATGGCCTCGGTCTCGCGGTTGGGCGAGGCGACCGAGCCCGAATCGAGGTGGTCGCGGCCGATCACCACCGGCGCCTTCAACGCGCCCGAAGCGACCATCTCGTTGAAGGCAAGGCCGAGCCGATGGCGGTCGCCGAGGCCCACCCAGCAGATGCGCGCCGGCAGGCCCTGGAAGCGGATGCGTTCCCTTGCCATGTCGAGCCAGCGGTGCAGGTGCGCATCGTCCGGCAGCAGCTCCTTCACCCGCCGGTCGGTCTTGTAGATGTCCTCCGGATCGCCCGACAGCGCCGCCCAGCGAAAGGGGCCGATGCCGCGGCAGAACAGCGGGCGGATATAGGCCGGAACGAAGCCCGGGAAGGCGAAGGCGTCGGCGAAGCCCTCCTCCTTGGCCACTTGGCGGATGTTGTTGCCGTAGTCGAGGGTCGGCACGCCCTGCTTCCAGAAGCCGACCATGGCCTCGACGTGGGTGCGCATCGAGGCCCGCGCCGCCCGCTCGACGGCCTCGGGCGCGCTCTCGCGCTTGGCCCGCCACTCGGCGAGGCTCCAGCCGGCGGGCAGGTAGCCGTTCAACGGATCGTGCGCCGAGGTCTGGTCGGTCAAGAGGTCGGGCTTCACGCCGCGGCGCAGCAGGTCCGGCACGATCTCGGCCGCGTTGCCGACGAGGCCGACCGAGCGCGCCTCCTTGGCCTGCGTCCAGCGCTCGATCATGGCGAGCGCCTCGTTCAGGTCGGTCGCCAGCTCGTCGACGTAGCCGGTGCGCTGGCGAAAGGCGATGCGCTCCCGGTCGCACTCGACGGCGAGGCACGCGGCGCCGGCCATGGTCGCCGCCAAGGGCTGCGCCCCGCCCATGCCGCCGAGGCCGGCGGTGAGAACCCAGCGGCCGGCAAGGTCGCCGCCATAGTGCTGGCGGCCGGCCTCGACGAAGGTCTCGTAGGTGCCCTGCACGATGCCTTGCGTGCCAATGTAGATCCAGGAGCCCGCCGTCATCTGGCCGTACATCATGAGCCCGGCCCGATCGAGCTGGTGGAAGTGCTGCCAGGTGGCCCATTCCGGCACGAGGTTGGAATTGGCGATCAGCACGCGCGGTGCGTCGCCATGGGTCTTGAAGACGCCGACGGGCTTGCCCGACTGCACCAGGAGCGTCTCGTCGTCGGCGAGATCGCGCAAGGTCGCCACGATCAGGTCGAAGTCGCGCCAGGTGCGGGCGGCGCGGCCGATGCCGCCGTAGACCACCAGTTCGTTCGGGTTCTCGGCCACGTCCGGGTCGAGGTTGTTCATGAGCATGCGCAAGGGCGCTTCGGTCAGCCAGCTTCGGGCGGAAAGCTCGGTCCCTTGCGGGCTCCGGACGGTGCGTTCGTTGCGGCGCGGATCGACCATGGCCCTCTCCCACGAGCTACCGAGCGAACCTAGGCGCGAAGCCGGCGGCGGCAAAGGCCGGCACGTCGTCAGGGTGCCGGTCGAGGCCGGCCTCGTCCGCGCGCCCGCGCGTGGCGGCCGACCGGCGACCGTCGGCGGTCAGGCGGACATCAGGTGCGAGGCGGGTGCCGTGCGTTGCCGCCGGGCAGTACCGCGAGGACGCGGTCGTAGACGCGGGCAACGAAGCCCAGGATTCCTTCCGGCAGGTAGCGCAGCACCAGGATGACGACGATGCCGTACAGGATGAGCTGAGCGCCCGCATAGGTGCCGCCCAGCTCGCGCTGGGCGAGCTGCTCCAACGGCACCAGCAGGGCCGCGCCCACGACCGGCCCCCAAACCGTTGCCGGGCCGCCGATCACCACCGGTAGCAGGATCAGGATCGAGAGCTGCACATGAACCACGAAAAACGGGTCGATGTGGTAGATGAACTGAGTGTAGACCGTCGCCGCCGCGGCGGTGATGGCGGCACTCATGACGAACGCCAGCAGCTTTACCTTGCGCGTCTCGATGCCGACCGACTGGGCGGCCAGTTCGTCGAGGCCGGCGGCCCGCAGATGGAAGCCGAACTGCGAGCGCGCGAAGCGGTGCATGACCCAGGTGACGAGGAGCGCCAGGCCCAAGAGGATGTAGAAATAGGCGGCGGCGTTCTGGAACTGGAGGAACAGGGGATCGTTGCCGCGGAACGGGACGGTGATGCCCTGCGCCCCGCCGGTAATGCCCCGGAAATGCAGCGTGGCGTAGTGCATCACCGTGATGATGGCGAGCGTGGCGATGGCGAAGTAGGCGCCTTTGAGGCGGAAGGTCGCCCAGCCGACGAAGGCGGCGACGCCCATGGCACCCATCATGCCGAACACCACGCCGACCAGCGGCGTGACGTCGTACCAGCGGAGCAGGAGCGTCGGCACGTAGGCGCCGAGGGCGACGAAGGCGGCGTGACCGAGCGAGAGGCTGTTGCCGTAGCCGCCGATGACGTTCCAGGCGTGACCCCAGATGGCGAAGACGAGGAACAGGATCGCCATGTTGAGGTAGAACGAGCCGAGCCAGAGCGGCGAGGCGGCGAAGATCGCCAATGCCAGGATCGGCACGTAGGTGCGGGGGCTGGTGACGGGCGGCATCACAGGCGCGCCTGGCCGAACAGGCCCTGCGGCCTGACGTAGAGGACGACGAGAATCAGCGAGAACACCAACAGGCGGCCGGCCAGCCCGCCGATGTAGACCTGTCCGAACGCCTCGACCATGCCGACCACGAGGCCGGCCACCAAGGCGCCCTTGAGGCTGCCCATGCCGCCGAGCACGACGATGGCGAAGGCGAACAGGACGAAGATTTGCCCGACCATCGGCTGCACGAACAGATGCGGCATCATGATGGTGCCGGCGGCCGCCGCCAGGCCGATGGCGATGGCCACGGTGATCATGAAGATGCGGTCGACATTGACGCCGAAGGCGGCGGCGAGTTGTTCGTCCTGGGCGACCGCGCGGATGGCGCGGCCAGTGCGCGTGCGGTTGAGGAAGAGGATGAGCCCGGCGAACAGGGCGATGGCGATGGCGAAGGCGACCAGCTTGACGACGTTGATCCAGACCCCGCCGATCTCCAGGGACATCGCCGAATAGCCGGTGCGGATGGTGCGCACGTCGGCGGAAAAGGCGATCAGCGCCACGTTCTGGAGGATGAAGGCGAGCCCCAGCGTCATCAGGATGTGAACGCCGTGGTCGCGGTTGCGCACGGGCCTGACCATCGAGGCGTAGAAGACGACGCCCATCAGCGCGAAGACCGGCACGGTGACCAAAAGCGCCGCGAACGGATCGAGGCCGAGGACGCTCCACAACAGCCAGGTGGCGTACATCGCCAGCATGGCGAACTCGGCCTGGGCGACGTTGACGTAGTTGACCACGCCGAAGATCAACCCGAGACCGAGGGCAATCAGGATGTAGCCGCCGCTCAGGAGGAGGCCGTCGACGAGGGTCTGGAAGAAGAACACCAACTCGCCGGTCATGCCCGCACCCCCATGTAGAGCTTGAGCAACTCCGCCTCCTCGAGGACCGCTTCGGGCGGTCCGTCGAACCGGTTCTTGCCGCTGTCGAGAATGTAGAGGTAGTCGGCGACCTGGAAGAGCACGTTGACGTTCTGCTCCACCAGGATGATGGAGACGCCGTGCTCGTTCATCTCGACGATGGTCTCGAAAATCGTCTCGATCATCGTCGGTGCGAGGCCGAGCGACGGCTCGTCGAGCAGCATGCAGGTCGGTTGCAGCACCAGCGCCATGGCGAAGCTGAGCATCGACTGCTCGCCGCCGGACAAGGTGCCGGCGCGCTGGCGGCGGCGCTGGTAGAGGCGCGGGAAACGGGTGAAGGCGTCGTCGAACCGCTCGGCCTGCGCTTTCGGATCGGCGAGCGTGTAGGCCGACATCTGCAGGTTCTCGAGCACGCTCATGTCGGGGAAGACCTGCCGGCCCTGCGGGATGTAGGCGAGGCCCTTGGCGAGGCTCTCGAAGGGCGAGCTTCTGGTGATGTCGCTGCCGTCGAGCCGGACGCTGCCGCGGCTCGGGCGGACGATACCCACGATGGCCTTGAGAAACGTGGACTTGCCGCAGCCGTTCGGGCCGATCACGCCGGTAATGCGGCCGCGCTCGGCCCTGAGGCCCATGTCCTCGATGATCGGCTCGCCGCCATAGCCGGCGGTGAGCCCCTCGATCTCCAGGATGGCGTCAGGCATCGAACAGCCGGTGCTTGGGGTTGCGGACGGCATGGCCGGTGCCGAGATAGGCCTCCTTCACCGCCTTGTCCTGGAGCACTTCCGCCAAGGGCGCGTCGGCGATCTTGCGCGCGTTGTTCAAGACCACCAGCCGCTCGCACATCTGACTGACCAGCCGGATGTTGTGCTCGACCACGAGGAAGGTCGTGCCCTTGCGATTGAGGTCGAGGATCAGGTCCTTCAGATGCTCCATCAGCGTCGGGTTGACGCCCGCGGCCGGCTCGTCGAGCAGGATCATCCGCGGCTCCAGCATCAAGACGCGGGCCAGTTCCACCAGCCGCTGCTGGCCGAAGGAGAGCGCGTTCGCCCGGTTGTCGGCGACGCGCTCCAATCCCACCAGCCGCACCAGTGCCAGGGCCTTGGCGCGCGCCTCGGCGGTGATGCCGGCGTGCGAGGCGGCGAGCACGTTCTCCAGGACGGTCATGGTCGCGAAGGGGCGGCTGATCTGGAAGGTGCGGACGAGGCCGCGCCGGGCGATGCGGCTCGTCTCCACCCCCGTCACGTCCTCGCCGTCGAAGCGGATGCGCCCACCGTCGGCCGGCAACGCCCCGGCGATGCAGTTGAGCAGCGTGCTCTTGCCGGAGCCGTTGGGTCCGACGAGGCCGACGATGCTGCCGGCCTCGACCGTCAACGACACGCCGTCGAGCGCGACCGTCCCACCGAAGACCTTGTGGACCCGCTCGACCTGGAGCAACGCGCGCCTACCGGCTCGAGCCCGCTACGCCACGGCCCTCACGTGCGCTCGCTCCACGGCGGCAGCGGCCACACCGGCTCGACCGAGGCGTCGGCCGCCGGATAGACCGTGCGCGGCTTGCCGTCCTGCCACTGGATGACGACCGGGTGGACGTGGTGGTTCCAGCCCGTCTCGTCGAAGGCGAGCCGGCCCCCGGGCATCAGGGCCGCCGGGTGCGGCGGCTCGATGTCGGTGGCGGCGAGCGCGTCGCGGACGGCAGCCCGATCGGCGGCACCGGCCCGCTCCAGGGCGTCGGCCAGCAGCTTGCCCATGCAGTAGCCCTCGCCCGCGTGCTCGTGGATGAAGCTCTCGCCCGTGCGCTCGGCGAAGGCCTCGCTGATGCCGTGCGGGCCGACGTGCTCGATGTCCCAGTTCCACGAGCCGACGGAGAAGGTGAGGTTGGAGAGGGCACCCAACCCGGACTGGAACTCGGGCACCAGATAGCCGGCGCCGCCGCCGAAGATGGAGACGTCGACGTTGCGGCCGGCCAGGGTCTCGATGATCAAGATCGCGTCCTGGAGATAGGACACGGGGAAGACGATCTCGGCGCCGGAGCGCGCGATGCGCGTCACCAGCGGGCCGGCGTCGGGGATGTCGAAGGGATAGCTCTCGAACAGCACGATCTCGAAGCCGAGTTCCTCCGCCGTCGCACGCAGGCCGGCCGCCGTCGAGGTGCCGTAGTCGGTGTCCTCGAAGACGATGGCGACGCGGTTCTTCGCATCGCCCGATTGCTCGCCGAGGGTGCGGGCGATCTGCACCTGGGCGCGGCCGAACATGCTGGCCTTCGGCGACACCTGGAACAGATGGCTGAAGCCACGGGCGGTGAGCTGGTCGGAGATCGAGCCGGTGATGAACGGCACGCCGTTGCGCTCGCAGACCTCGGAGGCCACCATCGACAGGCCGCTGACGTAGCAGCCGGTGACGGCAACGATGTCGTGGTCGTTGATGACCCGCTCGGTCTCCGTTCGCGTTACCGTCGGATCGCTGCGGATGTCGATGACGACGGGCTCGATCCTGGCACCGCCGAGGGCCTGGATGCCGCCGGCTTCGTTGATGTGGTCGAAGGCCATCAAGGTCGCCTCGGTGACGCTGTCGCCGAAGCGGGCGAAGGCCCCGCTGATCGGGTAGACCACGCCGATCTTGACGGTGTCGTTGGCGCGGACGATCGCCGGTGCGCCGATCACCGACGTCGCCGCCGCAGCCGCACCGTAGCCCATCAGTCGCCGACGGGTGGTCGCCAACGCAGCACCACTACGCTGCCCAGCCGAATAAAGGCCGTGCCTAGTCATCGGTTTTCCTCCCCGACGCGCCCCCCCGTTCCCGGCCAATCTTTACGGGCGCGCTTGTAGCCGAGAACTGACCCGTTGTTTGGAATGCACCATAGACGAGCGCCGACCGTCAAGGCCGAAAGCGGGCCGCGCAGCGGATCAGGCAGCGAGCTTCGTCCAGGCGCCGTTTTTGGCCGACGACCGGACGCAGGCATCGACGAAGGCGACGCCGGCGAGGCCGTCCTGGACCGTGGGGAAGAGGACCTCGGGATCGGTCGTGCCGGCCCGATGCGCGACGATGGCGCGGGCGGCTTCGGCGTAGAGGTTGGCGAAGCCTTCGAGGTAGCCTTCCGGATGCCCGGCCGGCACCCGGGTGAGGCGGGCCGCCTCCGGTGCGGCACCGGCGCCACCGCGGGTCAGCAGGCGCTTGGGCTCGCCGAACGGCGTGTGCCAGAGCGCGTCCGGGCGCTCCTGGCTCCACTCCAGGCCGCCCTGGTCGCCGTAGAGGCGCAGCCGCAGCCCGTTCTCGTTGCCCGGCGCGACCTGGCTGCACCAGAGCATGCCGCGCGCCCCGCCCGCAAAGCGCAGGAGCACATGCGCGTTGTCGTCGAGGCGGCGGCCCGGAACGAAGCTTTGGAGGTCGGCCGCCAAGCTCTCGATCCCCTGGCCGGCGACGAAACAGGCGAGGTTGGCGGCATGGGTGCCGATGTCGCCGGTGGCACCGCCCGCCCCGGATCGGGCGGGATCGGTGCGCCACGCGGCCTGCTTGTGGCCCGTGGCCTCCAGGGGTTCGGTCAGCCAGTCTTGGGCATATTCGACCTGGACCACGCGGATCGTGCCCAAGGCAACCGCCGCCACCATCGCCCGCGCCTGCCGCACCATGGGATAGGCCGTGTAGTTGTGGGTCAGGACGAAGAGCGCACGGGCCTTCAGGGCGAGGGTCGCGAGCCGGCGCGCATCGGCCAGCGTCGCGGTGAGCGGCTTGTCACAGATGACGTGGATGCCGCGCCGGAGGAACTCGCGCGCCACCGGCAGGTGGAGGTGGTTGGGGGTGACGATGGCCACCGCCTCGATGCCGTCCTTCAGCCGCGCCTCGCGCTTGGCCATCGCCGTGAAGTCGTCGTAGACGCGCGTCGCATCGAGGCCGAGTTCGGCGCCCGAGGCGCGCGACCGTTCGGCGCTCGAGGCAAAACAGCCGGCGACCAGATCGAAGCGGTCGTCGAGGCGGGCGGCGATGCGGTGGACGGCGCCGATGAACGCGCCCTCGCCGCCGCCGACCATGCCCAGGCGGATGCGCGGGGTGACGGCCGCAGAGCTTCCCTCGATGGCCACGGCTCAGCGATCCAGGCCGAGGATGCGGCGGTTGGCGGCACGGTCGCTGCCGCCACCGGCGAAGTCGTCGAAGGCGCGCTCGGTCACGCGGATGACGTGCGCCTTGACGAAGGCCGCCCCCTCGCGCGCCCCGTCCTCCGGGTGCTTCAACGCGCATTCCCACTCGACCACGGCCCAGCCGTCGAAGCCCAGCCGCGTCAGCTTGGAGAACACCGCGCCGAAGTCGATCTGCCCGTCACCCAGGCTGCGGAAGCGCCCGGCCCGGTCGGCCCAGCTCTGGTAGCCGCCGTAGACACCCTGCCTGCCCGTCGGGTTCAGCTCCGCGTCCTTGACGTGGAACATGCCGATGCGCTCGCCGTAGTCGTCGAGATGGGCGAGGTAGTCGAGCGCCTGGAGCAGGTAGTGCGAGGGGTCGTAGAGCATGCGGGCGCGGGCATGGCCGCCGACCCGCTCCAGGAACATCTCGAAGCTCACGCCGTCGTGCAGGTCCTCGCCCGGGTGGACCTCGTAGCAGAGGTCGATGCCGTTGGCGTCGGCGTGGTCGAGCAGCGGGCGCCAGCGCCGGGCCAACTCGTCGAACGCCTCCTCGATCAGCCCGGCCGGGCGCTGCGGCCAGGGATAGACGTAGGGCCAAGCGAGGGCACCGGAGAAGGTGGCCTGCGCCGTGAGGCCGAGGTTCCGCGAGGCGGTGATGGCCTTCTTCACCTGCTCGACCGCCCAGGCTTGGCGGGCGGCCGGGTTGCCGCGCACGGCGGCGTCGGCGAAGCCGTCGAACAGGGCGTCGTAGGCCGGATGGACGGCGACGAGCTGGCCCTGGAGGTGGGTCGAAAGCTCGGTGACGACGATGCCGCTCTCGGCGGCGATGCCCTTCACCTCGTCGCAGTAGCCCGCGCTCTCGGCCGCGCGGTCGAGGTCGAACAGCCGCTTGTCCCAGCTCGGTACCTGCACGCCGACATAGCCGCAATCGGCCGCCCAGCGGGTGATCGTGCGCCAGTCGTCGAACGGCGGCGTGTCGGTCGCGAACTGCGCGAGGAACAGGGCGGGCCCCTTGATCGTCCTCATCCGTCGGCTCCACGCTGCACAGCGTTCGGTGCGACCACGGCCTCCGTTCTCCGGCAAGCGCGCGGCGCGGGCAAGGGGCGACGGCGGCAGAGGCCGTCAGGCCTCCGCGGCCAAAGCCTCGGCCAGATACGCGGTCGCGGCGGCGACGCCGCCCGGCACGTGCGGCACGCCCTGCAGGCGCATGCCGGCCTCCAGCGCGCCGAGGGCACCCAGGATCATCGGCTCGTTGAGGTCGCCCAAATGGCCGATGCGCAGCAGTTGGCCGGCGAACGGGCCGATGCCGGCGCCGAAGGCGACCGACAGCCGGTCGCGGCAGAGGACGCGCAGCGCGTCCGGATCGGCGCCCGAGGGAAAGCGGATCGCGGTCACGGCGTCGGAGCGGGCGGCGGCATCCCTGCACTGGAAGGCGACCGCCCCCTCCTTGCCCCAATGAGCGACGGCCTGGCGGGTCGCCTCGGCGAGCCGGTGGTGACGGGCGAACACGTTGGCGAGCCCTTCCTCCAGGATCATGTCGAGCGCTTCGCGCAGCCCGAAGATCATCTGCACGGGCGGCGTGCCGTAGTACCAGAAATAGGTCTCGGCCCCCTGCCGCAGACGCCAGTCCCAATAGCGCCGCGCCGTGCCGCCGTTCTGCGAGACGCGCATCGCCCGCTCGCCCACGGCGGCAAACGCCATGCCCGGCGGCAGCATCAGCCCCTTCTGCGAGGCGGCGACGACGAGGTCGATGCCGAGCCGGTCCATCGGCAGGTCGACGGACGCGAGCGACGCGATGGCGTCGACCAGCAGCAGCGCCGGGTGGCCGGCACGGTCGATGGCGCGGCGGACCGCGCCGACGTCGTGGGTGATGCCGGTCGAGGTCTCGACGTGGACCATCATCACGGCCTTGACGTCGTGCGTGCGGTCCTCGCGGAGCACCGCCTCGATCGCGTCGGCGTCGACCGGACGGTCGTGATAGGCGGCCGTGGTCGTCACGCGGCAGCCGAGCCCTTCGGCCATCTCGGCCCAACTCTGCGAGAAGCGTCCGGTCTCGGGCATCAGGACATGGTCGCCGGGAGCGAGGAGGTTGTCGAAGGCGAGTTCCCAGGCACCGTGGCCGTTGGCGGAATAGGCGAACACCTCGCCCTCGGTCTGGAAGACCCGCTTCAGGTCGGTCATGCAGCCGCGCGCCATGGCGGTGAACTCGGGCGAGCCGAAGTCGACGATCGGGCGGTGCATCGCCCGCAGCACGCGCTCGGGGATGTTGGTCGGTCCGGGCAGTTGGATCAACTCGCGTCCGCGACGCACCATGGCAAGGTCCTCGACAATGCGGTTCGACGTGGGTCTAGCCGAGCGTCGCGGCCGGCGCCATGGGGCGTTGCGGGCTCACCGTGCCGCACCCCGCAGATAGGCGATCAGTGCCGGGCGCATGGTCGCCATGTTCTTGTAGGCCAGCATGGCCTCGGGCATTTCGTCGAGGCGGTCGGCCAGCGCAAGGGCCGCCTCGGGGTCCGCTGCGACGTCGCCGAGCGGGCGGACGAAGGTGTGGATCGTGAACAGCACGGCGCCCGTGCGCGGCAGCCGGCGCAGCGTCTGCCGCTCGACCCGCACCCAAAGGCGCTCGGGCGCGTTCTCGGGCGTCGCCTCGATGCGGTGGTAGCGCCGCTTCGCCTCGGGCTGGTGGAGCACGGGGTCGTCCAGCACCGACCAGTTGGCGCGCCAGACCGGGCGGTCGACCTGAAGGCTCGCGAAGAACCGGTCGGCGGTCGTGCCCAAGCGCTCGGCGAAGCCGGGCACGGGCTCGTGGATCGCCCGCATCGGCCGGCCGAGCTTGTCGGCCAGCCGCCAGCGCGCGGGAAAGGCGAGGAAGGCCGCAACCAGCCGGTAGCCCTCCGTCCCCGGCGCCATCAGGCACAAGTCCTCCTGCACGAGCAGCCCCGCCCGAACCAGCGGCGCGGTCTCGGCCGGCCCCGGCAGGAGGCTCGGATGGTGGCGGGCGAGGTGGTCCTCGATCAGCCCCAGCATCTCGGCGACGGCGTCGGCCGCCGCCGGCAACTCGCCCACGATCTCGGCCCCCTGTTCGAGCAGCCGCCGCTTCTCCGCGATCTCGCGGGCGTAGTGTTCGGTCACCCAGAGCCAATCGGCAAGCTCCAGCCGGCCCAGCCCCATGGCGAGACGGTACGGCCCCGTGCGGAAGACCTCCGGCATGACGTCGCGGCTTCGACGCACCGTCACCGCCTAGCCCTCGCTCCGATAGCGGAAAACCCCCGTGCCGAACGCCAGCATCTGGCCCGAGTCGTCGGCGAGCGTGGCCTCGGTGAAGTAGATTCGCCGTCCCGCCGACCGCAGCCGGCCTTCGGCGATCAGGCGGCCGGCGCTGGTCTGGCCGGTGAAGTTCACCGTCAAGGACAGCGTCAGCGCTTGGCGCGGCGGTGCCTCGGGCGGGCTGTAGATGCCGGCGAAGCCGCAGGCCATGTCGATCATCGCCGCGGCGATGCCGCCGTGGACGATGCTGGTGCGGTTGAGGTGCCAGTCGGCGACCGGCGCCTCCAGCCGCACGAAGCCCTGCTCCCAGGCGGTGATCTCCAAGCCCATCGCCGCCGCGAAGGCGCTCGGCGAGGTGCCGTCGGCAACCGGCCTAGCGGTCATCGGCGAGCCGGCCGTAGCGGCCCTGGACGAAGACCAGGGGCTCGCCCTCGAAGCGCCGATAGCGTTCGATCTCGCCGAGAAAGATCAGATGGTCGCCACCGGGGTGCGTCGCGACGGTGCGGCACTCGAAGCGGGCGACCACACCGTCCAGGAGCGGTGCCCGGCCGCGCCCCGGCTTGGTCGCGACGTTGGTGAACTTGTCGAGGGTGCGCTGCGCGAAGTGGTGAACGAGGTGCCGCTGATCGCTGGCCAGCACGTTGACGGCGAAGTGCGAGGCCGCGCGGAACAGGTCGACGCTGAGGGCCGTCGTGGCCAGGCACCAGGAGACCAACGGTGGGCGCAGGGAGACGCTGGCGAAGGAGTTGACGGTCAGGCCGACGCGCGTGCCGTCGGGGCTCTCGGCGGTGACCACGGTGATGCCCGTGGCGAAATTGCCGAGGGCCGCACGGAGCGCCCGCTGAGCCTCGACGTCACTGGAGTCGGAAGGCGGTGCGGCGGCAGCCGCGGGCTGGGCCATGTCGGATCCCGGTGCGTGGTGAAACGTTCGCGTCGTTGCCGCAGAGGTAGCACAAGCACCCGCCGGATCGAGAGCCCGATCTCAGGTGAGCGGTTGCGCGCAGTACTCCTGAAAGGCCGGCCGGGCGGCGAGGTCGTCGTACCAGCGGCGGAGATGCGGGTGCTCGCCGCGCTCGATGTCGAGCCGGAACCAGCGATCCGCGAGCAGCCCGAGGGCGATGTCGGCGATGGTGAAGCCGGGCCCCGTGACGAAGCGGCTTCTCGCCAACTGGCCGTCGAGCACGCCCATCTTGAGGTCGAGCTCGGCGCGCTCGCGCTCGACGAGATCCATGTCGCGCTCGCCGGCGGGGGTGCGGATCAGTTGCCAGAAGACGTGGCGCAGGTGCGGGTAACCCTCGGTGTGGTGCCAGTCGAGCCACTGGTCCACCGTGGCCCGGTCGCCCGGTTGGCTCGGCCAGACCACGTCCTGGCCGTAGCGGGCACCCAGATAGCGCAGGATGGCGTGGCTCTCCCAGACGATGAGCGGGCCGTCCTCCAGGGTCGGGATCTTGCGGTTGGGGTTCTTCGCCCGATAGCTCGCATCGTTCAGCCCACCGAACGCGCCCCCGGCGTCGATGCGCTGGAACGGCAAGTCGAGTTCGGCGGCACACCACACCACCTTGGCCACGTTGATCGAGTTCAACCGCCCCCAGATGCGCAGCATCGTCCGCCCCTTGCCGTCGTTGAGACCAGTTCTCCTACCTTTGGCGTAGAAGGCCCGCGCTGCAAGGAAATGATGCGGCGCGCCGTCCCGTCAGGCGAACAGCAGCCTTGCGGCCGTGAACACGAGCGGGATGGTCACCGCGGCGGCCACCGTCTGCAGCGTGATCGAGGCCGCCATCAGTTCCGCATCGCCGCCGAGTTGACGGGCGAGGACGTAGGCGCCGGGGGCGGTGGGGCCGGCGTGGTAGAGGACCAGCGTCAGCGCCACCAGCGCCGGCACGTCGACGGCGAGCGCGAAGGCGGCGGCGATCAGCGGCATCAAGAGCAGCTTCATGAGGCCCGTGACGGCGAGGCCGACGGGGGTGCGGCGCACGGCGGGCAGGGTGAGGGCCGCGCCGACGCAGACCAGCGCGAGGCCGATGGCGCTGCGGGACAGCAGCGTCGCCGCATCGCCCAAAGCACCGGGCAGGCCGATGCCGGAGACGTTGAGCAAGATGCCCGCCGCGGTCGCGACGATGAAGGGATTGGAGGAGAGCGCCTTGACCGTGCCCCAGATCGAGGCGCGGCCCCCGCCGCCGTAGCGCATGCAAACGACCACGCCGATGACGTTGACGGTGGGCGTATAGATCATCGCGGCGATGGCGGTCAGCGCCGCCGCCTCGGGGCCGAGGAAGGCTTGGCTGGCGGCGAAGACGAGGAAGATGTTGTTGCGGGTCAGGCCCATCACGGTGGCAGCGAAGCCCGGCCCGTCGAGCCACGCACGGCCGTCGGTCGCGACCGCCCTGAGTGCGAAGATGGCGCCCATGCCGAGGCCGATCGGGACCAGCACGCCGGCCATCAGCGGCAGGATGACGGCAAGGTCCAGGGGTGCCCGGTTCAGTTCGACCAGGATCAGCGGCGGCACGAGTACGAAATAGACGACGGCTTCGAGTGCTGCCCGCCGCCCGTCGTCGAGAAAGCCGCCGAAGCGCAGTCCCGCCCCGAGTACGCAGAGCAGGACCAGCGGCACGATGGCGTCGACGGCGGAGGACACAGGCGCGGGCTCGCGGCGGTTCGGGCAGCGATCCGCATAGCTCGCCTGCGCCACCCGGGTCGAGGCCGGCTTTCGCCGTGGCGGCTTTGCGGCTAGGCGAGGGTGGACCCTGCGGAGCCTCGCCATGACCCCGGACCGTGCTGCCGACCGCCTCGCTCGCCGCCTCGCCGATGCCGGTGTGCGCTTCGCCTTCGGCATCCCCGGCGGCGAGGTCTTGACCCTGATGGACGCGCTCGAGCGCGCCGGCATCCGCTACGTGCTGGCGGCGCACGAGGGTGCGGCCGGCTTCATGGCCGAGGCCGCGTGGCACCGCACGGGGGCGCCAGGCGTGCTGGTGGCGACGGTCGGACCGGGCCTCACCAACGCCGTCAACGTGATCGCCAACGCCAAGCTCGACCGCGTACCGCTGCTGGTCCTCGCCGGTGCCGTCGATGCCACCGATCGCCTCGCCTATACCCACCAGGTGCTCGACCATGCCCGCGTGCTCGACGGCGTGGTCAAGGCGAGCTTCACCCTGACGGCGGACGCGGCCGACCTGGTCGCCGAGAAGGCGCTTCGCCTCGCCACCGATCCGCGCCCCGGTCCCGTCCACGTCGACGTGCCGATCAAAGTGGCGGCGGCGCCCGCGAGCGGCCGACCCGCCCCGCGCCGCGGCCCCTCGCTGGCCACGGCCCCCGCACTTGGCGAGGCGCTCGATGAAGCCCGCACCTGGCTCCGCGAGGCCGAGCGTCCGCTGATCGTCGCCGGCTTCGACGCGGTGCAGGACCGGGCCGGGCCGGCGCTCGCCAAGCTCGCCCACGACCTCCGCGCGCCCGTGATCCAGACCTACAAGGCGAAGGGCCTGCTCGCCGAGGACGACGTCTGGGCGCTGGCCCCGGCCGCCCTCTCGCCGGCCGCCGACGCCCGCCTTTTGCCCCTGGTCCGCAATGCCGATGCGGTTCTGCTCGCCGGCTACGATGCGGTCGAGATGCGCGTCGGCTGGCAGCACGCGGTCGATCCGGCACGCCAGCGCATCATCGAGGTCGCGTCGGCGCCCAACGACCACGACTTCCATCAGGCGAGCCTGAACGTCGTGGCCGACGTTGCCGCCAGCCTGACGGCGCTCGCGGTCGAGGGTGGCCGCTCCCGCTGGACGGCGGAGGCGGTCGCGGCCGAGCGCGCCGCCGTCCGCGCACCGCTCCAGGCGGACGAAGCCTGGGGGCCGTCGGCCATCGTCGACGAGGCACGCCGCGTCCTGCCGCGCGAGACCATCGCCACGACCGACGCCGGCGCGCATCGCATCCTCTTCAGCCAACTCTGGCACAGCTACGAGCCGCGCACGCTGCTGCAATCCAACGGACTCTGCACCATGGGTGGTGCGGTGCCGCTGGCGATGGGTGCCAAGCTCGCCGATCCGAGCCGTCCGGCGGTCGCCTTTCTCGGCGACGGCGGCCTGCTGATGGGCCTCGGCGAGTTGGCAACCGCCGCCAGCCTCGACCTTACCGTAATCGTGGTCGTCTTCGTCGACCGCTCGCTCGCCCTGATCGAGAAGAAGCAACGGGAAAGCCAACTGCCGCCTTGCGGGGTGACGCTGGGCGACGTCGACTTCGCCCGCGCCGCCGAGGCCCTGGGCGGCCACGGCACGACCGTCGAAGACCGCGCAGCGCTCGGCGCGGCCTTGGAGCGGGCGCTCGCCGCCGACCGGTTCACCGTGATCGCCTGCCCGATCTCCGCCGACGCGTATGTCGGCCGCATCTGACGGACGGGTCGGCCCGAACCTGCTGCCGCGCGATGGCCGCGCGTGGCTGGTGCAGGGCATCCTGACGCCGACGGCGGCCGACCGGCTCTTCGACCGCCTCGTCGAGCGGATCGACTGGCGCCACGAGCACGCCCGAATCATGGGTCGGACGGTGCCTCTGCCGCGCTTGACCGCGTGGTACGGTGCCGGTGGCTATGCCTACAGCGGCGTTGCGAGCGAACCGCGTCCATTGCTGCCGGACCTCGCGGCACTGGCCGCGACGGCCGAGGCACTCGCCGGCGTCGCCTTCGACGGCGTGCTCGCCAACCTCTATCGCGACGGACGCGATTCCGTGTCCTGGCACGCCGACGCCGAACCGGAGCTGGGTGACGATCCGGTCATCGCCAGCCTGTCGCTGGGCGCGGTCCGCCGCTTCAAGCTGCGTCACCGCGCGGACAGAACGCTCGTCGTCGACGTCGACCTACCCCACGGCTCCTGGCTGATCATGGGCTCGGGCGTGCAGCTTCGTTGGCTCCACTGCCTGCCGAAAACCGCGCGAGCGGTCGGCCCCCGCCTCAACCTGACATTCCGTCGGACCGGCGCTCGACTTAGCCGGAGGTGAAATGTGCTTGCGCGGCAATTCAGTCGGGTTCACATGAAGCGATGGACATCAAGGCGTTAAGGACGCTGATCGCCATTGCCGAGCAGGGCAGTTTTTTGGCTGCCAGTCGGGCGTTGGGCCTGTCGCCGGCGGCGATCAGCCTGCACATCAAGACGCTGGAGGAGGAGTTGGGCGACCAGCTCTTCGACCGTTCGGTTCGTCCGCCGGTACTGACGGAAAAGGGCCGGCGGACGCTGACGCGGGCGAGGCGCGTGCTCGTGGCGTGGGAACAGCTCGGCGACAACGAGCCGGCGGAGGTCGGCGGACTGTTGGAACTGGGTGCGGTGCCGACGGCCGTCGCCGGGCTGCTCGCGAGCGCGCTCGCGAACCTGAGACGTCGACGACCACTCCTGCGCGTGCGTCTCACGACGGCCTACTCCGAGGAACTGGAGGACCGTGTCACCCGCGGCACGCTCGACGCCGCGGTGATGATGCGGCCGGGCGCGCCGCCCTTGGGCCTGAACTTCGTCCAGGTACTGGTCGAGCCGTTCCATGTCGTCGCACCGGCGAACGCCGGCGAAGCCGACGATGTCGCCCTGTTGCGCTCGCTGCCCTACATCCGCTTTCGCCGTCAGGCCTGGGCCGCGGGACTGATCGAGGCGGCGCTGGAACGGCGCAGCCTCAAGGTCGAGCCGGCGATGGAGATCGACAGCCTGAGCGGCGTGCTGGCGCTGGTCGAGGCGGGCTTGGGTGTCGCCGTGCTGCCGGCGAGCCAGCTCCGCACCGCCGGCAACGGCGTGCGCAGCGTGGCCTTCGGCGATCCGCCGCTGACCCGCGAACTGGGTCTGTTGCACCGGCACGACCATCCGCGCGCACCGCAAGTGCAGGAACTCGTGGCCGCCCTGCACGCGACAGCGCCCGCCTCACGCCAGGGCGGCAAGCCAAAGCGCATGGGTCGCGGCCAGCGCGAGCGCCAGCGCGAGCACGAATACGAGGTTCACGCTGAAGACGAGCCGGGCTAGCGGCACGCCGAAGATGCTCGACGCCGCCACCACCGACAGCGAGGCGTAGGAGACCATCGCGCCGGCCATCCAGCCGAACAGCACGATCTGGATCTGCATCGCATCGGGCAGACGGTCGCCAATCGGCTGCATCAGGGCGAACAGCACCGTGCCGGCGACGATGGGATGCAGCCCGACGAGAGCCAGGACCGGCCCGAGCAGGAGCGCGAAGGCCGGCACGAGGGCGATGGGCCAGTCCTCCAGACCCAGGAATTGGGCGGCGAGCGCCGGCACGCCCGAGGTGGCGATCAAGGCCCCGAGCAAGAGGGCGGCCGTGAAGATCGCCAGCTCGTCGGCCATGCGCGGCAGATCGACGACCGCGCGGCGCACCGCACGCACCGCCGCGCCGCGCCCAACCGCGAGCAACCGCGCGAGGCACAAGGGCGGCAGGACGAGCGCCACGACCTGCAACGTGGTGAAGGGGGCGACGCTCGCCACCACGACGACGAGGGCGACCGTGAGGCAGATCGGCAAGGCGAGACTCTGGAAGGCGAGCAACGCCGGCAGCGCCGCCCGCACCCCGGCCCAGCGCCGGTCGACGAACACGGCCGCCACCAGTGCCACCACGGCCAGCGGCACGCCGAAGCCGATCACCTCGGCCAGGGTGACCTCGGGCTTCTGCGTCAGCACGAACACCATCGCCACCGTGAAGGGCGACCACAGGACCGAGAGCGCGAAGCCGCGCATCGCGGCACGCACCAACTCGTCGCGCAGCTTCGCGTCCGCCTGACGGGCGACGAACGGCTGGATCATCGGCAGGGCGCCGATCAACATGACCGCCCCCATGAGGTGACTGCCGATGGTCAGGCCGGCGATGCGGCGGCCGGGACCGAGCGCGTCGAACGCGGCCTTGGCCCGCCCCGATTCCGGGCTCGCCTGCATGGTCTCGCGCAACAGGAACAGCGCCGGCAGGAAGACGACGAACAGCATGGCCCGCTCGACCGCCTCGACGGGTGCCCGCGCGTCGCCATAGACCAGCCAAGCCAGCAGGGCGGCAGCGACGCCGGCCGTGGCGAGGCCGCGCGTCGTCGGCCGCGTGGCGGGCAAGGCGAGGATCAAGAACGCGAGAAAGGCGACGCCACGCACGGAAGCCGCGCCCGGCACGTCGACGAAGAGGACGACGACACCGCTGAGCCAGAGGCCGACCGCAAGGACCAGCTTGATCCGATAGAGGCGGCCGCTTGGCGCCTGCAAGCGCCCGGCGGCCCCCCCCGCGCAGCCACTGGGCGCACCCGGCGTCCTCGGGGGGCTAGCGTTCGCGCCCGGCCCAGGGGGTGTCCCCGGCGACCCGTGCCAGCCGCTTCCGCCCGCGGGCCACGAGTTCGGCAC
>JBJHBG010000077.1:19739-23394 GCA_050485385.1 Geminicoccaceae bacterium | reverse complement strand
GTCTTGGCGTCCGGCACCGGGTCGCCGAGGCCGAGCCCGACGAAGCGCATGAACGAGAGCCGGTCGCGCACCTGGTACTCGGTCTGCTCGTCGGACAGCGTGTCGAGCGTCTGCAGGACCAACAGCCGGAACATCGGGACCGCGTCGGGGACCCCACCGCAGCCATGCTGCGATGGGGAGCCCCGTCGTAGGGCGGCCTGCCACCCCTGGCCCGGTCCGAGCGCCTCGAGGCCCGCTCCAACTCGTCCCGGAACACCTCGAAGTCGACCACCGCCGCCAGCCGTTGCAGCGGATCGCCCGCCCGGCTCAGCGACGCCAGACGCTCGTCGACGTCCAAGAACGCCCCTTGTCCGGCCATGCGGCCCTCCCGCTCGCCACACCCATCGACTGACGGCAACGGCCGGCGCTCGAGAGGTTGTTCGAGGCGCCCAGCAGGCGCCCGACATCTGCCGGAGTGCCGCAGCAGCCTGCTTGGCGACGAAGGGTTCCAAGCTTTCGCCACAGCTTATCGCCCGGTCAGAATTCTCGGTGGCGCATACGTTATATCGTGCCATCGGGCGCGAGCGCAGGCTTGGCGGTCGCGCATCCACGCTGCAGTCCTTCCTTCCGCGAGTTCCTGACTGCTGCTCCCGCCCGAGTGCGCACGCTGCAACCATGTTCGCGGCCGCCACCAACTGTCGACCCGGCATCGCGAACCCCGGGTCGACGCGGCCCGTCCGCCGAACTCGTCAACCTGAGGCGCGGTGGGGACCGTGATCACGGTGGAGATGTGGGCGACGGGGAGCCTCGCCCAAGCTCCGGCCGCCCGCTGGAGCGGCATATCCGCGGCTTCGACCCGCCCGACCCAAGCCTCTCGAAGAGTCTTACGGGATACCGTTCGCCGACGAAGCCGGCGCAGTTCAACGCCCGGGTCGACAGCCTGCGTCAAGGTCGTCGCGCGGGTCAACTGGCTCGTCAACCTGACCAAGGTCTCGCCGCCGTCGAACTACCCTTACCGAGCGAGCCTCACCCGCGCGCTGCCTCCTGACCCGCGGCACCACGTGCCCCGGATCGAGCCCGTCTCCTCCACCGCGAACGCCGTCATCGACGATCACCAATGCGCCCCGGGCGCCACCGCCACGGTCGGCCCGGTGTCGCCCGCGCCAATCCGTCATCAATGATCCGGGTTGGCCATCTGGACCGAGTTCGGTGGGTACTTCGGTGTCTGCCTCTCCGGCGGCAACCCAGCGCGCAGCCACCCAAGAGCGGCTTGGTGGCCACCGTGCGCCGCTGCGCTGCGGCCGCGATCGGAGCGCAGGGCATCTGCATCTCCGTGACGGACGCCTGCTGCGGCGGCGCACACGATTTCGCCCGCCGGCGCCGCCAAATTCTTCAACTGAGCGCCTTCTCGTCGACGATGAGTTTTCCGCGTAATTTTTGGTGGATACAGGGCATTACTGCTCGATATCGACCGCATTGTGTAGTCGTCAGACAACTCTTGCGTATGGTTCTCTACAACTCATTTGCGACGGGGGCCTGTGGAAAATCCTTCGGTACGGGCGCGCCGAGCGCGCGATGGATGTCCCGCGCCGTCTCGATCATGGCGCTGGCGACGTCCGTCTCGCGCGGCTTCAGCATCGGCAGCAGCGACGAGCAGTTGAAGACGAACGCAACCTCGCCGTGACGGTCGAACAGCGGCAGGGCCAGCGCCATCAGCCCGTCGGTGAACTCCCCGAGGCTCCGCGCATAGCCGCGCCGCCGGGTGGCGGCGATCTCGGCGCGGATAGCACCGGCGTCGATCAGGGTCCGTTCGGTGTAGCGCAAGGGATGCCAGCTGCGGAACCAGCGCTCGACCCGTTCCTCGTCGCTCCAGGCCAGATAAGCGCGCATCTGCGCGCAGGCGTCGCGGGGGAAGCGGTGCCCCACCGGGACCGCGATTTCCAGATCGCAACCGGCGTCGAACCGATCGACGACGACGAAGCTGTCGTCGACCAGCGGCCGGGACAGGAGGCAGGGCACCCGTACCCGGTCGACCAGCGTCGCGAGGGCCGGCCGGACGAGCTCGATCGTTGCCGAATCGTTCAGGACCGATGCCGCATCGCGCAGGATGCCCGATTGCAGGCGATAGGTCTTGGTCGCAGCGTCGAAATGCAGCCAGTCGTAATGCACCAGGGTCTTCAACAGCGAGAAGCAATGGCTCTTGGAGATCTCCAGCGTCGCCGAGAGTTCGGCCAGCGCGACCGGCCGCGGCGCGGCGCGGTTGAGGTAGGCGATGATGGCGATCGCCCGCTCCAGGGCGGGAACCACGCCCAAGGGGGCGTTGCGCGCGAAGTCGGGCGGGTCGCTCGGACGCAGCACCCAGTGCAGTCCGTCCTGGCGTAGTTCGGCCGTCGACGAAGCGACCTCCGGAGAGGACGTGGGCGGCGGCGGAGAAGGGCGGTCGATCATTTCGCTCCTCGAAATGCGGCGTTCCAAATGACGGCGCGACTGGTAGCGGCCCTGACGTCCGCTGACCAGCGCGGGCGTGGGCGTGCGGATCGTCCGTAGCGTGCCGCCGGCGCCGATGCCCGGCGCTTGACAAAGCCGCGGCGTCGCTGTCACTGGTCCAGGCCATTCGTGACACAGAACGACGTTTTATTAGCGAAACGTCGTTGCAAGCTGGAGGTCTGTCCATGCATCCCGCCTCTGCCCGTTCCACGCTGCTTGCCACCGCAGGGCTCGTCACCGCCCTCATCGCCACCAGCGCCGACGCCCAGACGATCCTGCGGCTCGCCCACGGCTACGAACTGGAAAATCCACACCACCTAGCTACCGTTGCCGCCGTGGAACACGTCGCCGCGTGCACGGACGGTTCGCTGGAGGTCCAGGTCTTCCCCGCCTCGCAGCTGGGCAACGAAGCGGCGATGAACGACCAGGTGAAGTTCGGCGGCATCGACATCATCGAAACCGGCCTGTCGTGGGCGATGCGGGACCATCCGGCGGTCGGCGTAAGCACGCTGCCCTACCTGTTCCGTGACCGCTACCATGCCTGGGGCTACCAGCGCAGCGACGTGGCCCGCGAGCTGATGGACGGCTTCAACGAGGCGACCGGCCTGCACATGCTGGCCTTCGGCTATCACGGCGCCTTCAACGTCTCCTCGCGCGGGCGGCCGATCAACGGCCTGGACGACGTCCAGGGCCTCAAGATCCGCGTGCCCGACACCGAGATCTTCATGGCCTTCCCGCGCGCGATCGGCGCCAACCCGACGCCGATCCCGTTCGCCGAGGTCTACATGGGGCTGCAGCAGGGCGTGGCGGACGCCTCGGTCAACCCGCTGCCGGTCACCTACTCGCACAAGCTCTACGAGGTGCAGGACTACGTGGCGCTGACCGAACACCTGTTCGAGTTCATCGCCCTGATCGTCAGCGACCCGGCCTGGCAGCGCCTGTCCGAGGCCGAGCGGGCCTGCCTGCGCGAGGGCGCCGAAATCTTCGCCGACGGCTCGGCGGCGGGCAACATCGAGCTGGAGAACGACCTCCGCGACCAGATGACGGCGGCGGGCATGATCGAGTTCACCGCCCCCGACAAGCAGCCGTTCATCGACGCCACCCGCGACGTCAGCGAAGAGCTGAAGGCACGGCACGGCTGGTCCGACGAACTGGTGGCGCGGATCCAGGCCGTCGAGTCGGTCACGCC
>JBJHBG010000077.1:0-19729 GCA_050485385.1 Geminicoccaceae bacterium | reverse complement strand
GCCCGGCATCGGGGGGCGCGCGCCCGTCGGGCGGCGCCCCCTCGCCGGCCCCGACCCACGAGGACGAAGGTTCGCCGTCGCATGTACGATGACGACGCTGCCACCGATGGGCCGTCCATTCGGCCGTCCACGCCCGAGGACGCCTTGGGCCTGATGCTGCTCGTGGCCGTCCTGGTCATCATGAGCCTCGGCGTCTTCTACCGCTACGTCCTCAACGACAGCCTCTCCTGGCCGGAAGAGGCGGCCCGATACGGGCTGGGCTACATCGTGTTCATCGGCCTGATCACCGGCGTGCGCCGCGGCACCCACATCCGCATCGACCTCCTCGACGCGCACCTGCCGCCGGCCCTGCGGCGCGCGCTCGCGCTGCTGCTCGACGCGGTGTGCCTCGTCTTCTTCGTCTACATGGCGTGGCTGGCCTTCGAGCTGTGCCAGATCCTGCACCGCTCCCGCAGCGCGGCCATGGGCATGCCGTTGAGCTACGCCTACGGCGCGCTGGTGGTCGGGTTCGCCGGCGCCGCCCTGCGGCTCGGCTGGCAAATGGTTGCGAACGCGCGCCGGACGCTGCGGGGCGGGGCATGATCCTTCTGATCGGCTCGCTGCTCGTCCTGATGCTCCTGGGGGTGCCGGTGTTCGCCGCGCTCGGCATCAGCTCGCTGCTCTACATCCTGGTCAACGACATCCACCCGCTGATCGCGGTGCAGCAGAGCTACGACGGCATCAACAAGTTCCCGCTGCTCGCCATCCCGTTCTTCATCCTCGCCGGCCACCTGATGAACGCCGGCGCCATCACCGAGCGGGTGTTCACCTTCGCCCGCGCGCTGGTCGGCTGGATCAAGGGTGGGCTGGGGCACGTCAACATCGTCGCCAGCCTCTTCTTCTCGGGCATGAGCGGGGCGGCGATCGCCGATGCCGGCGGCCTCGGCACGGTCGAGATCAAGGCCATGCGCGATGCGGGCTACCCCAAGGAGTTCGCCGCCGGCATCACCGCCGCCTCGTCGACCATCGGCCCGATCATCCCGCCGAGCATCTCGATGGTCATCTACGGGGTGACGGCCAACGTTTCGATCGGCCAGCTGTTCGTCGCCGGCATCGTGCCGGGGCTGCTGATGGCGCTGTCGCTGCACGTCATGGTCGCCATCATCGCCCACCGGCGCGGCTTTCCGACCGATCGCGTCTTTCCGCTGGGCGAGGCGATCCGCGTGTTCCTCGCCAGCCTGCCGGCGCTGCTGATGCCGGTGATCCTGCTCGGCGGCATGCTGGCGGGCATCTTCACCGCCACCGAGGCGGCCGTGGTGGCTGCGATCTACGCCGCTCTGGTCGGCGCCTGCGTCTATCGCACGCTCACCTGGCGCCGCTTGTTGCGGGTACTGTTCGACACCTTCGAGACCACCGCGGTCGTGCTCCTGATCGTCGGTGCGGCCACCTTGTTCGGCTGGATCATCATCCGCGAGAACGTCGGGCTGATGCTGACGCAGAGCCTCTTGAGCCTGGTCGGCAGCCGCGAGGGCGTGATCCTGGTGTTCGTCGTGGTGCTGGTGATCGCCGGGATGTTCCTCGAGACGACCGCGGCCATTCTGGTGCTGACGCCGTTGATGCTGCCGGCGCTCGACGCCTTCGAGATCAGCCGGCTCCAGTTCGGCGTCATCATGGTGCTCACGTTGATGATCGGGCTGATGACGCCGCCGGTCGGGCTCTTGCTGTTCATCGTCGGCCGGATCGCCGATTTGCGCTTCGACCAGATGGTGCGCGCGTGCCTGCCGTTCATGGTGCCCCTGTTCGTCGTGCTGGGCCTGATCGCGGTCTTTCCCGTGCTCACGCTGGGACTGCCGGGTTTGCTCTACGACGTACGCTGACGAAGACGCGGACGGCGGCACGGCCGCCGTTCCCAACGCTGGAGGGATGCATGTACGAGGAAGTCAGGGAATTCTATCTGTCGCGCGGTTTCGGCGGCCGCGTCGGTTTCGGTCGGCGCCCGGCCATCGTCGTGATCGACATGGCCAAGTCGTGGATGGACGAAAGCTCGCCCTTGGGCTCGCGCCATGTCGGCGGTGTCATGGCGAGCATCCTGCGGGTGCTCGAAGCCGGCCGCGCCAACGGCGTGCCGGTGTTCTTCTCGACCATGGCCTACGAGCCCGGCGGGTCGGAATCGGTCGGCCCCGTCGGCCGGAAGCTGCCGCACCTGTCGGCCATGCACTCGCTCGACCGCGGCAGCGAACTGGTTGAACTCGACCCTCGGCTGGAGCGCCGCGACGACGAGCCGCTGCTGGAGAAGCAACGCGCGTCGGTGTTCTGGGGCACGCCGTTCCTGGGCCATCTGGTGGGTCGCGGCATCGATACCCTGATCATTACCGGGTGCAGCACCAGCGGCTGCGTGCGCGCGACCGCCGAGTGCGCGCACAACAACAACTTCCACACCATCGTCGTGCGGGAGGGCGTGGGCGACCGCTCGCCCTTGGCACACGAGTGCAACCTTACGGACATCGACATGCGCTACGCGGACGTCGTCCCCACCGACGACGTGGTGGCCTATCTCGGCAGGCTGCCGGTCGACGGTGCGGTCCGGGCCTGACCCTCGACCACGATCATCCCCCCACGCCCGCACCGGCCCCGGGATCGCCGTCGATCTCGGAGGCGCGGTCGGCGAAGTCAACGGCCCCGGGAGAAAGCGGCATGTCCAGCTACGATTTGGTGGTTCGCGGCGGCATCGTGGTCACCGCCGGAGGCGTTGCACCGGCCGACGTCGGCGTTCGCGCCGGGCGCATCGTTGCGATCGGCGAAGACCTGACGGCCGGCGCGCGGGAAGTAGACGCCCGGCATCGCCTGGTTCTGCCCGGCGGCATCGACACCCACTGCCACATCGAGGAGCCCGCGGATGGCGACGTCCACAACGCGGAAACCTTCGCGTCGGGAACGGCGGCGGCCGCCGCCGGGGGGACCACCAGCATCGTCTGCTTCGCCCGCCAAGTTCGCGGCGGCTCGCTGGCCGAGGCCGTGGCCCGCCAGCAGGCACGGGCACAGGCCTCGCTCGTCGACTACGGTTTCCACCTCCTCGTCGTCGACCCGCGCCCCGAGGTGCTCGCCGAGTTGCCCGGTCTGATCGAGCAGGGGCACCGTTCGATCAAGCTCTTCATGACCTACGCGGGCGCTGCCCTCGACGACGGCCAGATCCTGCAGCTCCTGGCGGTGGCGCGGCGCCACGGGGCGATCGTGACGGTCCATGCCGAGAACGACCACGCCATCCTGTTCCTGACCGAGCGCCTCCTCGCCGCCGGCCTCACGGCGCCGAAGTACCACTGCTGGGCCAAGCCGATCGCAGTCGAGCGGGAGGCCGTGCATCGGGCGGTCATGCTGGCCGAACTCGTCGACGTGCCGATCCAGATCTTCCACGTCTCGGGCGCCGAGCCGGCGGCGGAGATCGAGCGCGCCCAGCGCCGGGGCCTCAAGGTGTTCGCTGAAACCTGCCCGCAATATCTCGTGCTGACGCACGAGGACCTCGACCGTCCCGGATTCGAAGGTGCGAAGTTCGTCTTCAGTCCGCCGGCGCGCAGCGCCGAAGACCAGCAGGCGCTCTGGGACTACCTCCGGCGCGGCGTTCTCGGCGTGGTTTCGTCCGACCACGCTCCCTATCGCTTCGCCGATCCGAACGGCAAGATGGTCCACGGCACCGAGGCCTCGTTCGACCGGATCCCGAACGGGATCCCGGGCATCGAAACGCGGCTGCCGATCCTGTTCTCGGAAGGCGTCAGCAAGGGTCGTATCGATCTGCCCACCTTCGCCCGGCTGGCCGCTACCAATGCCGCCGAACTCTTCGGGCTCTCCCCCCGCAAGGGAACGATCGCCGTCGGTGCGGACGCCGATCTGGTGCTCTGGGACCCGGAGCGCAAGGTGACGATCGCGAATGACCGCCTGCACCATGCCGTCGACTTCACGCCCTACGAGGGACACGTCGTGCAGGGCTGGCCGACGACCACGATCGCGCGCGGCGAGATCGTGGTCGAGGAGGGCGAGGTGATGGCTGACCTTGGGCGGGGGACCTTGCTGCGGCGCGATCCCTATCAGGCCGTCGCCCCGACGGGTCGTTTCGGCACGCCGTTCTCACCCGTGGACGGCGTCGCCCTACCCTGATCGGCGAAGCGCGGCGGCCCGGCCGGAGCCGTCGCACCGAGACGATCCCGCCCGAGGTCGTCGTGGCAGCCGGACAGCGCGCCGCGTGCTTCGTCCACGAGGACGTCGATCGCTGGGCCGCCTCGCCGACGGCGGCGGCGCCAGCACCATGACCGGCAACTCGTCGCCGGTTGATGGTCACGTCCCGGGTGATGGTGTAGCTGACGGCAGCGTCGGCGGCCGTCCCCGCGCTTCCGAGATGGCGCCGTAGGGGACGGCCGTCGGCGCGGTGGCCACCGAGGCGTTCCGGCTGGGGTGGGGTTGCAAGGACCAACCCGAAGCTGGAACGACCTCGATGACCGATCGCGCGCAGCAAGCGCGGCGATCCGACCGCGAAGCGGCCGGCGTCAGCAGACGCCGGAGGGACGATGATGGGCCTGCGGGGCCTGTTGGAGAACACCCGATCTCCTGCGGGCGATGATCGGCTTTGCCGCCGAGCGGCTGATGGAACTGGAGGTGGGCGGCCTGACTGGTGCCGCCTATGGCGAGAAGAGCGCCGAGCGGAAGGCGCAGCGCAACGGCTATCGCGACCGCGACTGGCATACCCGGGCCGGGACGGTGGAGCTGCGGATCCCGAAGCTCAGGACGGGCTCGTACTTTCCGGGCTTCCTGGAGCCCCGGTAGCCCACCCCGAGCTGCAAGACAGCTCGGGGACCCCGGGGATGGCCGAGCGGGCGCTGACGGCCGTGATCCAAGAAGCCTATATCCAGGGCATCTCGACCCGTTCCGTCGACGACCTGGTCAAGGCCCCTCCGCGCGCTTGCTGCGCGCGTTCCCTTCGGGAGGCGGATCGATCGTCTCCTGACGATCGATGGGGATGGACGGCGTTTCGAAGTCCCAGCTCAGCCGGCTCTGCCAGGCGATCGACGAGCGGGTGCAGGCATTCCTGGAGCGCCCCTTGGAGGGCGACTGGCCCTATCTCTGGGCCACCCCACGCGGCAGGCCGCGTGGGGACCCGGCGGATCGACGCCACCTACGTGAAGGTCCGCCAAGCCGGCCGCGTCGTCTCGGTCGCCGTGATCATCGCGGTCGGCGTCAACACCGACGGTCGGCGCGAGGTGCTGGGCTTCGACATCGGGCCGTCGGAGGCGGAGACCTTCTGGACCGCGTTCCTGCGCAAGCTGACCCGGCGCGGCCTGCGCGGCGTCAAGCTGGTCATCGCCGATGCCCACGAGGGCATCAGGGCCGCCGTCAGCAAGGTTCTCAACGCCACCTGGCAGCGGTGCCGCGTGCACTTCACCCGCAACGCCCTGGCCCATGCCGGCAAGCGCGGCCGGCGTGTAGTCGCCGCCTTCATCGCCACCGCATTCGCCCAGGAGACCAAACAGGCCGCCAAGGCCCGATGGCGCTCCGTCGCCGACCAGCTCCGCCCGACCCTGCCGAAGCTCTCGGCGCTGATGGACGAAGCCGAGACCGACGTGCTCGCCTACCTGAGCTTCCCGAGAGTGCACCACGCCAAGATCCACTTCGTGAACCCGCTGGAACGGCTCAACCGCGAGATCAAGCGGCGCACCGACGTCGTCGGCATCTTTCCGAACGAGGCCGCCATCGTCCGTATGGTCGGCGCCCTCATGCTCGAACAGTCCGACGAGTGGGCCGTACAGCGGGCTCGCTACATGCCGCTGGAAACGATCGCAGCCATCGGTGATGATCCCGCCCTCAGCCTGCCCATGCCGCAGAGCTGAAACCGCCCACCAAGGCCGGAGTGCCTCGGGCAGCTACACCACTTAGCGTGATCCCGCCGGCCTGCGATGACGGCGTCGGCAACCCGAGCGGGAGGACGCGATGAAGCGCTATGTGGGGCTGGACGTGTCGCAGAAGACGACGGCGATCTGCGTGGTCGACGAGGAAGGCCGAACGCTGGCGGAAGGCGTCACGGCGACGGAGCCGGAGGCCATTGCCGCCTTCGTGCGGCGGCGGGCGCCGGAGGCGGTGCGCATCGGGATGGAGACGGGACCGCTGGCGGTGTGGCTGTGGAACGCGCTCCGCGCGCTCGATCTGCCGATGGTCTGCATGGACGCCCGGCACGCCAATGCCGGCCTGAAGGTCATGCTGACCAAGACGGATCGCAACGACGCTGCCGGCATCGCCCAGCTGGTCCGGACCGGCTGGTTCCGCCAGGTGCACGTCAAGGCCGAAGCCAGCCACGCGGTGCGGGCCGAACTGGCGACGCGGACACTGTTGGTGCGGATGCGCTGCGATCTGGAGAACCAGATCCGTGGCGTACTGAAGACGTTCGGCCTGGTCATCGGCAAAGCGCCGAGCCGGCTGGTTAAGCGTGCGCACGAGATCGTCGCCGACGAGCTCGCCGACAAGCCGGACTTCGCCAACCTCGCCGAGAGCCTACTTGCCACGCGGGCGGAGGTCGTCGAGCGGATCGCGGCCCTTGACGCCAAGCTTCGAGCGCGCGCCAGGACGACGCCCGTGTGCCGGCGGTTCATGACCGTGCCCGGCGTCGGCCCGATCACCGCGCTGGCCTTTTGGGCCGGCATCGACGACGCCGCCCGGTTCGCCCGATCGCGCGATGTCGGCGCCTATTTCGGGCTCACCCCCAGACGCTATGCCTCCGGTGAGGTGAACCGGTCCGGCCGCATCACGAAGCGTGGCGATGGCACCGTCCGTACGCTGCTCTACGAGGCGGCCAACGTGCTGCTGGTGAAGATCAGCCGCACCTCGTCACTCCGCGAATGGGGCTTGGCCATCGCCCAACGCAGCGGCTTCAGGAAGGCCAAGGTGGCCGTGGCCCGTAAGCTCGCCGTCCTGCTGCACCGCCTCTGGCGCGACGGCTCCGAGTTCCGTTGGAGCACCGCACCCGCTGCCGCCTGATCGGCGCGGGCGCGGTCTCCTGCGGTTCGTCCCCGCCGGGACGACGGCGTCGAGCGAGCGCGATCCCCGCAACGATGGCGGGCTCAGGCCCGACCTCGCACACCACTTCGCGACGCTCACGTCCGTGAACGCCAACCTGGGACGGCCAACCGCGCCGATCCCGTAGAGAACCCTTCACCCGGCGGCCGCGGACACGACGAGACGAACCTTGACCGGCGGGATTAGAGAACGCCACGGGACACGACCGCGGCACCTTCCACTCCCTGGTCGACCTGCAGGCCGCCATCAACCTCTACCTCGACGAGCACAATGCCGATCCCAAGCCGTTCACCTGGACAGCCAGCTCCGCCTCGATCCTCGACAAGCTGAACCAAGTGAATGCGTCAGTGCACTAGCACAATTTCAGGACGCATTCGCAACCCGGAAGACCTCCGGCGAAAATCTGGCAAGTGCGTCGTCAACGCTAGTCCTCGCTGTCTCAGCTCACTCTAGGGAGCCGTCGTCCAGCGTCGGCGCGTGATCGCTGGCCGTACCGCTCCGACCGCCACCAAGTCGCCCGGCGGGAGCCGGGGGCCGGAGGGGGCGAAAGGCCCCCTGCATGTCTTTCCCGCTTGCGGCGCGGCCGGGCTGGCGTTCGGAGGTGAGGATGGTTATCCTAAGCGGTAGTTGCGAGGGACGGTGGGGTGGTCGAAGAACCGCCGAATCGAAACGAACCGGGAGGGGCTTTTTCGGCTTTTGAGTCAAGGAGTTGGCGGTGTCTCGTGGCGGTGCAGCGTGCCGCCTGTCAGGGGGTGGGGGACGCCGGTGGTGGTGGGCAGGCTGAGCGGCAGGCCGCAGAGGGAGCGGACGGCGAGGTAGGCGAAGCATTCGGCCTCCATCAGGTCACCGTCGAGGCCTACCGCCTCCACCGGCTCGACCGGCAGACCCAGCGCCGCCGTCAGGCCCTCCAGGAAGACCGGGTTGTGCCGCCCACCGCCGGTCACCAGCCAGCGTGTCGGCCGATGCGGCAGGTGGCGCGCCGCCGCTGCCGTTGCCGCCACGGTCAAGGCCGCCAGCGTCGCCACCGCGTCATCGGCGTCCGCAAGTGCCTCGACCTCGGCCATCACGCCGTGGAAGTCCTGCCGGTCCAGCGACTTGGGCGGCGGTGCCGCGAAGAAGGGGTGGTGCCGGAAGCGCTCGACGATCGCCGCGTCGGCCCGACCCCGCCGCGCGATGGCCCCGCCCGCGTCGTAGGCGAGCCCGAAGCGCCGCCGCACGTAGTCGTCGATCAGGGCCGAGGCCGGCCCCGTGTCGAAGGCCAGCACGGTCGCGTCGTCGACATAGGTCACGTTGCCCACGCCGCCGAGGTTGAGCACGACGATCGGCTTGGCGAGGTCGTGCGCCAGGGCTGCATGGTAGAGCGGTGCGAAGGGTGCCCCCTGGCCGCCGGCTGCCACGTCGGCATGCCTGAACCGGTCGACCACGTCGATGCCGAGCCGCCGCGCCAGCAGGTCGCCCCGGCCGAGCTGGCGGGTGAAGCGCCGCTCCGGCCGGTGCCAGACGGTCTGGCCGTGCAGTCCGACGAGGTCGATGCTCGCCCGGTCGAGGCCGCTCGAAGCAAGGTACTCCTCGATGGCCCCGGCGAAGGCGTCGGTGACCAGCGCTTCCAGCCGCTCCAAGGGGTCGCGCTCGGCGCGGGCCGCGTCGGCGAGAAAGTC
Source organism: Geminicoccaceae bacterium (assembly GCA_050485385.1). GTDB lineage: Bacteria > Pseudomonadota > Alphaproteobacteria > Geminicoccales > Geminicoccaceae > RECO01. The sequence goes on along the minus strand of JBJHBG010000077.1, from coordinate 11,039 downwards.
CAGGAGTGCCACCCGCAACGCTTCGGGGTAGGGCATGGTGGCACCGCCGAGACGGCGGACCAGGGCCTCGCCGTCGGTCGTCACCACGGCCACGTCGATGGCGTCCATCGACGTGCCGCTGATGGCCCCGAGTGCGGTCGTCGTCTTCGTCATCGGCCCTACCTCTCCGTCTCGACCCTGCCACCTATAGGCCGAGACGGGGCCGGGCTCACTCCTCGACGACGGCCCAGGGCGCGTAGACCTCCAGCCGGGGGTGCTCCTCGCCGCTGCGGTCGCTCGGATCGACCGCCGGACGCGGTGCGGCGTCGGCGGCCGCCTCGCCCAGCCCGTCCCTCGCGACCAGCCCGACCAGCCGTCGGCGCTCGTCGACCACGGCCAAGACGTCGGTCCCGGCCTCGTCCATGGTCGCCAAGGCGACAGCGGGCGCGTCGCTGCGGCGGCAGAAGCGCAGGCCCGACGCGACGCCGTCGCGCAGGTGCGCGGCCTCACCCAGATCGTCGACCAGCCGCGCAACCTCCGCCGCCGCGAGCACGGCCACCACGCGGTCGCCGTCGACCACGGCAAGGCCGGGCGCCGCTGCCGTCTCCAGCCGCGACCTCGCCTCGGCGAGGTCGTGGTGACGATGCACCACCACCGGATCGTGATGCAGCAGGTCGCCGACCCGCGCGGTCGACGGTGACGTTGCCGAGGTCATGGCCGCTCTCCCGTTCACTCGTGGACAACGCCCGCGCGCGGGCGGAGTTCCGGCGACGTGCCTCGGCGGCCGGCGATACGGACGTCGACGACGGCAAGGTCGGCATCCAGCACGACGACGTCGGCGCGGGCTCCCGCGCGCAACTCGCCCCGGTCGTCGAGGCCGAGCCAGCGCGCGGGCACGGTGGCGCAGCGCCGCGCGGCCTCGGCGAGCGGCAGGCCGATGGCGACGAGGTTGCGCAAGGCCCGGTCCATGGTCAGTGCCGAGCCGGCGAGCGTGCCGTCCAGGAGCCGCATGGCGCCGCAGCGCTTGTGGGCGAGGTGGCGGCCGAGGGGGTAGTCGCCGTCCGGCATGCCGGCGCCGGCGGTGGCATCGGTGACGGCGTAGAGGTTGGGGATGGTCCGCAGCGCCACCAGGATCGCGGTGCGCTCGACGTGGACGAGATCCGGGATGATCTCGGCCCAAGCCGCATGGGCGAGGGCGGCACCGACCGTGCCGGGTGCTCGGTGATCGAGCCCGCTCATGGCGTTGTAGAGGTGGGTGGCGCCGCAGCCCTCGACGAAGGCGCGGGAGGCCGTCGCCGCGTCGGCGAGGCTATGGCCGACCTGCGGACGGATGCCGGCCCGCCCGAGGGTCCGCAGCAGCGTTCCGTCAGCGTCCAACTCCGGGGCGAAGGTCATCGCCCGCACCGTGGCGGCAGTGGACCAGCGCGCGACGAGGGCGAGGTCGGGCGGAATGGCGAAGGGCGGCTGCGCGCCGAGCTTGTCGGGGTTGAGGAAGGGGCCTTCCAGGTGCGCGCCGAGGACCGCGGCCTCGTCGGGGCCGGGGTTGCGCCGTACGGCCTCGATGCCGGCGAGGGCGAGGTCGATGTCGGCGACGGGGGCCGTGACGGTCGTGGCGAGCAGCGCGGTCGTGCCATGCCGGGCATGGCAGCGGACCATGGTGCGCACCGCCGCTTCGCCCTGCATCGCGTCGGCGCCGCCGCCGCCGTGGACGTGCAGGTCGACGAAGCCCGGCACCATGAAGGGCGGCACCGGCCGCGCCGTCGCCTCGCCCCGGATGGCGCGGATGTGCGTATCGAAGGCGATCTCGCCCGCGATCCAGCCCGTGGCGGTCAGGATGCTGCCGGCGAGCGTGTCGGTCATTCCGGTTCTTCTCGCAGGCCGCTGGTCATGCGTGCGCCCGTCCGTATCGTCTTGGCCGGAACTATGGCGTAGAGCACCGGCCAGTGCCATCGAGGAGGCCGAGCCATGCGCACCGAGGACGTAAGCCCCCGCTATCGCGAACTGGACCTCTGGCCGGCCGTGGACCTCGTCGACGCCGTGGTCGAGCAGCAGCTCGCGGCGGTCGCGGCCGTCCGCTGCGCCCGTCCGGCCATCGCCGCCGCCGTCGATGCCGCCGTCGCCAGCTTGGAGGCGGGCGAGGGCCGGCTGGTCTATGTCGGGGCCGGGGCCTCCGGACGGCTGGCGGTGCAGGACGGCGTCGAGTTGCCGCCCACCTATGGCTGGCCCGGGGCGCGGCTGCGCTACTTCATGGCCGGCGGCGAGGCGGCGCTGGTCGGCTCGGTCGAGGCCGCCGAGGACGACGCAAAAGCGCTGCGCCGCGCCTTCGCCGAGGCCGCCATCGGCCCGGGCGACGTCGTCGTCGCGGTCGCCGCCAGCGGCACCACGCCCTATGCGGTCGCCGCCGCCGAGATGGCACGGGCGGCGGGCGCCGTCGCCATCGGCCTCGCCAACAACGCCCCGTCGCCGCTGCTCCACGCGGCAACCCACCCCATCCCGCTGCTTACCGGGCCGGAGGTGGTCGCGGGCTCGACCCGCATGGCGGCCGGCACCGCGCAGAAGGCCGCCCTGAACGCGCTTTCCACGGCGATCATGGTCCGCCTCGGCCGCACCTTCGGCAACCTGATGGTCGACCTCGCCGCCAGCAACACCAAGCTCTCGCACCGGCGCGTCGCCATGCTGCGCCGCATCGTCGACGTCGACGAGGACGCGGCCCGCGCCGCGCTCGACCGCACCGAAGGACACGTCAAGACGGCCGTGCTGGTGGCGCTGGGCGACGATGTCGAAACGGCCAAGGCGCGCCTCGGCCGCGCGCGGGGGCGCCTCCGGCTGGCCATTGCCGCACGGTAGAGCGTTGCGCCGGACTCGACGTCCTCATGCCACCGCACAGCGCGGCGTGGAGCCGGAAGGCCATGTCCATGCGAGACGGTCACGTCCCGCGGGTTCGTCCCCTGGCGACGTTCAGACGCCGGCCCCGCCTGCCGCGCGCCGCCAACGCGCCGCCCCCCACGCCCGCATCCTTGCCGGGTCGCGACCGATCGAACCGCGTCATCCGGTCCTCGGCAAAACGCAAACGGCAACCTCCGCGACGCTCGCTCACTTCAACCTGCGCGGCTGCATGGCCGTGGCCGCAACGACGCCGTAACGGTGACCTGTCGCGTTGCAGCATACTGTGAGCGGTTCGATGTGCGGTAGTGCTGGACGCCACCGGACCTTGCTCCCAGCATCGAGGATCGGGCGCCATGGTCGCCCGCAGGGCCTTTGTTCTGAAGGGTTGCAGCCTCCTGGCGCTCGGTGCGGGCGGGCTGCCGGCCGCGGCCGAGGTTCTGCCGCTCGGGACGGCGCGGCCGTTCGATTTCACCGACCTCGTGGCGCGGGCCCGGGCGCAGGCCAAGACGGCGTTCCGGTCCGCAGCACAGGCGCCGGCCGCGGTGCTCGATGCCATCGACTACGACGCCCATTGGCGCATCCGCTTTCGCGAAGAGGCGGCCCCGCTGCTGCCACCCGACTCCACACCGGTGCAGCTCTTCCACCTCGGCCGCTACGCCCGCGACCCCGTCGCCATCCACCTGGTCGAGGATGGCTGGGCACGCGAATTGGCCTACACGCCCGAAGCCTTCGCCATGCCGGCGGCGAGCCCGGCCAAGGCGTTGCCGGCGGATGCGGGCTATGCCGGCTTTCGGCTGATGCGGCCGGACCACGGCCCCGACTGGCTGGTGTTCCTCGGCGCGAGCTACTTCCGCGCCGACGGGCCGGACCGCCAATACGGCCTCTCTGCCCGCGGGCTGGCGATCGACACCGGCTTGGATCGGCCGGAGGAGTTCCCGCGCTTCACCGCCTTCTGGATCGGCGGCGGCGAGCGCGTGGGCGAAACCGCGGTCGTCCACGCCCTGCTCGACGGCCCCAGCGTGACGGGCGCCTATCGGATCGGCTGCGCACACTTGGACGACGGCGGCCAGCGGCTTTCGGTCGACACGCGGCTGTTCCTGCGCCGCCCGGTCGAACGGCTCGGCATTGCCCCCCTGACGTCGATGTTCTGGTACGGCGAGGGCAACCGGGCGACCGCCCTCGACTGGCGCCCCGAGGTGCACGACAGCGACGGCCTGGCGATCTGGACCGGCGCCGGCGAGCGCATCTGGCGGCCGCTGCGCAACCCTCGTCGCGTGACGACGTCGAGCTTCTTCGACCACGGCCCGCGCGGCTTCGGCCTCAGCCAGCGCGATCGCGCCTTCGCGCACTATCAGGACGACGGCGTATTCTACGACCGCCGCCCTTCGGCCTGGGTCACGCCGGAGGACGACTGGGGGCCCGGTGCGGTGCAACTGGTCGAGATCCCGACCCACGACGAGACCTTCGACAACGTCGTCGCCTATTGGCTGCCGGCGGAGTTGCCGCCGGTCGGCGAGGAACTGGCACTCGCCTACACCGTCGACTGGTTGGCAACCGACCCGCCGCCCGACCTTGCGCGCGTCACGGCCACGCGCATCGGCCAGGGCGGCATTCCGGGCCAGCCGGTTCCGCCGGGGGTGCTGAAATATGTGATCGATTTCGCTGGCGGGCCGTTGGCCGACCTGTCGGCGGATGCCCGAGTGGCGCCAGCGATCGAGGCCAGCGGCGGGCGGATCGTTCGGCCCTCGGCACATCGCCTCGTCGGCCAGGACGTCTGGCGGGTGATCTTCGATCTCGACGGCGCGGCGACCGCACCGATCGACCTGCGCGTCCACCTGCGTCACGGCGAGGCGGCGCTGAGCGAGACCTGGATCGGTCTGGCCGAGGCGGAGGCGTTGCCGGTACGATGATCGGGCTCGACCGCCGTTCCCTGCTGCGCGGGGCTGCAGCCCTCGCCCTGGTGCCACGCGCAGGCGCCGCCGCGGGCTTCGGATTCGCCGACGTCATCGCCTTGGCCGAGGCGCGGGCCGCGGCCGGTTTCGCCGCGCGCAAGCAGCGCCTGGAGCCGCCCTTCGCCGATCTCGACTACGCTGCCTACCACGCGCTCGCCTGGATGCCGGAGCGCCGCATCTGGGACGGCGAGGGCCGCCGCTTCACCCTGGAGCCGCTGCCGCCCGGCCTCGTGTTCGACGACGCGGTTGCCCTGCATCTGGTCGAGGATGGCACGGTCCGCACGCTGGCGTTCGATGCCGCCGACTTCGGGCTCGCGTCAGCCGGCTCTGAGGCGGCGTTTACGGGCATCGCCATCCGCTACCCCCTGCATCGCCCGGACCGCGACGACCGGGCGGTGGTCTTCCAGGGTGCGAGTTATTTCCGCGCGGTGGGCCGCGACCAGCGCTTCGGCGTGCTGGCGCGGGGGCTCGCCGTCGCCACCGGGGAGCCGGGCGGCGAGGAGTTTCCCGCCTTTACCGACTTCTGGCTCCACCGTCCGGCCGCCGGCGCCACCAGCATGGAGGTGCACGGCCTGCTCGACAGCCCGTCGGTCGCGGGCGCCTTCGCCTTCCGCATCGAGCCCGGCGCCGAGACCGCGCTGGAGGTCGAGGCGGTGCTGTTCCCGCGCCTCGACCTGGAGACGGTCGGGATCGCGCCGCTGACCTCGATGTTCCTGTTCGGCGACGGCGAGGGGGCCGCGTTCGACGACCTGCGGGGTGCGGTGCATCACAGTTCCGGCCTGCAGATGCTGACCGGGCAAGGCAAGCGGCTGTGGCGGCCCCTGACCAATCCCCGCGACCTCGAACTCGCCTATTTCGTCGACACCGATCCGGCGGGCTTCGGCCTCGTCCAGCGGCCGCGCGACTTCGCCCATTTCGGCGACGTCGAGGCAAGGTTCGAGCAGCGGCCCTCGGTCTGGGTGGCCCCGACCTCGCCCTGGGGGCCGGGCGGGGTGATGCTGGTCGAAATTCCCTCCCGCGCCGAAACCAACGACAACGTGGTGGCGTTCTGGCGACCGGCCGCGCCCCTGCCGGCGGGCCTGCCAGCGCGCTTCGCCTACGTCCTCTACTGGGGCGACGCCGCACCGGATGCGACACCGCTGGCGCGCGTGCGGGCGACGCGCACCGGACGCAGCCCGGTCGCCGCCGACGCGCGTCGGTTCGTCGTCGACTTCGAACCCGCCCGAGATGGCACCGCGACCGATCTCGCACCACGGGCCTCGGTAAGTCCTGGTGCGTTGCTCGGGGTTCAACTCGTGCCGCTCCCGGATGATGTGGCTTCGATTCGGGTCGTCCTCGACCTCGCGCCACCGCCTGACGGCGACGCCGAACTCTCCCTCGAGCTGGAGGCGTCTGGAACGGTCGCCTCGGAAACCTGGCTCTACCGATGGACACGCTGATCCACCAACGATGGAGCGGACCGGTGCCGCCGCCGGCACCGCTGCCCATGAAGCCGCAGAATCTCGACCGGGCACCTGTGGCCCCGGCCGACCCGCCGCGTCTGCGGACGCGGCTGGCGCGGCTGGTCGCCTTCGGCGGTGCCCTGGTCCTCACGCTGGTCGCGGCCGATCAACTGCACCGCGCCTTCGCCGGGACCAGTGCGACGTGGTTGCAGGAGGCCTGGGCGGTGCTGTTCGTCCTGACCTTCGGCTGGATCGCCTTCGCCGCCACCTCGGCGCTTGCCGGCGTGCTCCTGCCGCCGCGGCGGCCGCGCGTGCACCACGCAGCCCCGCTCACCGCCCGCACCGCGATCGTGATGCCGATCTACGAGGAGGATGCAGCGGCCACCGCTGCCACGCTCGCAGTGCTCGGTGACGGCCTCGCTGGCCTCGGCCACGGCGACCGGTTCGAGCTGTTCCTCTTGTCCGACACGCGCAGCCCCGAGGGCTGGCTGCGGGAGACCACCGCGTTCCAGGCGCTGCGCCGGGAACTCGGCGGGCGCATGGCGGTGTGGTATCGCCGCCGGACGGACAACGTCGGCCGCAAGGCCGGCAACGTGCAGGACTTCGTCGAGCGCTGGGGGGCGCGCTACGACTTCTGCCTCGTCCTCGATGCCGACAGCGTGATGGCGCCGGCGACGGTGGTGGCCATGGTGCGGCGCATGCAGGCCGACCCGAAGCTGGCGCTGTTGCAGACCGCCCCGGTGCTGCACGGCGGCGAGACGCTCTATGCACGGCTGCAGGACGTGGCCTCCACGCTCTACGGCCGGACCGTGGCCCAGGGCGTCGCCGCATGGCAGGGCCAGGACGGGAATTACTGGGGCCACAACGCGCTGTTGCGGACCCGCGCCTTCGCCGCTGCCGCGGGCTTGCCCACACTCCCTGGCAAGCCGCCCTTCGGCGGCGCCATCTCCAGCCACGACTTCGTCGAGGCCGCGCTCTTGCGGCGCGCCGGCTGGCGGGTGCGCATGGACCCGGACCTGGGCGGCAGCTTCGAGGGCGGGCCGCCCTCGCTCGCCGCCGCCAGCGTGCGCGATCGACGCTGGGCGCAGGGCAACCTCCAGCACGCCCGCGTCGTCGGCGCCAAGGGCCTCGCCTGGCCCAGCCGGGCGCATCTGACCCTCGGCATCCTCTCCTACCTGGCCTCGCCGCTGTGGCTGTCGATGCTCGGTATGGGCCTCGTGTTGACGGTCCAGGCGCAGCTCGTCCGCCCGGAATATTTCCCGGCCGCCTACCAGCTGTTCCCCGCCTGGCCGCGGTTCGATGCGGTTCGCATGGGCTGGCTGTTCGCCGGTTCCATCCTCCTCTTGCTGACACCGAAGCTGATCGGGCTGGTCCGCACCCTGGCCGATCCGCCCGCCCGCGACCGTTGCGGTGGGGCCGGACCGACGCTGGTGGCGGCACTCGGCGAACTCGTCCTCTCGACGCTGCTCGCCCCGCTGACCATGCTCAGCCAGAGCCGGCAGCTTTTGGACATCCTGCTCGGTCACGACAGCGGCTGGGCGGCGCAGGCGCGGCGTGGCGCCCTCGTCTCGTGGTCGGAAGCGCTGCGGCGGCGGATCGGGGCCGTGCTGCTGGGTCTCGGCCTCGCCGTGGCCCTCGGCTCGGTGCAGCCGGCGCTGCTCGGCTGGTTCCTGCCGGTACTGCTCGGCCTGCTCCTGGCGCCGGTCCTGGAGCGCGTGAGCGGCGCTGCGGCGGCGGCCGACTGGCTCGAACGCCATAGCCTGTTGCCCCGTGCCCGCGACCGGCTCGCCGCGGCCCTGGCCCAGCGTGCCGACGACACCGCCGTGCGCCTCGCCGCCGATACCTGCGGCGAACTTGCGGATCTGGTCGGCCGGCCGGATCTCCGCGCCGCGCACGTCGCCACGCTCGACCCCGCTCCCGGCCAAGGAGCGATGCTGGCGGCGATCACCGCGCGGGCCAAGGTCGACGCCGCCTCCAGTCCCGAACAGGCGCTGGCCTGGCTGGACCGGGAGGAGCGCCTCGCCCTGCTTGCCGACGCGGACCTCCTGGAGCGCTGGGCGCGGCGCGTCCTTCCGGCGCTGGACGAGGCATTGCCGACGGCTCGCATGACGGCGTCGGCGCCATGACCTCGGTGCGCATCCCACACGGCGGACGGCCATGAACGCGGTGCTGCTGCTCGTCGGGCTCGTAGCGCTGTTCGCCGGCGGCGAGTCGCTCGTCCGCGGCGCGGTCGGTATCGCGCGCCGGCTCGCCGTCCCGCCCTTGCTGATCGGTCTCACCGTCGTCGGCTTCGGCACCTCCACGCCGGAGCTGCTGGTCTCGGTGGATGCCGCCCTGCGCAACGCGCCCGACATCGCCCTCGGCAACGTCGTCGGCTCGAACATCGCCAACATACTGTTGATCGTCGGCTTGGCGGCGCTCGTCCGGCCGATCCGGGTGGCCGGCGCGACCTTGCCGCGCGATACCGCCGCGATGCTGGCCGCGGCCGTCGTCCTGATCCCGCTCTTCTGGCTCGGCAGCCTGGGGCGCGGCGCCGGTGCGGTCCTGCTGGTCGGCCTCGTCGCCTACGTTCTCTGGGCCTATCTCGCACCCGCTGACGGCGAGGCGTCGACCGACCCCGCGCCGGTCATGAAGCTCGGCCACGCCCTCGTCTGGTTGACGGTCGGACTCGCGGGCCTGATGCTGGGAGCACGCTTCATGGTCGACGGTGCCGTCGGCATCGCGCGCAGCCTCAACATCTCGGAAGCCTTCATCGGCCTCACGGTGGTGGCGGTGGGCACCTCCCTGCCCGAACTCGCCACCTCCCTGATCGCCGCCTTCCGCCGCCAGTCCGAGATTGCCATCGGCAACGTCGTCGGCTCCAACATCTTCAACGTCCTCGGCATCCTGGGAGCGACGGCGTTGATTGCACCGATCCCGGTGGCCACCCGCTTCCTCACCTTCGACCTGCCGATCATGATCGCGGTCTCGGCCGTCCTCACCGCACTCCTCCTGCTGCGGCCCCGCATCGGGCGTGGCGCCGGCCTCGCGCTGCTCGTCGCCTACACGGCCTATGTCGTGGCGGCCCGCGGATGACGCGCCATCATCGAGCCCGGCTGCTCGCCCCCCTCGGCTTCGTCCTCGGCCTCATCTTCCTGGGCCTGCCGCCACTGTCGGGTGTGTCGGCCGGCGCCGGTACGGACCATGCGGCGGTCGACGCGGCTTGGCAGGTGGCCGTCCTGCCGCCGTCGGCCCGCGGCCTCGCTCCCTCGCCCGCCGATGGCCTGGACGCGGCCCTGCCATCGCCGGCAGCGCTGCCCGTACCGGCCGGCAGCGCTTGGGCACTCGGCCCGAGAACCGCGCCCGCCCCGGTTCCCCATCCGTCCGTCGTCCCGCCCGTCCGAGGTCCGCCCGCAGCCGTCGCCTGACGCTGCCATTGCCTCCGGACCGCTGACGAAAGGACTTCCCCATGCGCAGACCCCGCTGGGTGCTTGCGACCTATGCCATCCTCGTACTCCTCGGCGTGGCCATCGCCCTGCCGAACTTGGTACCCCCCGAGGTGCGGGCGCAGCTGCCCCAAGCCCTCACCGAGACCACCGTCGCCCTCGGGCTCGATCTCCAGGGCGGCGCCCATCTCCTCCTCGCCGTCGACCGGCAGGAACTGGAGGCCAACGCCGTCAAGGCGCTGCGGACCGACCTCCAGGACCTGTTGCACGACCAGGGGCACCGCCGCTCCGAACTCCGGGCCGAAGGGAACGGCTTCTCGCTGCCGTTCACGTCCGAGATCGATGCCGCGTTGCAGACCCTGGCCCACGATCGCCCGGACGGCGTCGCCCTCACCGTCGCCCGTGTCGGCGAACGGCTCGACGTCGCCCGCGACGGCGCGGCGTTGGAGCGCGCGGCGAGCGAGGCCGCGGCCAAGAGCCTGGAGGTGATCCGCCATCGCATCGACCAGATCGGCGTCGCCGAGCCGTCGATCAGCCGGGTCGGCGCCGATCGCATCCTGGTCCAATTGCCGGGGGTCGAGAACCCCGGCCAGTTGCGCGCCCTCCTGGGCTCGACGGCGCGGATGACCTTCCACCTGGTCGACGAAGGCGCCACCGAGGCCCGCCCCGGCTACGTCGTGCTGCCGTTGCGCGACGGCGGCCGCATCGCCGTCGCGGAGCGGGTGGCGCTCGAGGGCGACCATCTGACGAGCGCCGCCGCCACCTTCGAGCCGACCACCCACCGCCCGGCCGTGGCCTTCCGCTTCGACGCCGCGGGGGCGGTGGCATTCGCCGAGATCACCACCGCCAATGTCGGTCGGCAATTCGCCGTCGTGCTCGACGGCCAGGTGCTGACGGCACCCGTGATCCGCGAGCCGATTACCGGCGGTCAGGGTGAGATCACCGGCGACTTCACCGCGGCGGAGGCGCAGACGCTGGCGGTGCTGCTCAACTCCGGCGCCTTGCCCGCGTCGCTCCAGGTGATCGAGGAACGCACGGTCGGCGCCGCCCTCGGGGCGGATTCGATCCGCGCCGGCCTGGTCGCGGGCGCCGTCGGCCTCGGCGTCGTCGTCGCCATGATGACTGGGCTCTACGGCGTCTGGGGTCTCGCCGCCTCGATGGTGCTGGGGCTGAACGTCGTCTTGACCCTCGCCGCTCTCGGCCTGCTCGGGGCCACGCTCACCCTGCCGGGCATCGCCGGCATCATCCTCTGCCTCGGCATCGCGGTGGACGCCAACATCCTCATCTTCAGCCGCATCCGCGAGGAGACCGCCAAGGGGCTGCCGGCCTCGAAGGCGCTGGCCCAGGGCTTCGAC
>JBJHBG010000076.1:0-24807 GCA_050485385.1 Geminicoccaceae bacterium | reverse complement strand
ATCGAGCGGTCGCGGCCTGGGATCGAGTCAGCGGGCCCTTCGAGTCGCTCGAAGACCGGTTCGGCGATGCGTTTCCCGGCGTATTCCCCGGTGGATCCGGCGGCGGCGAGCCAGACCAGCAGGGCCGCAGGCAGCGCCGTGGCCGCCACCGCCAGCGGCGCGGGGGTCGTGACGGCCACCGTGAGCACGGCCGCCGCGGCGCCGACCGCCGCCGCGAGCAGCGCCGAGCCGCGGCCGACCACCAGGACGAGGGCGACCGCAGCGAGCGGCAGAAGGCCCAGCGGCGGGCTCAGACGGACCAGCCGCCGTCGATCACGAGCGTGGTGCCGGTAACGTAGGAGGCATCGTCGGAGAGGAAGTAGATGGCGCCGGTCGCGACCTCGTGCGGCTTGGCCATGCGGCCCGTCGGCTGGCGGGCGAGGAAGGCGGCTCGCGCCGCCTCGGGGTCGGAAAAGGCCTGGATGCGGTGCTCGAGCGACGGCGTGTCGACCGTGCCGGGGCAGATGGCGTTGCAGCGGATGCCCTTGGCCACGAAGTCGGCGGCGACCGACTTGGTGAGACCCAGCACGGCGGCCTTGGTCGTGCCGTAGACGAAGCGGTTGGGCACCCCCTTGATGCTGGAGGCGACCGACGAGACGTTGACGATGCTGCCGCCGCCATGGGCGATCATGCCCGGCAGGAAGGCCCGGATCAGGCGGTGCATCGAGCGCACGTTCAGATCGAACGAGAAGGTCATGGCGTCGTCGTCGGCGTCCAGCACGTTGCCGTGGTGGACGAAGCCCGCGACGTTGGCGAGGCCGTCGATCCGACCGAGGTCCTTGGCGATGCGGGCGATGGCCGCCGGGTCCGTGACGTCGAGCACGCCGGTCGTCACGTTGTCGAGCGCTTCCAACTCCACGAGCAGCGTGTCGTTGACGTCGGTCGCCATGACCTGGGCACCCTCCTTCGCCGCCGCCTCGGCGATGGCCCGGCCGATGCCCTGCGCTGCTGCCGTCACCAGGATCTGCTTGCCTGCCAGCCGTCCGCTCATCGTCACGTCTCCTCTTCGTGGGTTCGGTCGAGCCAATCGGGTCGGGTGGTATCCAGCGCCGCAACGTTGAGGCGTTGCAGCCGCGGTACGAGATCGTCGGCGATCCGCCGCCGCCGCTCGGCACGCTCGCTGCCGGCGATCTCCTGCCAGAAGGGCGCGGTGGCGAGATAGCCGGCGGCGCCAGGCGGCAGCCGGTCGGCCGGCACGTCGCGGCACTCGATCCAGGGTGCGGCAGCGCGCGGAACGAGGCCGAGATCGGCCGCGTCGTCGCCGCCGAGGCGGGCCAAGCCCAGTGCCGTCGCCTCGTCGGCCAGGACGGCCGGCGCCAGCACGGCGTCCGCCGCCGTCCGTCGCGCTTCGGCGATCTCCGCTGCCGTCGCGACGCGCTCGACGCGGCCGACGTGCGGCGAGCCGAAGCGGCGCCACGCCTCGCGCTGCGCCGGCGCGGCCAGCACACCGCTGGCGAAGGGTCCAAGCCCGAGGATCAGGTCGTCCAGCACCTCGCCGTCGGCGTCGCCCAAATCCAGGAGCAGAAAACGCCCCGCGTCGTCGGCGAGGCGACGGAGGCCCCAGTAGACGCCCATGGGCAAGGGCGTCACGCGGCTCAGCTCCAGCGCAGCCGCAGGGTGGCGTAGTCGGGCGGAACGGTGCCGTGCGCTGCGGCGAGCTCGCCGATGCGCGCCAGATTGTCCGCGACCGGTCGGTCGAGCGCCAACTCGTCGCCGTGGATCCCGGCAAGGCAGAAGAGCGTCCTCAGACCGGCGTCGGCGCCACCCTTCACGTCGTGGGCGAGGCTGTCGCCGACGCAGATCACCCGCGCCTTGGAGACGTCGGGCAGGGCTTCCAGGCAGCGATCGTAGACCGGACGGTAGGGCTTGCCGACATAGACCGGGGCGATACCCGTGCGCTCGCGATAGGCCTCGGCGACGGCGCCCGGCGACAGCTCGTTGCCGCGGGCGGTGGCGGCGACGAGGTCGGGATTGGAGCAGACCACCGGCAGCCGCCGCGCCATGGCGCCGGCCAACTCCTCCAGATAGTGCTCGAGGTCGAACCGGTCGCCGTGCACGCCGCTCAGCATCACGAAATCGGCCTCGTAGGCGTCGCGCACGCGCACCACGCCCGAGCCTTCGACGACGGTGTCGTCGTCGTCGCGGCAGACCAGATAGCAGTTGCGGCCGGGCAGCGGCCAGCCCGCGATCGCGCCGGCGGCCAGCCCGGCATAGGCCGCCTCGCCGGAGGTGACGTTGGTGCGGAAGCGCTGGATGGGAAAGCCCATGTCGGCGAGCACGCCTTCGGCGTGGACGCGGCGCCGGCCGGAGTTGGAGAGGGTGACGATCACCTTGCCGGCGTCGAGCAGCCCATGCACGGCTTCGAGGGCGCCCGGCAGGGGTGCCGAACCGTCGTGCAGGACGCCCCACTGGTCGAGGACGAAGGCATCGAAGGCGTCGACGAGCGCGAGCAGCGAGGGGATCGGCTGGGTCATGGTCTCGTGTTCCGGGAAACGACAGGGAGCGCTTAGCGGAGTTCGCAGCATCGCACCACCGCTTGACAACGGCACGGCATCGGCGACCCTCCACGCGTTGCGAGCGAGGGAGGGACGAAGTGGTTCATCTGCGCCGTCACCACGACATGGGCGGGCTCGACGCGGGGCCGGTGGCGGCCGTCGAGCACGACTACGCCCCCTGGGAAAAGAAGGTCGACGCGATCCTCCGCCTGGCCAACGCCAAGGGGCTGATGACGGTCGACGAGTTGCGCCGCGGCATCGAGGAGCTGGGTCCCGGCGTCTACGACGAGCTTTCCTACTACGAGCGGTGGATCGCCTCGGTCGCCAACAACCTGCTGGAGAAGGGGGTGATCCACGTCGACGAACTCGGCCGCAAGATGGCCGAGATCGAGGCCGGCTGGGGCAAGCCTTGAGCGGGCTGGCGGTGGGGGCAAAGGTGCGGGTGCGGGCGGCCTTCCCGCCGGGTCACGTCCGCACGCCCTACTACACGCGCGGTAAGGTGGGCGAAATCGTGGCGCTCGCCGGCCACTACGCCGACCCGGAGGAGCTGGCCTATGGCCGACCGGGCACGCCCGCCAAGGCGCTCTGGCGCGTGCGTTTCTCGATGGGCGAGCTTTGGGGCGAGGCGGAGGCCGCGAGCGACGATCTCGTTGCCGACCTCTACGAGCACTGGCTGGAGCCGGACCATGGCTGACCACGACCACCACCACCCCCACCAGCCCGACGTCGATGGCGTGCCGCCGACGCACCATCAGCTCCTGACCGAAGCGGTCGCGGCCCTTCTCGTCGAGAAGGGCATCGTCACCGCCGACGAGCTGCGCCGCACGCTCGAGGACATCGACAGCCGAAGCCCGGCGGCTGGCGCGCGCATGATTGCCCGTGCCTGGACCGACGCCGGCTTTCGCGAGCGCATGCTGGCGGACGTCAACGATGCGGCGGCTGAACTGGGCATCGACGCGGGCCACATCCCGATCCGCGCCGTCGCCAACGCACCGGGGCTGCACAACCTGATCGTCTGCACCCTCTGCTCCTGCTATCCGCGCGCCCTGATCGGCCTGCCGCCGGACTGGTACAAGGCGCGGGCCTACCGCTCGCGCGCCGTCCGCGAGCCACGCGCGGTGCTGCGCGAGTTCGGCTTGGACCTGCCGTCCGAGGTCGCCGTGCGCGTCCACGACAGCACCGCCGACCTCCGCTACATGGTGCTGCCCGAACGGCCGGCCGGCACCGAGGGCTGGGACGAGACGGCGCTGGCGGCGCTGGTCACTCGCGACTGCATGATCGGCGTGGCGGTGCCGCGCGCGCCTGCATGACTCCGGTCGTCTTCTGGTTCGAGTTCGCCAGCACCTATTCCTATCTGGCGGCGGAGCGGCTGCGGGCGGCGAAGCACTCGCCGCCTGCCGTGCTGTGGCGTCCGTTCCTGCTCGGGCCAATCCTCCGCGCCCAAGGCTTCGCTACCTCGCCCTTCGCCGTTCAGCCCGCCAAGGGTGCCTATATGTGGCGCGACGTGGCGCGCGTGGCCCGATCGCTCGGCGTCCCCTTCCAGCGGCCCGAGCCGTTCCCGCAGAACGGGCTCCTCCCGGCGCGCATCGCCACGGCGTTCGCCGACGAGCGCTGGCTCCCGGACTTCGTCTGCGCCGTCTATCGGGCGCAATTCGCCCACGGGCGCGACATCGGCGACGCGGCGACCGTGGTCGACGTGCTCGATGGCATGGACCTGCCCAGGGAGGCGATCCTGGCGGCCGCGGCGGACCCGGCGACCAAGGCGCGCCTGCGCGACGCCACCGAGGAAGCCCGGACGTCGGGCATCTTCGGCGCCCCCAGCTTCACCGTCGGCGCGGAGCTGTTCTGGGGCCAGGACCGGCTGGACGACGCGCTCGCCTGGGCCCGGGCCTGAGGCACCCGCGGCCCTCCGTCCGTCGGGTGGTGCGGCGGGAACCCGGAGCCGGGCGCCACGTATGTTCCGACATGAGCAGGCGATCGATGCGCGGCGCAGCCGAGGAACCAGGAGGCGAGCGGTCCGACGCCGGTGGGCCGTGGCCGCGCCATCGCAGCCCCCGGGAGCTGCGCTTGCGCGACTGGCGCGGCGTCGTCGTCCGCCTCGTCCGGTCGATCGGCGCGCAGAACCTGTCGCTGGTCGCCGCGGGCTGCGCGTTCTACGGCGTTTTGGCGCTCGTCCCGAGCCTCGCCGCTCTCGTGTTCCTCTATGGGCTCGTGGCCGACCCGGTGCAGGTGCAGCAGGAGGTCGAGAGTGCGGCCGGTGTGCTGCCGCACGATTTGGTGTCGCTGTTGGCGGGCGAACTGACCGGCATGGCGAGCGCATCGCCGACCGGGTTGACCTCGGGCCTCGTCGCCACCCTGGCCGTAGCACTCTGGTACGCCTCGGCTGCCATCCAGTCCCTCATCGTGGCGCTGAACATCGCCTTGAACGAGGAGGAGAAACGGGGCTTCTTCGGGCTGCACCTAGTCGGCTTGGTCTTTACGGTGCTCGGCATGCTCGCGTTGGTCGTGGCGCTGGCGACGATCGTCGGCGTGCCGGCCGTGTTGGCCTTCGTCGGCCTCGACGACGACGTCGACTGGCTCGTGCGGATGCTTCGCTGGCCCATCTTGGCGGTGTTCGTCATGGGCGGGCTGGCGCTGCTCTACCGCTTCGGGCCGAGCCGCGCCAACCCGCGCTGGCAGTGGATCAGCATCGGCGCAGTGCTGGCCACCGGCATCTGGCTGATCGCCTCGGCCGGCTTCTCGCTCTACGTCTCCAGCTTCGGCACGTTCAACGCCACCTTCGGCTCGATGGGTGCGGTGATCGTCGTCCTCTTCTGGTTCTACATCTCCATGTTCGTCATCATCCTCGGTGCCAAGCTCAACGGTGAGATCGAGCACGCGACCGCGGTCGACACCACCACCGGCCGGCCGCGACCGATGGGTGAGCGGGGCGCCTACTACGCCGACCACGTGGCCCCGGACGGCTGATGGGCGGTGCGGGCGCGGGGCCCGTGCCTCGCCGGATCGTTGCCGTTTTGGAACCAATCTTCGTCTGCCAGGCCCGTTTATCCCGTTGCTGGCACCCGTCATCTTCCATCCCATCCGACGGTGCCAGTCCGGCCCGTCGCGCAACGGGAGACCCTCCGATGTCCGACGTTCGTTCGACCGAGCTTGCCGCCACCATCCTCCGGGTGAGCCTCGGCCTGATCCTCCTGGCCCACGGCCTGTTGAAGGTGTTCGTCTTCACCGTGCCCGGCACGGTCGGCTTCTTCGCCTCGCTCGGGCTGCCGGCCGTCCTCGCCTACGCCACCATCGTCATCGAGGTGGTGGGCGGCGGTCTCTTGATCGCGGGCCTCTTCAGCCGGTGGGTGTCGCTCGCAGCACTGCCGATCATGCTCGGTGCCACCTGGGTCCATGCGAGCAATGGCTGGCTCTTTTCCAACGAAGGCGGTGGTTGGGAGTTTCCCGCGTTCCTCGCCGCGACCTTCGCCGTGCAGGCCCTCCTCGGCGACGGCGCCTATGCGGTGCGCCGCCTGCGCGGCGAGGTGGCCGCCGCAGCCCCGGCCCGCTGACCGTGGCCGCGACCGCCATCGTTCGGGTCGCCAGCGTCACGCTGGCGGCCCGCGCGCCATCGGCTCTCGCCGACTGGTACGTGGCAAAACTCGGCCTCGCCCGCACCGACGCCGACGACGACCGTATCGCCTTGGCGGTCGGTGACGACGCGCGGCTGTACCTCGTTCCGGCGACGGCGCCGGATGCCGGGCCGCGTGCGGCCGGGCTCTTCCACGTGGCGTTCCGCCTGCCGTCGCGCCCGGCCCTCGGCCGCTGGGCGCTTGCCGCCGAAGGCATCGTCCAAGCCGCTTCGGACCATGGTGTCAGCGAGGCGTTCTACCTGACGGATCCCGAGGGCAACGGCGTCGAGGTCTACGCCGACCGGCCGCGCGCTGCGTGGCCACGTCGCGGCGACGGCGTGGCGATGACCACCGGGCCGATGGACATGGCAGCCGTCACCGCGGCCGGCGGTGCTGCGCATCTGCCGTTCCCCGGCGATGCCGACATCGGGCACGTGCACCTGAAGGTTGGCGATCTCGACGCGGCCAAGGCCTTCTACGTCGACCGGCTGGGCCTGCGCATCACCGACCGGCGGCCGGGGGCGCTGTTCCTCGCCTTCGACGACTACCACCACGACCTCGCCGTCAACGTCTGGCGGAGCCAGGGGGCGGGACCGCGCCAGCCGGGCGCACCGGGCCTCGTCGAGATCGTCTTCGCGCGACCCTCAGCTACGCAGCCCGACGGCGTGTTCGTCGATCCCTGGGGCACCCGTCTCGTCGTCGGTCCCGAAGCCGAGACCGGCGAGGCGGCGCCGTAGCCGGGGCAGGTGATCCGCCTCGAGCCACGGGTGTTGCTTGAAGAGGTTCTGGTTGCGCGGGCTCGGGTGGGGCAGAGGGACCAGCCGAGCCCGTTCCACGTCGGCCGCCCGGACGTGCGGCATCAGCGGTCCCTTGGCGGCCGGCAGGTAGTGGCGGACCGCGAAGCTGCCCACCAGCAGCGTCAGCCGGAGCGCCGGCAGTCCGGCGAGGATGCGGGCGTGCCAAGTGGGCGCGCATTCGGGCCTCGGCGGGCGGTCGCCGCCCCTGGGCAGCCGGCCCGGATAGCAAAAGCCCATCGGCACGATGGCGACGCGGGCGGCATCGTAGAAGACCCGACGATCCAGCCCGAGCCAGCGGCGCAGCCGGTCGCCCGAGGGATCGTTCCACGGTATGCCCGTGGCGTGCACCTTGGTGCCCGGCGCCTGGCCGACGATGAGGAGGCGGGCCGTCGCTGCCGCCCGGAGCACGGGGCGTGGGCCGAGCGGCAGACGATCGGCGCAGATGCGGCAGGCGCGGACGTCGGCCAGCAGCGCCTCGAGCGTCAACGCGCCTCCAGCCAGCGGCGGATGCGCTCCACCGCCTCTTCGATGCGCTCCATCGACGCCGCGTAGGAGAAGCGGACGAAGCCCTCGCCGTGGATGCCGAAGGACGTGCCCGCGATCACCGCGACGCCGGTCTCGGCGAGCAGCCGGTCCTGCAACTCGCGCGCCGTGAAGCCCGTGCCCTCGACGTTGGGAAAGGCGTAGAACGCCCCCTTCGGCCGCACGCAGCGCATGCCGGGGAGCGCGTTCAGGAGGTCGAGGATGCGCAGGCGCCTGCGGTCGAAGGCCTGCATCATGGTGTCCACCGCCGTCTGTGGGCCGTCGAGCGCGGCGATGGCGGCGTACTGGGTGGCGGCGTTGACGCACGAGTTTACGTTGATCGCGAGGCGCGTCGCGTGCGGCGCCAGGGCCTTGGGCCAGATGCCGTAGCCGATGCGCCAGCCGGTCATGGCGTAGGTCTTGGACCAGCCGTCCAAGAGGATCAGCCGGTCGCGAATTTCGGGATAGGGCAGGAGACTCGCGTGGCGCTCGCCGTCGTAGCACATGCGGGCATAGATCTCGTCCGTCAGCACGGCGACGTGCGGATGCTGGCGGAGCCCGTCGACCAGGATGTCCAACTCCCGCTGCGGCACCACGCCGCCCGTCGGGTTGGCCGGGCTGTTGACGATCAACAGGCGCGTTGCCGGCGTGATCTGCGCCAGCACCTCCTCCGCCACGAACGAGAAGCCCGACGCCTCGGGCAGACGGATCGGCACGGCCGTCGCACCCGTGTACTCGATCAGCGAGCGGTAGATGGGAAAGCCGGGATCGGGGTAGAGGATCTCCGCCCCCGGCTCGCCGAACATCATGATGGCGAAGGCCATCGTCACCTTGCCGCCCGGGACGATCACCACGTTGTCCGGATCGACCTCGACGCCCCGATAGGCGAACACGTCCTTAGCCACCGCTTCCCGCAAGGGGCGGATGCCGTTTGCCGGCGTATAGCCGTGGTGGCCGTCCCGAAGGGCCTTGCAGGCGGCCTCGACGACGTGGTCGGGCGTGGGGAAGTCCGGCTGGCCGATGCCGAGGTTGATGACGTCGACGCCCTGGGCCATCAGGCCCTGCGCGCGCGCCAGTACCTCGAACGCGCTCTCGGTGCCGAGCCTGGAAAGGGATGCCGCGAGCTGCATCGTCTCGTCTCGTTGGTTGGGGGCAGGGACGGCGGCATAGGGCCGGGCGGAGCGCGCGTCAACGCCGCCATAGGCAGCGAACGGACCTGCCACTGAGCCTCAACCGATTGAGTTCGAACGAGAAAAATGGCCTCGCGGTGCGCTTCTGTTTTTGCGGGTCACGCGGCAGGCCCGACGACGCCCGCGGTCCTCGCTGCCGGTCAACCCTCGCCGTCGCCTTGCGACGGGCCGGGCAGCCCGTCGAGGATCAGTCGCAGCGCCGCTTCGACGGTGGCTTGGCGGACGGCGTGGCGGTCGCCGGGAAAGACGATGCGCCGGTGACGGGGGCCGGTGCCGCGGCACCAGACGGCGAGGTGGACGAGGCCCACGGGCTTGGTGGGCGTGGCGCCGCCGGGGCCGGCGATGCCGGTGACGGCGATGGCCACGTCGACGTCGAAGGTGCGCACCGCCCCCTCGGCCATGGCCAGCGCCGTCGCTTCGCTGACGGCACCGTCCCGCGCCAGCACCTCGCCCGGTACGCCGAGATGCAGCCGCTTGGCGTCGTCGTGATAGGCGACGATGCCGCCCATGACGACGTCGGAACTGCCGGCGATCTCGGTGAGGGCGCCGGCGATCAGCCCGCCGGTGCAGCTTTCGGCGGTCGCCAAGCGGTAGTGGAGCGTCCGGCAGCGTTCGAGCACGGTTGCGGCGAGCTCGTCGATGCTCATGCGGGCAGCAGCACGGTGGCGGCGGCCTGGGCGGCGATGCCCTCGCCGCGGCCGGTGAAGCCGAGCCCCTCGGTGGTCGTGGCCTTGACGCTCACTGCCCCCGCGTCGATCGCGCAGATGGCGGCGATGCGGCCGCGCATGGCCGCGCGGTGCGGGCCGATCTTGGGGCGCTCGCAGAGGATCGTGAGGTCGAGATGGTGCAGCACGCCGCCACGCGCGCGCACCCGCCGACAGGCCTCCGTCAAGAAGATGGCGCTGTCCGCACCCTTCCATTGCGCATCCGAGGGCGGGAACAGGGTGCCGATGTCGCCGTCGCCGAGCGTGCCGAGGATGGCGTCGGTCAGCGCGTGCAGGGCAACGTCGGCGTCGGAATGGCCGACGAGGCGAAAGGGGCAGGGGATGGCGAGCCCGCCGAGCACCACGCCGTCGCCGGCAGCCAGCCGATGCACGTCGAAGCCGGTGCCGGTCCGTGGCAACGGCGGCGGCCGGTCGATCAGGCGCTCGGCGTGGGCGAGGTCGGGCGGATCGGTGATCTTCATCGCGCGAACATCGCCCTCGACCACGTGGACCGCAAGGCCGAGCCGTTCGACCAGGGCCGCGTCGTCGGTGGCGCCCAGCCCTTCGGCTGCCGCGTGGGCCCGCACGAGCAGGGCGTAGTCGAAGCCCTGGGGCGTCTGCACGGCGACCAGACCTTCGCGGGGGACGGTCGCGACGACCGCGTCCGCCTCGATCCGCTTGAGCGTATCGCGTACCGCCAGCCCCGGGATGACCGCCGGATGGCGGTCGAGTGCCGCGAGGACGCGGTCGATCACGGCCGTGGGGACCAGCGGCCGCGCCGCGTCGTGGACGAGCACGCGGGCCGGCGGGTCGGCCGCCAGCACGTCGAGCGCGGCCCGCACCGACGCGGTCCGGTCGGCGCCGCCGCGCACGGTGGCCTGGAGGTCGAGCCCGGCGGCCATGGCGGCGAAGCGTTCGCCGTCGTCGGCGCCGATGACCGCGACGACGCCGTCGATACCGGGATGGGCGAGGAAGCGATCGAGCGCGCGGCGGAACAGCGGCACGCCGCCGAGCGGCCGGTACTGCTTGGGTGGGCCGCCGAACCGGCTGCCCGTTCCCGCTCCGACCACCACCGCACACGTCCGACCCAAGGTCCGCCCCCATCCGCCCGCGACTGCGGCCGGATGAAGCACGCCGTGGCCTCGCGGTCGAGTATCGAGACCGTTGTGCTGCGACCGCGAGCCGACTACGGTGCCGCAAATCTAGGCACGAAATGGCCTGGTCGTGCTGGAGAGCCCGAGTTGCCCAAAGTTTGTTCACTGCCGGTGGCAGGACAGGAGGGATCGGTCGATCCCATCGACCGTCTGGTGCTCAACGCCATGCCCGGTGGCATCGTGCTCGTGGATCGTGCGCTGCGCTTTGCCTACGTCAATCCGGCCGGGGAGGAGATGCTGGCGAGCAGCGACGGCTATCTGCGCGGTCGTCCGCTGACCGACGTCGTCGCCGCCGACGCCCACGTGCTGGCGCTCGTCGGCGAGGTCGCGGCGCAGGGTCATTCGGTGTCCGACTACGGCATCCCCTTCAGTACCCGGCGCGGCGAGAGCCATCTCGTCGACGTCCACGTCTCACCCGTGGGCGATCCGCCGACGCACGTCCTCGCCGTGCTGCACCCCTGCTCGGTGGCGCGCCAGCTCGACCAGCAGCTCGCCAACCGTTCGGCCGCGCGCTCCGTCTCGCAGCTCGCGGCGATGCTGGCGCACGAGGTGAAGAACCCGCTCTCCGGCATCCGCGGTGCCGCGCAACTGCTCGAAGCCGGCCTCGAGCCCGAGGACCGCGCGCTGGTGCGCCTCATCTGCGACGAGACCGACCGCGTGGTGGCCCTGGTCGACCGCATGGAGCAGTTCACCGAGGCGCGGCCGGTAGCGCCCGAGCCGGTCAACGTGCATCGGGTGCTGGAACACGTCCGCCTGCTCGCCGAATCGGGTTTCGGTCGGCACCTCTCCCTCGTCGAGCGCTACGACCCGTCGCTGCCGCCGGTGGCGGGCGACCGCGACCGGCTGGTCCAGGTGTTCTTGAACCTGGTCAAGAACGCCTGCGAGGCGGCGCCGCAGAACGGCGGCGAGGTGCGGCTCGTCACGCACTACCGCCACGGGCTCAGGATCGGCCACAAGAACAGCCGCGAGCGTTTGGAACTGCCGATCACCATCGAGGTTTGGGACAACGGACCCGGCGTGCCGGAGGATCTCGCCTCGCAGCTCTTCGATCCGTTCGTCACCGGCAAGGCCAAGGGCACCGGGCTCGGGCTGTCGCTCGTCGCCAAGATCGTCAACGACCACGGCGGCGTGGTCGGTTTCCAGAACCATCCGCAGGGGACCGTGTTCCGCGTGAGCCTGCCTGCGCATGTCGGTGCCGGGGGCCGCTGAGCGATGACCGAACGCACGATCCTTCTGGCGGAGGACGACAACTCCATCCGCACCGTGGTCAGCCGTGCCCTGTCGCGGCAGGGCTTCCGGGTGCAGGCGACGCGCGCCGCCAGCACCTTCTGGCAATGGGTCGAGGAGGGGGTGGGCGACGCCGCGATCATGGACGTCATGCTGCCCGACGAGAACAGCCTCGACATCCTGCCGCAGATCAAGAGCCGACGGCCCGATCTGCCGATCATCGTGATGAGCGCGCAGAACACCCTCCTCACGGCGGTGCGCGCCACCGAGCGCGGCGCCTTCGAATACCTGCCCAAGCCGTTCGACATCGCCACGCTGCTGGCGGCCGTGCAGCGGGCGCTGAGTTCGACCGAGACGCGGCGCGATCCGACGCGGGTGCGGCTGGAGGGCGAGGAGAATCTGCCGATCATCGGCCGCTCGCCGGCGATGCAGGACATCTACCGCGTGCTCGCCCGGCTGGTCGGTACCGACCTCACCGTCCTGATCTCCGGCGAGAGCGGCACCGGCAAGGAGCTGGTCGCGCGCGCGCTGCACGACTACGGGCGCAGGCGGCACGGACCGTTCGTCGCCATCAACATGGCGGCGATCCCCAAAGAGCTGATCGAGAGCGAGCTGTTCGGCCACGAGAAGGGCGCCTTTACGGGTGCTGGCGCCAGAAAGGCCGGACGCTTCGAGCAGGCCGAGGGCGGCACGCTCTTCCTCGACGAGATCGGCGACATGCCGCTGGAAGCGCAGACGCGCCTTCTGCGCGTGCTCCAGCAAGGGGAGTTCATGCCGGTCGGCGCGCGGGAGCCGATCCGCGCCGACGTGCGTATCCTCGCTGCGAGCCACCGCGAACTGCGCACCCTGGTCGCTCAGGGTCTCTTCCGCGAGGACCTGTTCTACCGCCTGAACGTGGTGCCGATCCGCCTGCCGTCCTTGCGCGAGCGGGTGGAGGACATCCCGGCGCTGGTCGAGCACTTTCTGGCCGCAGCCCATGCCGATGGGTTGCCGCTCAAGTCGTTCGATCCCGACGCGATCCAGTTCCTGAAACAGCACGACTGGCCCGGCAACGTGCGCGAGCTGGAGAACCTCGTGCGCCGCATGGTGGTGCTCTACACCGAGGACGTCATCGGCGGTGCCCTGGTCGACGTCGAGTTGAAGGAGGCGCGTCGTCCGGAGCCGGGCCTCGCCGGGGGCAGCGTCGACGACAGTCTTGCAGGAACGGTGGCCCGTCACGTCGAGCGCGTGTTCGGCTCGGTCGCACAGCCGGACGACGTGCAGGAGCTCTACCTCCACGTGTTGCAGGAGGTGGAGCGGCCGCTGATCGCCGAAACCCTTGCCCTCACCCGTGGCAATCAGCTCCGCGCCGCCCAAATCCTCGGCTTGAACCGGAACACGCTTCGCAAGAAAATTCGCGATCTCGACATCGACGTGATACGCAGCCCCCGCTGAGCCGAGGGAGGGGTTTTGGCCAGG
Source organism: Geminicoccaceae bacterium (assembly GCA_050485385.1). Taxonomy (GTDB): domain Bacteria; phylum Pseudomonadota; class Alphaproteobacteria; order Geminicoccales; family Geminicoccaceae; genus RECO01. The sequence goes on along the minus strand of JBJHBG010000076.1, from coordinate 11,610 downwards.
GTTCTCGATCTGGGTGTTGCCGGGTTCGACGCCGTGCGCCGCTCTTGGCGCTGGCTCGAAAACCAGAGCATCGCCGTACGCATGGTGCTGCTGCTCGCCGTGCTGGTCAGCATGGGCGGTGCCGTGACGTGGCTCGCCATCGCCGCCAACCGCGACGGCGGGCCGGGACCGCGCATGGTCCTTTGGCTGTTGAACGTCAACCTCGTCCTGCTGTTGGTCCTCGGCTTTCTGGTCGCACGCCGCTCGCAGGCGCTGTGGCGGGCGCGGCGGGCGGCCACCGGCCGTAGCCTCCAGGGCCGGATGATGCTGATGTTCGGCCTCGTTGCGGTGACGCCGGCGCTGCTCGTCTCGGTGTTCTCGCTCGTCTTCTTCAACTTCGGGCTCGACACTTGGTTCGGCGACCGGGTGCAGCGCGCCTTGTCGAACTCGTTGAACGTCTCCCGCGCCTATCTCGACGAGCACAAGGAGAACATTCGCGCCGACGCCCTCGCCATGGCGGCCGATCTCTCGACCGAGATGCCCTTCCTGGTCAGCAACGAGGCGCGGCTGGGGCGCCTGCTCGACGCGCAGGCGGCGTTGCGCTCGTTGACCGAGGCCGTCGTGTTCACCGGCGACCGGCAGGAACTGGCCCGCAGCGGCCTCACCTTCGGCATCGACGTCGCCGAGATCTCGGCCCGCGACCTGAGCGATGCCGCCGGCGGCACCGTGGTGATCCTCACCAGCGGCACCGACGACCGGGTGCGTGCGCTGGTCCGCGTTTCCGGCTTTCTCGACGCCTATCTGATGGTCGGCCGGTTCGTCGATGCGGCGGTCTTGAGCTACGTTGCGGAAACCGAGCGGGTGGTCGGCGACTACCAGGCGATCGCCCGCGAACGGCAGGACATCCGCCTGACCTTCACGCTGATCTTCACCACCGTGGCCCTGCTGCTGCTGCTGACGGCGATCTGGGCGGGCGCCACCTACGCCGACCGCATCGCGACACCGATCACGCGGCTCGCCACCGCGGCCGACCGCGTGCGCGGCGGCGACCTCGACGTGCGGGTGGACGAGGAACCGAAAGAGCAGGAGATCGGCACGCTCGCCCGTGCCTTCAACCGGATGACCTCGCAGTTGGCGGCGCAGCGCCACGCGCTGATGGCCGCGAACCAGGAACTGGACGGGCGGCGCCGCTTCACCGAGGCCGTGCTGGGCGGCGTCAACGCCGGCGTGATCGGGTTGAGCCCCGAGGGCTGGATCGTCCTGCCCAACCGCTCGGCGGCGGCGTTTTTGGGCTTCACCGTCGACGAGATGACCGGTGCGCGCCTCGCCGACGTCTTCCCCGAGGCCGAGGGCATGGTGGCGCATGCCGGGGAGCGGCCGGAAACGCCCGTGCGCGAGCAACTCGACATCGTCCGCGAGGGGCGCGTTTTCACCGTGCTCATGCGCATCGAGGCGCAGGTGATCGACGGCCGGGTCCATGGCTACGTGCTGACGTTCGACGATATCTCGGCCTTGATGCAGGCGCAGCGCCAGGCGGCATGGGCCGACGTCGCGCGCCGGGTCGCCCACGAGATCAAGAACCCGCTGACGCCGATCCAGCTTTCGGCCGAGCGGCTGGCGCGCAAGTACGCGGCGCTCGCCGGCGAGAACCGGCCACACTTCGAGCGCTGCGTCGGTACCATCGTCGATCAGGTCGACATCATCCGCCGGCTGATCGACGAGTTCTCCACCTTCGCCCGCATGCCGACGCCGGAGCTGAAGGAGGAAGCGGTGGTGGACATCGTCAAGCGCACGGTGGAGCTCCAGCGTGCCGGCTATCCGGACATCCGCTTCGAGGTGGAGGCGCCGGCGGGCGACCTCAGGCTGACCTGCGACGGCCGCAAGCTGGCCCAAGCGCTGACCAACGTTTTGCAGAACGCGGCCCAGGCGATCCAGGAAGCCGGCCGCGAGGGAGGTACCATCCTCACCGCCGTCGATCACGACGGGCCGGAGCTGTCGATCACCGTGATCGACGACGGCCCCGGTTGGCCCGACAAGGACCTCCAGCGTCTGACCGAACCCTACGTCACCTCCAGACGGCAGGGCACGGGGCTGGGTCTCGCCATCGTCAAGCGCATCATGGAAGAACATGGCGGCCGGCTACTGCTTGCCTCCGGCACCGGGGGTGGGGCGGTCGTAACCCTTGCCTTTCCGGCCGGAGCGCTCGATAGCGTGGCCGCATGACAGCCGAGATCCTCATCGTCGACGACGAGTCCGCGATTCGCGATATCGTCGCCGACATCCTCGAAGACGAAGGTTACGCGGTGCTGCGCGCGGCGGAGAGCCGCGAAGCGCTGCACTTGGTCGACCGCCGTCCGCCCGATCTGGTGCTGCTCGACGTGTGGCTCGAGGGCAGCGAACTCGACGGCATCGAGGTACTCGATGCCATCCGCGCCCGCGAGCCGGAGTTGCCGGTGGTCGTCATCAGCGGCCACGGCACCATCGAGACGGCGGTCCAGGCGATCCGCAAGGGCGCCTACGACTTTCTGGAAAAGCCCTTCAAGTCCGACCGCCTCCTGGTCGCCATCGAGCGGGCGCTGGAGGCCGCACGCCTGCGCCGCGAGATCGCCGAACTGCGTCTTCGAACCGGCGCCGAGGACGTGCTGATCGGCCGCTCGTCGGCCATCAACCAAGTGCGGCAGGCGATCGACCGGGTCGCCCCCACCAACAGCCGCGTGCTGATCACCGGCGCGCCGGGCGTCGGCAAGGAGGTGGTCGCGCGCCTCCTGCATGCCAGTTCCAGGCGGTCGCAGGCGCCCTTCTTCGTCATCAACGCCGCCACACTCGCACCCGACCGCGTGGCGCAGGAACTGTTCGGGCTGGAGGAGCCGGGACCGTCCGGCTCGCGCATCGTCCAGGTGGGCATGCTGGAGCGGGCCAACCGCGGCACGCTGTTGATCGACGAGGTCTCGGACATGCCGCTGGAGACCCAAGGCAAGCTGCTCCGCGTCCTGCAGGAGCAGCGGTTCCAGCGCGTCGGCGGCCGCCAGGAGGTTGCGGTCGACGTCCGCATTCTGGCCGCGACCCACGCGCAGCTCGAGGACGCGATTGCGGCCGGGCGCTTTCGCGAGGACCTCTACTACCGCCTCAACGTGGTGCCGGTGCACGTGCCGCCGTTGCACCAGCGCCGCGACGACATCCCGTTGTTCGTCGACCATTTCGTCACGGTCCTCAGCCGCGCGGCGGGACTCGTGCCGCGCATCTTCACGCCGGCGGCGCTCGCCACGTTGCAGTCGGCCGATTGGCCCGGCAACGTGCGCGAGTTGAAGAACGCGGTCGAGCGCATCCTCATCATGGCGCCCGGCGAGCAGCGGGCACCGATCGGCGTCGACGACCTGCCGACCGAGATCGTTCACGGCGCCAATGCGGCGCTCGACATCCACTCGGCCGACTATGTGACGCTGCCGCTCCGCGAGGCGCGCGAGCGCTTCGAGCGGGCCTATCTCGGCGCTCAGCTCGAGCGTTTCGGCGGCAACGTGTCGAAGACGGCGGCGTTCGTCGGCATGGAGCGGTCGGCTTTGCACAGGAAGCTCCGCTCGCTGGAGCTGCAGAGCGACGCCGAGCGATGAAGATCGTCGTCTGCGGCGCCGGCTTGGTCGGCATGAACATCGCGCAGTATCTGGTGCGGGCCGGCCACGACGTCACCGTGATCGACCAGCGCCAGGACCTTGCCCGCAAGCTCGGCGAGAACCTCGACATCAAGGCCATCGCCGGTCACGCCTCGCATCCCGACGTGCTCGACCGCGCGGGCTGCGCCGACGCCGACATGCTCATCGCGGTGACCTACGCCGACGAGGTCAACATGTTGGCCTGCCAAGTGGCGCATACGCTGTTCGAGGTGCCGACCAAGATCGCGCGCATCCGCCAGCAGGCCTATCTGGAGCCCCGCTGGAACGACCTCTTCCGCTCGGACCACGTGCCGATCGACGTGATCATCTCGCCAGAGTTGGAGGTGGCCCGCGCCATCGCCCGGCGGTTGGAAGTGCCGGGGGCGCTCGAGGTCATGCCCTTCGCCGAGGATCGGGTGCGGCTGATGGCGGTGCGCTGCCGGCATGAATGCCCGATGCTCGACACGCCCCTGAAGCAACTCGGCTTCCTGTTCCCGGACCTCAAGCTCACCACCATCGGCATCGTCCGCGACGGTCGCTTCTTCGTGCCGACCGGCGACGACCAGATGCTGGAGGGCGACGAAGTCTACTTCGTGGTGGCGACGGCGCAGGTGGACCGCGCGATGAGCGCTCTCGGCTACGAAGAACCGGCACCGGAGCGCTGCGTCATCGCCGGTGGTGGCAACGTCGGCTGGTCGCTCGCCGGGCTGATTCACAAGACTCATCCGCACGGCAACGTCAAGATCATCGAGTGGAACGCCGAGCGCGCCGCCGACCTCGCCGTGCGCGGTCCGCAGTTCAACATCCTCTTGGGGGACTCGCGCGAGAACGACGTGTTGGGCGAGGCCAATATCGGGGCGGCCGATGCCATGATCTGCGTCACCAACGACGACGAGGTCAACATCATGTCGGCGCTCCTGGCCAAGCGCATGGGCTGCCCGTTGGCCTTCACGCTGATCAACCACGGCAACTACGCGCCGCTGCTCGGGCCACTTGGCATCGATGTTGCTATCAATCCGCGCGAGACGACCGTGTCGAGCGTGTTGCAGCACGTCCGGCGTGGGCGGATCAGGGCCGTGCGGTCGATCGTCGACGGTGCGGCCGAGGTGTTCGAGGCGGAGGCTCTGGAGACCTCTCCGCTGGTGGGCGTGCGGCTGAAGGACGCACATCTGCCGAGCGGGGTGATCGTGGCCGCCGTGGTGCGCGGCAACGAGGTGCTCACCCCGCGCGGCGAGACGGTGGTGCACGCCGGTGACCGCGTCGTGGTTGCCGCGCGGGCACAGGTGGTCAAGCGGGTGGAGAAACTGTTCGCCGTGCGCCTAGATTACTTTTGATGCGAAGAACGACAGCGAAGGACCCCTCATGGCGCGGATCGCCTACGTCAACGGACGCTACCTGCCGCAGAGCCAAGCGGCAGTGCACATCGAGGACCGCGGTAACCAGTTCGCCGACGGCGTCTACGAGGTGATGAAGGTGGTCGACGGCCGGCTCTCGGACGGCGACCGCCACCTTGCCCGGCTGCAACGCTCACTGGCGAGCCTGCGCATCGCGCCTCCGGTCTCCGAGGCCGTGCTGCGGCAGATCGTCCTGGAGACCGTGCGGCGCAACCGCCTGCGCGAAGCGACGGTCTACATCCAGATCAGCCGTGGTGTCGCACCGCGCGACCACGCCTTCCCCAAGAACCCGGTGCCGTCCCTGATCGTCACGGCCAAGCGCATGAAACGGCCGGACCCGAAGGCCTACGCCGAAGGCGTGAGGTGCGTCACCGCCCCCGACATCCGGTGGCTCAAGTGCGAGATCAAGTCGGTGAGCCTCCTGCCCAACGTGCTCGCGCGGCAGGAGGCCCGTGAGGCCGGCGCCTACGAGGCGTGGCTCACGCGCGAGGGTGGCTTGGTGACCGAATGCAGTGCCTCCAACTGCTACATCGTCGATGCCGAGGGGGTACTGCGCACGCATCCGCTGTCGCCGTTGATCCTCGGCGGTGTGACCCGCTCGGTCGTGCTGGAACTGGCCCGGCGTGAGGGGATTCCGGTCGACGAGCGCCCCTTCACCCTGGCGGAACTGGCCGAGGCGCGGGAAGCGATCCTCACCAGCACCAGTTCGTGGGTGATGCCGGTGGTGACGGTGGGCGACACGGTCATCGGCGATGGCCGACCCGGCCCCGTTACCCGGCGCTTGCAGGCCGCCTACCAGCAGCACGTTTTCGGCAACCGTGCCAGCGGGGCGCATGCGGTTGCCGAGCCGGTGGCTGCCGTATAATATTCACCTTGCTTGTTGTTGTGTGTCTGTGTGCGTCCCGTTCTCGAAAAAACGCCCGCAGCTGAGAGGTTGATCGATGGCGACGGAAAAGTCCCCCAATCTGCAGGACGTGTTTTTGAATCACGTTCGAAAGAACAAGATTGCAGTGACCATTTTTCTCATCAACGGTGTGAAGTTGCAGGGGGTGATAAGCTCCTTCGACAACTTCTGTCTGCTGCTGCGCCGGGATGGTCATGTGCAGCTCGTCTACAAACATGCGGTGTCGACGGTGATGCCGTCCGGGCCGATCCGGCTCTACGATCCGGGCCAGGACGCCCAGCCGGCGCCGGCCGCGACCCCATCGACCGAGGGCTAGGCGACGGAACCGACCCTGACTGCCCGGCCGCGCGGCCGCGCCATCGTCGTTCGCCCCGAGGTCGACCTGCGGCTCGATCCGGCACTCGGCGCCGAGCGGTTGGAGGAGGCCGTACGGCTCGCCCGCGGGCTCGGCGTGGAGATCGTCGAGGCCGAGCGCTTCCCCTTGCGCGATCCGCGACCGGCCACCTTGGTCGGCGGCGGACGCCTCTCGTGGCTGCACGACCTCGTGGCGGCGCACGAGGTCGAGGTGGTCGTGTTCGACGCGGCGCTCACGCCGATCCAGCAGCGTAACCTGGAGCGCGCGGTCGAGGCCAAGGTGATCGACCGGACGGGCCTGATCCTGGAGATCTTCGGCGCCCGTGCCCAGACCGCGGAGGGCCGCCTCCAGGTCGAGCTGGCGGCACTGACCTATCAGCGCTCGCGGCTGGTCCGCTCCTGGACGCACCTGGAGCGGCAACGTGGCGGTGCCGGGTTCATGGGCGGGCCCGGCGAGCGGCAGATCGAGCTCGACCGGCGGCGGATCGACGACCGCATCGTCCAGATCAAGCGTCAGCTCGGCGAGGTACGGCGGACCCGCGGCCTGCACCGCGACGCCCGCGGCCGCATTCCGCTGCCGGCGGTGGCGCTGGTGGGCTACACCAATGCCGGCAAGTCGACGTGGTTCAACCGTCTCACGCGCGCCGACGTGCTGGCCGCCGACCAGCTCTTCGCGACGCTCGACCCGACCATCCGCGCGGTGCGTCTGCCGACCGGCGAGCGCATCGCGCTCAGCGATACCGTGGGCTTCATCTCGGATCTGCCGACGCAACTCGTCGCCGCGTTTCGGGCCACGCTCGAGGAAGTGCTCGCGGCCGAGACCATCGTCCACGTCCGTGACGTTGCCAGTCCGGCGACCGAGGCGCAGGCCAGGGACGTTGCCACGGTGCTGGCCGAACTCGGTGTCGACGAGGCCGAGCAGGAACGCCGCGTCGTCGAGCTTTGGAACAAGGTCGACCGGCTGGCGCCGGAGGCGCGCGTCGTCGTCGAACGGGAAGCGGCGCGAACGGGCGCCATTCTCGGCTCGGCAACGACCGGCGAGGGCGAGGACGCCCTCTTGCGCGCGGTGGCATCGCGTCTCGGGCGCGGGCGCACCCGCGCCTGCCTCCGCCTGCCGGTGGCCGAGGGCGAGGCCCTGGCCCGCGTCTACCGGCTCGCCGCCGTCGTCGAGCGCCACGACGGCGACGACGCCGTGGAACTGCACCTCGATGTGACGCCGGAGAACGTCGACCGCCTGCGCACGCTCGCAAGCGAGCACGGACTCGACCTCGACTTTCCCGGCTGACGACGGCACGTGACGGCGAGGCGCGCAGGGGGCTTTGCCCTCCCGTGCGTCGGTCAGAATGCGTCGCGCGTCGGTACGCGGCGGGCGCCCGGAGCGAGTGGACACCTTCCGTCATCGGGCGGGTTTGTCCGGCGCGTCGTCGTAGCGTCGTCCGAGGACCACGCCGCGATCACGCCGACCACCACACCGACGGACCGGGAGATGCCGTGCATGTCGGCGCACCTTGACGCCGGGCGTCATCGGCACTGGCGAAGGGGCAGGGCGGCTCGCCTCAGCGGTCGAGGCGCAACGTCTCGGGGCGCACTACTCGAAGGCAGCGCCGCCAGCGACCTTCGTGCGATCCCTCACCCGCACCTCGACCTCGAGGCGCTCCAGTGCATCGCTCGGCCCGGCGAAGCTGCCGGCGACGGGGACGATCTGGCGCATGTCGCGGCCGACAGCGACGGGAACGAGATGGGCGCCGCCGACGCTCCGGTTGGTCGGATCGAAGGCGATCCACCCGGCACCCGGCACATGGACTTCGGCCCAGGCGTGGGTCGAGCCGGCCCCGGCTGTGCCGATCGACTCGCCGTCCGGGTCGTGCAGGTAGCCCGAGACCAGTCGCACCCCAAAGCCCAACCAGCGGGCGGCCTCGGCGAAGAGGACGGCGAAGTCGCGGCAGGAACCGCTGCGGCAGGCGAGCGTTGCGAGCGGCGACTGGGTGCCCTCGTCCTCGCGCGCGACATAGGCGACAGCACCGTGCACGCCGGCACCGAGGTCCTTCAGCAGCGCCAAGGTGTCGGTCGGCACGCGGGCGACGAAGCCTTGTGCCCAGCGACTGAGCTTGCCCTCCGGATCCGCGTGTTGCGGCACCGCCAAGGCCCCGAGATCCAGCCGATCGTCTGCCCCATAGGTGAAGGGGTAGTGCATCGCTTCGACGGCAACGGCGAACAGCGGCCAATGGGGCGTGTGAAGCTCCAGCGTGGCCCTGGCATCGATCGCCAGCCGGTCGGTCGGAGCGTCGAAGCGGGCCGTCGCCACCGCGTTGCCGGCGACGTCGTGCGCCCAGGTCAGGGCGGCTTCCGGGGTCACCTGGAGCCGGAGATCGCGCAGCCCGAGTTCCGGTCCCTCACGCGGACGCAGCATCAGCCGGTGGGGCCAGAGGCGGACGGGAACACGGTAGCGAAAGACGGTCCGATGTCGGATCGTCAGGGTACGCGCCGCAGCGATGGATCTCGGCGCGGGGCTCCGGATTGCCGGATCATGGGTTCGGTCGCTGCTCGCAACGGTCATCCGGTTGCCAAGACGAAGCCGCTCCGGTCTCGCCGATCCGCCGTCATGGCAGCCGCATCGAATTGCCACGGCGGATCATCATTTCTAGAATGTCCAACGCGGCTACGTGAATTTGGTTCTGGTCGCCTGCGCTGATGGCGCCGCGATGGCCTTCCGCAGCATCGACCAGAACGGCTTTGGCTTCGGCCGCGTCGAGCACTTCCGACTCGGTCAGGGACAGGAGCAGCGACTCGCAGATCGAGAGGGCAGCGTGGCCGGTGCCGTCGATGGGTGGATTGGCCATGTCGATCATCCTTTGACGGCTGCGTGCCGGGCTTGGGTACGGAGCATGATGAACCGCCGCCGGCGGCGGCGCGCTGATTTCGAGCAGTCCGCAGCCGCTTCGACGTCGCGGCCTGAGGCATTGGGAAACGGATCGCCATGCACGGAGCGCACGATGTCGCCGCCGCTCGCCTGCGGCCCTTGGCCTTGAAGCTGCGGGCCTTCGTCCAACTCGACGCCGCGGAGCTGAACCAGCTCGATCGCCTGCAACGTCGTCGTCGTCGTTTCGAGGCGGGCGCCGAGCTGCTGCACGAAGCCGAGGTCGGCGCCAAGGCCTTCATCCTGCAAGAGGGGTGGGCCGTCTCGTACAAGTCGCTGGCCGATGGCGGCCGGCAGGTGGTCGACTTCCAGATTCCGGGGGACTTTCTCGGCCTGCGGAGCCTGCTGCTGCGCACGTCGGACCACGCGGTCGCCGCGGTGACGGACATCGTCGCCTGCGAGATCGACGCGGCCGAGTTGATGGCCGCCCTGGCGTCGGCGCCGCGGCTCGGCCTGGCCTTGCTGTGGGCGATGTCGCGCGACGAGGCGATGGTGGTGGAGCACCTGGTCGGCATCGGCCGGCGCGCTCCCCTTGCGCGGGCCGCGCACTTTTTCGTCGAGCTCCACCAGCGGCTGCAACTGGCCAGGCTGGCGACGGCCACCTCCTATGCCTGCCCGCTGAACCAGTATCTTCTCGCCGACGCCTTGGGCCTGACGGCGATCCATCTCAACCGAACGCTGCGCCGTCTGCGCGAACGCGAACTGATGACGTTGAAGGCGGGGACTGTGACCGTCCACGACGTCGCGGGACTCGCGGCTTTGGCCGAGTTCGAGAGCGGCTACCTGGATCAGGGAGCTCCCCCGGCCTGAGCCGCATCCATGGCTCGTGCCCCTACCCGTGGTGCCGCAGGAGGGAGTCGAACCCCCGACCTGCTGATTACAAATCAGCTGCTCTACCGGCTGAGCTACTGCGGCACTGACCGCTGAATCGGGTGTTTCGTCGGTTTGCGCAAGCCCCCCGCGGAGGTGGGCGAGCGCCTGGCGCGGACGGAGATGGCGGCGGCCGCCGGCCGTGCGTCCTGGTCCTGCGCAGGGACGAGGGGCTGACCTTCGCTCGGGCGGGGTTGTCAGCCGCGCCGATGATGGCACACCGGCCGCCGAGCGAGGGGAGGAACCATGCGCATCACGGCAGTCGAGACCGTGCTGGTCGAGGCCTATGGCAACGTCGTCTGGGTGCGGCTGCACACCGACGAGGGTCTGATCGGCACAGGAGAGACCTTCCGCAATCCCCAGGCGACGGTGGCCTATCTGCACGAGACGGCGGCGCCCTATCTCCTCGGCAAGGACCCCCTCCAGATCGACCGTCATGCCCATGCCCTGATGCGGACGGTGGGCAACCGTTTCGACGGCTTTCCCACCCGCTCGGTCGAGCTCCGGGGCAACTCCGCCGTCGACATCGCGCTTTGGGACCTGTTCGGCCAGGCGATGGGCCAGCCGGTCCACCAACTCCTGGGCGGGCTGAGCCGCGAGCGCATCCGCATCTACAACACCTGCGCGAGTGCCACCTACAACCGCGTCGCCCGCGCCGACCGCAATACCGAGACGGTCGGTGCCGAGGGCGAGGCCACCGACGACCTCTGGGCCCAGGTGCACGAGCCCGAGCGGCTGGCCGAGAGCCTGCTCGAGGAAGGCATCGGCGCCATGAAGATCTGGCCGACCGACGTCTTCGCGCCGAAGAGCGACGGCCATCACATCAGCCTCGAGGATTTGAAGACGGCGGTCGAGCCGGTCCGCCGCATCCGCCACGCGGTCGGCGAAAAGATCGACGTGATGATGGAGTACCACGGGCTTTGGCAGTTGCCGGCCATGCTCCAGATCGCCGCGGCACTGGAGGACTTGGCCGTCTACTGGCACGAGGACGCGGTGCCGATGCACCAGTGGGCCGACCTCGCCGCACTCAAGGCGAAGACGCGGGTGCGGCTCGCCGGCAGCGAGAGCCTCGGCACCCGCGCCTGGTACAAGGAGGCGTTCACGCGCGGCGTGATCGACGTGGCGCATTTCGACATGGGCTGGATCGGCGGGCTCACCGAGGGCAAGCGCATCGCCTCGCTCGCCGACACCTTCGGCCGCGCCATCGCCCCGCACGACTGCGTCGGCCCGATCCAGCTCGTCGCCGCCGTGCACCTGGTGATGAACGCGCCCAACGCGTTGGTGCAGGAGACGGTGCGCGCCTTCTACCGGGGCTACTACAAAGATGCCGTGACCGAACTGCCGCGGATCGAGCAGGGCTACGTCTACCCGATGCAGGGCACCGGCCTCGGCACGGCGCTGCAACCGGCGCTCTTGGAGCGGGCCGATTGCCACCGGCAGGTGAGCCGGGCGTAGGCGAGGGGCAGGGGGCTTTTGGCCCCCTGCAACCCCCAGGACTTGGCGTCGGCATCGCCGGCGCCCGGGGGGTCGAGGGGGGCCAAAAGC
>JBJHBG010000075.1:0-24816 GCA_050485385.1 Geminicoccaceae bacterium | reverse complement strand
GTCCTCGTCGCCGCACCCGCCAGCCCGGCCGTGGCAGAATTCCTGCAACTCGGCACCCTCGTGCGCGCCGAGGCCCGCCCGGAGGGCTGGTGGCTGGAGGCCGCCCGCTGCCTCGTTCCTGCCCCCGGCCAGCCGGATCGGGGGTCGGGCACGCTCCTGCTCGCCCGGCGCGCGCTACGGTCGGCCGACGGCCACGCTCAGCTTGCGGGACGGGCGCGGCGCTCGGTCTTCCGTGGCGAGCATCACGCCGTGACCGTGGACCTGGCGGAGACCAGTGCCATCACCGTGGCCGCGCAGCGGCGCTACGCGCCGGGCGAACTCGTCGGTCTCGCGGTCGATCCCGCTCGGCTCGTCTTCTTTCCGGATCACCAGCGCAGCTCAGAAACCAAGGATCAAGCCCATGCCGCTTAAGCCCCTAGCCGTGCTCGCGGCGCTGGCACTCGCCGCGCCCGCCGCCGCGCAAGGCACGCTTACCGTCTACTCCGCCGGCCCCGCCAACCTGATCGAGGCGCTGGCCGAGGGCTTCGCCGCCGCCAGCGGCACCCGCGTCGACGTGTTCCAGGGCACGACCGGTCAGGTGCTCGCCCGGATCGAGGCCGAGGCGCAGAACCCGGTCGTCGACGTGCTGATTTCCGCCTCGTGGGAGACGGCGGCCGACTTCGCCGAGCGCGGCTGGCTCCTGCCCTATACCAGCCCCCACGCCGACGTGATCCCGGACTTCCTCCAGACCGAGTACGCGGTGGCGCAAGGGGTGTCGGCGCTGGCGATCGCCTGGAACCCGACGAGCGGCACGCCCGAGCCGGCCGACTGGGCCGATCTGGCCGATCCGGCCTTCGCCGATCTCGTCACCATGCCGGACCCGGTGCAATCGGGCTCGGCGTTCGAGCTGGTCGCCGGCCTCGCCGCCATGGAGGGTGGGATGGAGTTGTTCGAGGCGCTGGCCGCGAACGGCATGGTGGTGCCGGGCGCCAACGCCCAGGCGCTGAACCCGGTGCTGCAGGGGGCCAAGGCCGCCGTCTTCGGTGCGGTCGACTACATCGCCATGGGCCGCAAGGCCGCGGGCGAGAGCGTCGAGGTGATCTTCCCGGCTTCGGGTACCGTGATCGCGCCCCGTCCGGCGATGGTCATGGAGTGGACGGCGAACGAGGAGGCGGCCCGCGCCTTTCTCGACTACATGCTGTCCGACGAGGGCCAGGCGATGGTGGCGGGCGTCTACCTGATGCCGGCGCGGACCGACGTTGCGGCCGACCGGCCGTTGATCGCCGATCTCCACCTCCTCGACCTCGATGCGAGCGAGGCCTACGCGGCGCGCGACGCCATCCTCGCCGAGTTCGCGGTCGCCATCGGCCGCTGAGGCGACGTTGCGCGGGCAGGGCGTCCTTCTCGGTGGCACGGTCGGGGCGCTGGTCCTGATCGTCGCCCTGCCGCTCACCTTCGTCGCCCTGCAGGCGATCTTCCCGGACCTGGGCCGCGGCTCGTTCGCCAACCCGTTCGGCCGTCTCAGCCACGTCCTCGGCGACCCCGACCTCCTGCGGCTGACACGCAACACGGTGCTGCTCGGGCTCGCGGTCGTGCTCATGACCGCCGTCCTCGCCGTCCCGCTCGGTATCCTGCGCGCGCTGTTCAAGGTCCCGTTGGCGCCATTGTGGGACGTGCTGCTGCTGATCCCCTTCATGATCCCGCCCTACATCGCGGCGTTGAGCTGGATCATGACGTTGCAGCCGCGGGGCTACCTCGAGCAGACGCTCGGGCTGCACGCCGGGCCGTTCCTCTTCTCGTTCTGGGGCGTGGCCTTCGTCATGGTCTTGAACGTCTTTCCGGTCGTCTACTTCGCCGTCTCGCGCACGGTGGCGGCGGTAGGCGGGCGCTTGGGTGACGTCGGCCGTGTCTTCGGTGCCTCCCCCTGGCGCGCGTTCTGCAAGATCACGCTGCCTCTGGCGACGCCCGGTCTGGCCGCGAGCCTGTTGCTCGTCTTCGCCATGACCATCGAGGAGTACGGCACGCCCGCCGCTCTCGGCGCCCAGTCCGGCTTCTACGTGCTCGTCACCGGCATCGACGCCCGCATCTCGGATTGGCCGATCGACCTGCCGGGGGCGGCGATCCTCTCCTCGATCCTGGTCGGCCTGTCGCTCTGCGCCTTCTGGCTGCAACTCAGGATCGTCAGCCGGCGCGACTACGCCACCGTTGGCGGCAAGCCCGCTCCCTTGCAGCAGCGGGAACTCGGCCCGTGGACCCTGCCGGTCGTGGCCTTCTTCGCCGCAGCGGCCCTGCTCGCCACCTTCGTCCCGCTCTTTGCCATCTTCGCCACCGCGCTGTCGAAGACGCTCTCCGGCGGGCTGGCGCTCGACAACATGGGGTTCCAGAACTTCCAAGCGATCGTCGAGGGCAGGGGGCGGGCGCTGGATGCCTTGCGCAACAGCCTCGCGCTCGGCATCGCCACGGCGCTCTTGACGGGCCTCTTGGGGGCGGCTTCGGCCTATGTCGTGCTGCGCACGCGCCTGCGCGGCCGCCACGCGCTCGATGCGCTCACCATCCTGCCCAACGCGATCCCCGGCATCGTCGTCGCGGTCGGCCTGATCCTGCTCTGGAACCACCCGGTCTGGCCGGTGAGCCCCTACAACACGCCCTTCATCCTGCTGCTCGCCTATTGCTGCATCCTGCTGCCCTATCCGGTGCGCTACGCCAACGCCGCCTTCCGCCAGGTGGGCGACAGCGTCGAGGCCGCGGCGCGGGTGGCGGGTGCGGGGGTGGGGACGACGTTCCGCCGTATCCTCCTGCCGCTGATCGCACCGAGCCTGATCGCCGCCATGCTCTTGGTTTTCGCGGTCGCCTCGCGCGAATTGGTCGCCTCGCTGTTGGTGGCGCCGGTCGGCATGCCGACCGTCTCCATCTTCATCTGGAAGCAGTTCGAGCAGGGTTCGGTCGGCCTCGGCATGGCGATGAGTGCCGTTGCCATCGCCATCTGCACCACGATTCCGCTCCTGGTCGCCCTGTCGACACGGCGCCTGCCGGGGGCGCGGACCTGACCGCTTTGCGTCATCAAGCTGTCACGAACCCGGCTTATGCCACACGGCACGACCCGGTGCCGCTCGCGGCGCTCGGGTTCGCCGCCAACCGGCTCAACACGGGAGAGCACCATTGAAGTTCCGCACCCTCACCAGCGCGGTTGCGCTCGCCGCCGTCCTCGGCGCCGGCGCCGCCCAGGCGCAGATGACCGTCGATCCGAACCTGCCGACCTACGAGCCGGCGTCGGGTGTCTCCGGCAGCCTCAGCTCGGTCGGCTCGGACACGCTGAACAACCTGATGACGCTGTGGGCCGAGGGCTTCCGCAGCTTCTATCCCAACGTCTCGATCGAGATTCAGGGCGCCGGCTCCGGCACCGCGCCGCCGGCGCTGATCGAGGGCCAGGCCCAGTTCGGCCCGATGTCGCGGCCGATGCGCGGCACCGAGATCGAGGAGTTCGAGGCGCGCTTCGGCTACGCCCCGACCCCGATCCGCGGCGCGATCGACGCGCTGGGCGTGTTCGTCCACCGCGACAATCCGATCGAGTGCCTGTCGCTCGCCCAGGTCGACGCGATCTTCTCCTCGACCCGCAACGGCGGCCTCGACGCGCCGATCAACACCTGGGGCGACGTCGGTCTCGAGGGCGAGTGGGCCAACATGCCGATCGCCCTCTACGGCCGCAACTCGGCGTCGGGTACCTACGGCTACTTCCGCGAGGTGGGTCTGTTCGGCGGTGACTACCGTTCCGAGGTCCGCGAGCAGCCGGGTTCCTCGACCGTCATCCAGGGCGTCGCCTCCGAGGTCGGCGGCATCGGCTATTCGGGCGTGGGCTACGGTACGGCCGACGTGCGTACCGTGCCGCTCAGGGCGACCGACGACGGCGAGTGCTTCGATGCAGTCGGCGAGCATGCCGCGTCGGGCGAGTACCCGATCGCGCGTTTCCTCTACATCTACGTCAACAAGAACCCGAACGAGCCGCTCGAGCCGCTGCGCGCCGAGTTCATCCGCTACGTGTACTCGCAGCAGGGCCAGGAAGGCGTGCTCCGTGCCGGCTTCTTCCCGGTCAACCAGTTCCTGGCCGACCAGGACCTCGATGCCTTCGGCCTCTTGACCAACTGAGCCTGCCTGCGGCACCGGGGCGGCGTGCGACGCCGCCCCGGTGTCGTCTTGGTTTCGGCGGCGGCAGGGGCGTGCCGCGCGCCGCGCGCATCCGGCCAGTCCCATTCCGCCAGCGAGGACGCCATGGCATCGACCCCCGAGACCGCCGGCAGCGAAGGCGAGAGGTCGGCCGCGCGCCGCGTCGCTCGCACCCACGTCCGCGACAAGCAGACCCGGCTCTCGGTCGTCTACGGCGAGTTGGTCGCCAAGTGGGGCATCACGGTCGGCGGCCTGCTCGTCATCATCGCCGTCGTCGGCATCATGGTGTTCCTCGTTCGCGTGGCCGTGCCGCTGTTCGCGCCCGGCGAGATGCAGCGCACGCTGACCCACAGCCTGACGCCGCAGGAGGTGGCCTGGATCAACGCGGACGAATGGCAGTCGACGGCGATCCGCGTGTCGGCGGACGGCCGCGTCGGCACCTTCCACATCGGCACCGGCCGCATCATCGCGACGAGCGAGCTCGACTTCGGCGGCGAGACGGCGACCGCCGTCTCGGGTACGCTCCGCCGCGACCAAGTGATTTTTGGCTTCGCGGACGGCAGCGTGCGCTTCGGCACCGTCGGCTTCGAGGTGACGACGACGGCGCAACGCAACGCGCCCTCGGCCATGGAGCGGCTGGACGAACGCGACCGGTACTTCGACGGACGCATCTACACCCAGGTCCAGACCGGCGACTACCGGACCATCCGCCCGTTCGTCGAGGTGGCCGAGCCGGTCGAGATCTCGGACAGCGCCATCGTCGCCATCGACTATCGCGCCGGCGGTTCGGTGGAGCGGCCCAGGTTCTCGTTCATCACGGTCGATGCGGCCGGCGTCTCCCGCATCAGCGTCACCCAGGTGCAGCGCAATCTGATGACCGGGCAGGAGACCCTGCGGACGAGCACGGCGGAGTTGCCGCAGTTGCCCGAGGGAGCGACGGTCACCAGCGTGCTCCTCGGCGCCGCCGGCGACCGCGCCATCATCGCGACCGACGACGGCATGCTCTACCGCTACGACGTGCGCGACGCGAACAACCCGGTGCTGGCGGAACAGCGGCGCGTCTTTGCCGACGACGTGGCCGTCACCGCGCTCAATTTCCTCAACGGCGAACAGGCGCTGGTGGTCGGCAGCGACCGCGGCGACGTCGACGTGTTCTTTCGGCTGTTGCGGCCGGCGGCCGCGACGGAGGACGGACGCGAGTTGGTGCGGGCACGGGTGCATCGGCCGCAGGGCGCGGCGATCCTCGAGATCACGCCCTCCCAGCGCGACAAGAGCCTCGTCACGCGCGACGCCGACGGCGGTGTCTGGGTGCGCCAGTCGACCGCCGACCGGGTGCTGTTCGAGTTCGAGCGTTCCGGCCAGACCCGCGTCGACGCGCAGACCATGATGTTCCCCCGCGCCGACGGCGTGCTGCTGATCGGCGACGACGGCACCGTCGACGTCTGGTCGTTCGAGCCGCGCCACTCGGCAGCCACCTTCCGGACGCTCTTCGGGCGCGTTTGGTACGAGGGTTACGACGCGCCGACCTGGGCTTGGCAGTCGACCGCCGCCAGCGACGACTTCGAGCCGAAGTACTCCCTGGTCCCGCTGATCTTCGGCACGCTCAAGGCGACGGTCTATGCGATGCTGTTCGCCGTGCCGATCGCCCTGATGGGCGCCATCTACACCTCCGAGTTCGTGCATCGGAACGTGCGCTCCACCATCAAGCCGGTGATGGAGATGATGGAGAGCCTGCCCACCGTGGTCTTGGGCTTTCTCGCGGCACTCGTCCTGGCGCCGTTCGTGGAGGAATGGATCGCGGCGGTGCTGCTCGCGTTCTTCGCCCTGCCGGCGGGCCTCATGCTCGGCGCCTTCCTCTGGCAGATGTTGCCACCGCCGGTCGCGCTGCGCTTCGACGGTATCCCCAAGTTCCTGCTGATGTTCGCCGCCATCGGCTTGGCGGCCACCTTCGCGTACCGCGTCGGACCGATCTTCGAGGACGTCTTGTTCGGCGGCGACTTCAAGGCGTGGGTCAATGGCGATTTCGGGACCGGAACGCCGTTCATGTTCTTGATCTTGATCCCGCTGTCCTACCTGCTGGTGAGCTTTTTCTTTCACCGCAACTTAGGTCACCGCTATCGCGACCGGGTGCGCAGCCTGGACCGAGCCAGCGCCGGTCGGCTCGACTTCGTCCGGTGGATCGCCTTTTTCGGGGCGGCGCTGGTCGTCGCCTGGGCGGCGGCCTCGGTGCTGACGCTGCTCGGCTTCGATCCACGCGGTGGGGTGATCGATACCTACGCTCAGCGCAACGCCCTGGTGGTGGGTTTCGTCATGGGCTTCGCCATCATCCCCAACATCTACACCCTGGCCGAAGACGCCTTGAACTCGGTGCCGTCGCACCTCCGCGCCGGCAGCCTCGCCTGTGGCGCGACGCCCTGGCAGACCGCGATCTGGGTGATCCTGCCGACGGCGGCGTCCGGCGTGTTCTCGGCGGTGATGTTCGGCATGGGTCGTGCCGTCGGCGAGACGATGATCGTCGTCATGGCCACCGGCAATACGCCAATCCTCGACTGGAACATCTTCGCCGGTCTGCGCACGCTTTCGGCCAACATCGCCGTTGAGCTTCCAGAAGCGGTGAAGGACGGGACCAACTATCGCGTCCTGTTTCTCTGTGCCCTGACGCTTTTCATCATGACCTTCGTCATCAACACTTTTGCCGAGCTGATACGGCAGCGCTTCCGCAAGCGCGCGTTTCAGCTCTAGGGGGCCGGACCGATGTCGACTGAATTCGCCGATCGGCCGAGCGAGATCGCTGCTCCCGCAGCCAGGGCCAACGGGCGCGCCGTGCGCCGGTTCACCGCCGACCTTTCGGCCGTGGGCGAGCCCGCGCTCTGGGGCTTCGGCGGGGCGCTGGCGTTGGGCATCATCCTCATCGCCGGCTTCTTGACCATGATTGCCTGGAACGGCGTGACGACGTTCTGGCCAAAACCCATCGCCGTGGTCGAGACGGTCGACGGCCGGGTGCTCGCCGGCGTGCCGACGCGCGTCGGCCTCTACCGTCCATCCGACCGCATCCTCGAAGGGCTGACGCTGGAGCAGCGTGCGTTCGTCGAGCAGAATCAGGGGTTTGCCGAGCGGGTGCTCTACCGCACCGCGAACTTCGATCTCTACGGCGACGACTTCACCTGGGTGTCCGACTACGAGAAGAGCAACGTTGCGCACCCTGCGGACTTCTTCCTGTTCGAACGGCGGGAATGGGGACCGTTCGTCGGCCGCATCGCCGCCGTGGTCATCGACGGCGTCGAGGTTCCCGGCGACGCGGTCTCTCTTTCCGAGTTGCAGCGCGAGCAGCGCGAGGCGCGCGATCGCTACAACGAGATCCGCCGGATCGAGCGCGGCGACATCGGCGCCGTGAACCACCGCATCGAGCAGGAACGCTTGAGCCGGCGGCGCGCGGCTCTGCGCCACGGTGCCGAGTCGCCCCAGGCGGAGGCCGCGGCCGTCGCCGCCGAGGTGCGGATCGCCGAACTCCAGCAGGAATTTCAAGAGCACCAAGCCCGGATCGCCGCGATCCGTGAGGTCGACCGGGAGAACCGCATCGTCCTGGAAGAGATCGGTGGCCGCCAGAAGGACACGGAACTGTCGCAGATCGTCCGCTTCTTCCCGGCGAACGACCTGTCGACGCTCGACAAGATCGGCATCTACGTGGCGCGCTGGTGGGAGTTCCTCTCGACGGAGCCGCGCGAGGCCAACATGGAAGGCGGCGTGCTGCCCGCCATCTTCGGCACGGTCATGATGACGTTGATCATGGTGGTGTTCACGGCGCCGTTCGGCGTGATCACCGCGCTGTACCTGCGCGAGTACGCCAAGCAGGGCCGCATCGTGTCGGCGGTGCGCATCTCGGTGAACAACCTCGCGGGCGTGCCGTCGATCGTCTACGGCGTGTTCGGCCTGGGCTTCTTCGCCTATACGATGGGCGTCACCATCGATCAGCTGTTCTATCCGGAACGGCTGCCGTCACCGACCTTCGGCACGGGCGGCATCCTTTGGGCCTCGCTCACCCTGGCGCTGTTGACCGTTCCCGTGGTGATCGTCGCCTCGGAGGAGGCGCTGTCCGCCGTGCCGCGTTCGATGCGCGAGGGCTCGCTCGCCTGCGGGGCGTCGAAATGGCAGACCATCCGCTACGTGGTGTTGCCGAAGGCGCTGCCGGGCATCATGACCGGCCTGATCCTCGCCATGGCGCGGGGTGCCGGCGAGGTCGCGCCGTTGATGCTGGTCGGCGTGGTGAAATTGGCGCCGGCCCTGCCGTTCGACCAGTTCTTCCCCTTCATCCATCTCGAGCGCAGCTTCATGCACCTGGGCTTCCACATCTTCGACGTGGGCTTCCAGTCGCGCAATTCCGAGGCCGGCAAGCCGATGGTGTTCGTCACCACGCTGTTGCTGCTGGCGTTGATCGTGGCGATGAACTCGACCGCCATCGTCATCCGCAATCGGCTGAAGCGGCGCTACGCCACCGGCCATTTCTGACCTGGAGAGTTTCGTCATGGCCATCGCCAAGGCCCCGGTGGACGACATCCCCGCGCGGACCGAGTTCGAGCCGACGGCGTATCACGTGAAGGAGTCGCGTGAGGGAGTCTCGCTCGACATTCGCAACTTCAACCTGTGGTACGGCAGGGCGCAGGCGCTCTTCGATGTCGGCATGCAGGTGCAATCGGGTCTGGTGACCGCGCTCATCGGGCCATCCGGCTGCGGCAAGTCAACCCTGCTCCGCTGCCTCAACCGCATGAACGATCTGATCGACGATCTTCGAATCGACGGCCAGATCATGGTCGGCGGTCAGGACATCTACGCTTCGAACGTCGACGTGATCGCGCTCCGCAAGCGCATGGGCATGGTCTTCCAAAAGCCCAACCCGTTCGCGATGTCGATCTACGAGAACGTGATCTATCCCCTCAAGGTCGACGGCGTGACCAATCGGGCGGTGCTCGACGAGACCTGCGAGCGCGCGCTGCGCTCGGCGGCCTTGTGGGGCGAGGTGAAGGACCGGTTGAAGGAGAGCGCCCTGGGCCTCTCCGGCGGTCAGCAGCAGCGGCTCTGCATCGCCCGCGGCATCGCCTCCGATCCCGAAGTCCTGCTCATGGACGAGCCCTGTTCCGCGCTCGACCCGATCGCCACCGCCAAGATCGAGGACCTGATCTCGGAGTTGAAGGGCCAATACACGATCGTCATCGTCACCCACAACATGCAGCAGGCGGCGCGCGTCTCGGACAATACGGCCTTCATGTATCTCGGCCGGCTGATCGAGTACGGCGACACCGAGACGATCTTCGAGAACCCGGACAAGACGCAGACGCAGGACTACGTCACCGGCCGGTTCGGCTGAGGAGGACGACGCCATGAACGCGCCCCACACGATGAAGGCGTTCGACGAGGAGCTGGAGCAGCTGCGCCAACTCGTCACCGAGCTGGGCACGACCGCGTGCCGGGAGCTGGAGCAGGCGCTGGAGGTGCTGGCGAGCGGCAACCGCGCTCGTGCGGCTGCCGTGATCGACCTCGACGCCGCGGCCGACGATCTGGAGCGGGCGGTGCGGACCCAGGCGATGAAGATCCTGGCGCGCTACCAGCCCGTTGCCAACGACCTGCGCGAGGTGATCGCCGCCGAGCGGCTCGCCGGCAACCTGGAGCGGGTCGGCGACCACGCCAAGAGCATCGCCAAGCGGGTGATCCGGCTGGGTGAGGATGGCTGGCTGGAGGATGCGCAGCCGGTGCGGCGTTTCGGCCGCCAAGTGAAGGCGCTGCTCCACCAGGCGCTGGAGGCTCATGCCGGCCGCGACCTCGGGCTCGCGACCGAGGCGTGGCACGGTGACGCCGACGTGGACGAGACCTACGACGACGTGTTCCACAGCCTCATCGTCGAGATGCAGGACGGCAGGGTGGCGGTGCCGGTCGGTACCCAACTCCTGTTCGTGGCGAAGAGCCTGGAGCGGATCGGCGACCACGCCACCAACGTCGCCGAAGAGGTCCGTTTCGTGCTGACCGGCCACAACATCGACCGGCATGCCGCGGCGGAGGGTTGAGCCTCAGCTTTCGGCGGCGAACGCGAGCGTCTCCTCGATCGGGAAATGCAGGGCGATGGTGTCGCCGGGCGCGGCGCGAGCGGGTGCGACCAGGGCGAGCTTGGCGCCGGCGCCGCAGTCGACCACGAGCCGCCAGTGGCGACCCTCGAAGTGGGCCTGGGCGACCGCGCCGGTGAGCCGGTTCCAGTCGGTATCGCCGCCCGGCTCCAGGCGGATGATCGAGGGGTCGAGGAACAGCCGCACGTCGTCGCCGACACCGACCGGATGCCGTGGCAGGCGGACGCTCAGCCGCTGGCCGGCGATCGCGACCTCGCCCAGCCGGCCGTTCTTCGCGACGAGCGTCGCCGGCAGGTCGCCGTCGAAGCCCGCGAGCCGCGCCACCCAGGCGGAGCCGGGCGTGCGGAAGAGCCGCTGCGGGGGGCCCGCCTCGACCACGCGGCCGGCGCGCAGGACGACGATGCGCTGCGCCAGGGTGCAGGCCTCGACCGGGTCGTGGGTGACGTAGAGCGCGGTCGTGCCGAGCCGTTGGAACAGCGCCGCCAGCTCCTGGCGCATGTCCTGGCGCAGCTGCACGTCGAGGTTCGAGAGCGGCTCGTCGAGCAGCAGCAGCTCCGGGTCGGTCGCGAGCGCCCGCGCGATGGCGACGCGCTGCTGCTGGCCGCCCGAAAGCTCGGCCGGGTGGCGTTCGGCCAGGTGGTCGATGCGCAGCAGCTCCAAAAGACCGCGCACCTTGGCGCGCACCTCGGCCTCGGGCCGGCGCCGCGCGCGCAAGCCGTAGCCGACGATGCGCGCGACCCGCATGTGCGGCCAGAGCGCGTAGTCCTGGAAGACCATGTTCACGTTGCGCGCCTCGGGCGGCAGGTGGACGCCCGTGCCGCTGGCGAGCCGGCCGGCGAGCCGGAGCGTGCCGGCGTCGGCCCGCTCCAGGCCGGCGACGAGGCGCAAGAGGGTGGACTTGCCGCAGCCGGAGGGACCGAGGATGGACAGGACGTCGCCCGCCTGGAGGTCGAGGTCGAGCGCGTCGAGCACCGTCGTGGCCCCGAAGCGTTTGGTCAGGCCGCGGGTTTCGAGGACGGTCACGGCCGGCTCCCCGCACCGATCCGCACGAAGCGGCGGAACAGGGCCTGCGTGGTGACGATGGCGGCGATGGTGAGGCCGGCGGCGATCACCGTCGAGGCGGTGGAGAGGCCGAACTCGCCCTGCTGGAACTGTCGGTTGATGGTCACCGGGATCACCTCGAAGCCGGGCGGGCGCAGGAGCGACGTGACGGCGAGGTCGAACACCGAGGTGCCGAAGGCGGCAAGCGTGGCAGAGAGGATGGCCGTCGCCAGCAGCGGCAGGAGGATGGTGACCAGTCGGCGGCCGAGGCCCGCACCTTGCAGCGCGGCAGCGGCGAGGAAGCTCGGCGGCACCTGGCCCAGGGCGCCCAGGAGCACCCGCACGGCAATCGGCACGGCGCCGGCGACGGCGGCGAGCACCAGAATCCCCGGGTGGCCGTAGAGGCCGAGACCAAGATCGTCCAGCCAGCGCTGGTTCCAGACGAAGATGGTGCCGACGCCGAGGATCACACCCGGCACGGCGAGGGTGGTGGTGCAGGTGACGTCGATCAGCGTCCTGAGCCGGGTCTGGCCGAGGGTGAGAAGGTAGGCGGCGGCGAGGCCGAGGACGATGTTGGCGAGACCGGCGACGGCGGCGATGGTGAAGGAGTTGGCGAGGCTCGCCCGGAGCCTCGAGCCCGGCGTCAGGGTGGTGAGGTAGTGCTGGAGGGTGAGGTTGTCCCAGGCGAGGCCGCCGCCGATGCGGTCCATGAACGAGACGGCGAGGCTGGTGCCGAGCGGGAGGCCGATGGCGAGGACGAGGAAGGCGACGGCAAGCAGAGTGAGCAGCCACGGCCGTCGCGGCGCAGCGGGCTCGCTCGGCCGGGCGCGGGCGGTGAGAAATTCGAAGAAGCCGGTGCGCACGATCCAGACGTGCAGCGCCACGGCGAGCGCCAGGATGACGATGAGGTAGAACGACAAGACGCCCGCGAGGTCGAAGCGGATCGGCGCCTGGTTGATCGCGGTGTAGATCGTGTAGGGCAGCGTCGGGAAGCGGTAGGTGGTCGCCAGTGCCGCCGGCAGACCGAAGTCGCCGATGGTATCGACGAACACCAGCACCATGCCGGCGAGCACGGCGGGGAGCAGGAGCGGCAGGCGCACGGTCCAGAAGACGCGCCAGGGCGAGCCGCCGCAGAGCCGGGCGGCGTGGCCGAGGTCGGCGACGTTCCAGCGCAGCGCCGCACTCATCGTCAGATAGGCGAAGGGGTAGGTCTTGAGGCTCATCACCAGGATCAGCCCGGTCGGCGAAAAGACGAGGTCGCTGACCCAGCCCGCACCCATGAGTTCCGGTGCGATGCCGCCGCGGGCGGCGAACAGCACCCAGCCCTGGGCGACGATGAAGGACGGCATGATCAACAACGCCCAGGCGGCCGCATCGAGCGTGCCGGCGAGCGGGAAGCGATAGCCGTGGCGCAGGAGTGCGAGGGTGCAGCCGAGGGCGGTGCCGAGGATGGCGGTGCCGCCCGCCAGGGTCAGCGAGTTGTAGAGCGACACGCGCCAAAGGCGCCGCTCGAACAGTTCCAGCAGGTTGCCGAGCCCCTGGAACGTCCGGTCGCCGTAGAACAGGCCGGGGACGAAGGCCTGGACGATCACCGCCGCCAGGGGCGCTGCGATGAGCACCACCAGGGCGGCGGTAACCAGCCACGCCAGCACGCCGTCCGCATCGGGCCGCAGCGAGCGGCCGAAGCGCACGGCGGGCGCGACGGCGGCCAAGGGATCAGTTCACCGCCTGATCGGCGAACCAGCTCTTGATCTCGGCTTCCATCTCGGCGGCGAAGGCGGCGGGGGCGATGTGGTAGGTCACCTCCGCGTCGGGACCGCCCGGCTTCGGCGTGACGCCCTCGACAGAGGCCAGAAACCAGCCGTCGTTGCCGGCATTGTCGGTCAGGAACTGCTGCGTTTCGGGCCGTAGCATCCACTCGACGAAGGCCTCGGCCGCTTCCATCTTGTCGGTTTCGGCCTGAATGGCGACGCCGCGCGAGGAGGACGGAGCCGCGCCGTTCGGCCAGACGATCTCGACTGGCACGCCGTCGGCCGGCAACTGGTAGCCGTTGGGCGAGGAGATGAGGGCCAAGTCGATCTCGCCCGCCTCCAGCGCACGGCGGACCGGACCGTTGGTGCGGAAGACGCGGAGGTCGTTGTCGAGGATGGCGGTCCAGAACGCCTGCGCGTCGTCGGTGCCGCGGTCGTGGAAGAACCACGCCACGCACGGATAGGCCGGCGCGGCCACCGCCGGGTCGGCCTGACCGAGCCGGCCGCGGAAGCGTGCGTCGATCAGGTCGTCGAAGGTCCGAGGCGGCGTGTCGACGCGGTCGGTGCGATAGGCGATGACGCAGGAGGCCTGAGCGCCGGCCGGGAACCAGCCGCGGGTCTCGGGCAGGAGGTCCCGGGCGAACGGGGTCAGGTTGGCGAGGCCCGTGGGCTCGAACCCTTGCCGCAGTTGGCCCTCCTGGTCGAGCCGGTGCAGCGAGCCGACGCCGTCGAACAGGAGCACGTCCCAGCGCGGGTTGCCGCGTTCGGCGGCGATGCGGGCGAGGAGGTTGCCGCCGCTCTCCTGGATGACCTGGATCTCGAACCCGGTATCGGCGGTGAAGCGCTCGCCGATGATGTCCTCGAAGTCGTTGGTGTAGAGGACCAAGGGCTCCGCGGCGGCGGCGGTGGCGACGAGGGCGGCGAAGCTGGCGGCCAGGACCTGCGGCAGACGGATCGTCATCGAATACCTCCTTGGGGACGACGGCTGAATGCCAGGGCTCGGTGACAGTCTCGTGACCGCGGGCGCTCGCTTGACAGCGCCGACGAACGGCTGGAACGTGCCGGCTCCATCGAAAGGACGCCGGATGGAGGACTATCGGCGCCCGGCCGCCTTGGCCGACGCGTTGCAGCTCTTGGCCGCATCGCCCCGCCGCGTCCTTGCCGGCGGCACCGACCTCTACCCGGCCGACGTCGTGGCCGTCGCCTGGGACCGTCCGGGCCTCGGTCATGACGCCTCGCCGCCGCTTCTCGACGTCACCGCTCTGCCGGAACTGCGCGGCATCGAGCCCCGCGGCGCCGGGTTCCGGCTGGGGGCGGCCGTGACCTGGAGCGAACTCGTGGCGGCGCCGTTGCCCCCTGCCTTCGACGCCTTGAAGCAGGCGGCGGTCGAGGTGGGTGGGCGGCAGATCCAAAACCGTGGCACCCTCGGCGGCAATCTCTGCAACGCCTCGCCCGCCGCCGACGGCGTGCCGCCCCTGCTCGTGCTGGACGCCGAGGTCGAGTTGGCGTCGGTACGCGGCCGGCGTCGGCTGCCGCTCGACCGGTTCGTGCGCGGCAATCGGGCAACGGCGCTGGCGCCGGACGAACTGCTGGTGGCGGTCCACGTGCCGTCGCCGCCGCCGGGTGCGGTGGCGGGTTTCGCGAAGCTCGGGGCGCGGCGCTATCTCGTCATCTCCATCGCCATGGTGGCCGTGCTCCTCGGGCTCGAAGCCGGCCGCATCGTCGACGCCCGCGTCGCCGTCGGCGCGTGTTCGGCCACGGCGCAGCGCCTGCCCGCGCTGGAGGCGGACCTCGTCGGCCTGACACCCGAAGATGCGGCCGGGCGGGTCACGCCGGAGCACGTGGCGGTCCTGCAACCGATCGACGACGTGCGCGCCTCGGCGGTCTATCGGCTGGATGCGGCGGGGACGCTGATCGCGCGGACGCTGGCGAGCCTCGGCGCCGGGGAGCTGGCCGCGTGAGGGCGCTCCTTTCGGAGAACGATGCGGGCGTGACGGCGTGCCGGGTGAATGGCCGCGCGGTCGCGCTGACGACGCCGCCGGCGGCACGCCTCGCACGCGCCTTGCGCGACGAGTTGGGGCTCACGGGTACCAAGCTGGGCTGCGATGCCGGCGACTGCGGCGCCTGCACGGTGCTGCTCGACGGTGCGCAGGTATGTGCCTGCCTCGTGCCGGTGGGCCAGGTGGGCGGATGCGACGTGCTGACCGTCGAAGGGCTTGCCGACCACCCTCGCGGCAAAGAGCTACAGGCGGCCTTCGTGGCCGGTGGGGCTGCGCAGTGCGGTATCTGCACGCCGGGGATGCTGCTGGCGGCGGCGACGCTGTTGGACCGCCCGACGCGTCCGAGCCGCCTCCAGATCGCGGCGGCACTCGGCGGTGTCCTCTGCCGCTGCACCGGCTATCGCCAGATCGTCGAGGCGGTGGAGCAGGCCTTCGCCGACCTGCCGCTGCCCGCTCCCGTTGGCGCTGCCGTCGGCGCGCGGGTGGTGAAGGTCGACGGCTGGGCCAAGGTGACCGGCGCCGAGCGCTTCGGCGCCGACGCCGTGCCGGCCGAAGCACTCCACCTCCGCGTGATCCGCTCGCCGCATGCGCGGGCCCGCTTCACCCTCGGCGATCTGGCACCGCTGCGCCGCCGGTTTCCGGGGCTGGCCGACGTGCTCGCGGCAGCCGACGTGCCGGTCAATGCCTTCGGCGTGATCCCGGCGATGCGCGACCAGCCGGTGCTGGCGGCGGACGAGGTGCGGTTTCGCGGCGAGGCGGTGCTGGCGCTGGTGGGCGACGCCGCCACGCTGACGGCGATCACGATGGCCGACCTGCCGCTCCGCTTCGAGCCGTTGCCGGCGGTGACGTTCGAGGCGGCAAGGGCAGGCGCTGCGGCCGTCCTGCCGCAGCGGCCGGACAACGTGCTGGTGCGCGGTCGCGTCGCCAAGGGCGATCTCGGGTCGGTGCCGAAAGACGCGGTCGAGGTCCGCCACGTCATGACCACGGCCTTCGTCGAGCACGCCTATATCGAGCCCGAGGCGGGCTGGGCGCGGCGTGTCGGCGACCGCATCGAGGTCGTGGCGTCGACGCAGAGCCCGGTCATGGACCGCGACGAGACGGCCCACGTTCTCGGGCTCGACCCCGAGCGGGTGCGGGTGATCCCGTCCGCGTGCGGCGGCGGCTTCGGCGGCAAGCTCGACCTCGCCGTCCAGCCTTTGGTGGCGCTCGCGGCATGGCGCACGGGCCGGCCGGTGGCGCTCGTCTACGACCGCATCGCCTCGATGGCGTCCTCCACCAAGCGACACCCGATGGTGGGCGAGGCGAGCTTGTGGGTGGCGCCGGACGGCACCTTCGAGGGCCTGCGCTTCCACGGCGACTTCGACACCGGCGCCTATGCCTCCTGGGGGCCGACCGTGGCGGGGCGCGTGCCGGTCCACGCGACCGGCCCCTATCGCGTGCGCCGCGTGCTCGCGACCTCCACGGCATTCCACACGAATGCGCCGCCGTCCGGTGCGTTTCGCGGCTTCGGCGTGCCGCAGGCGATGCTCCTGACCGAGCAGTTGATCGATGCCGCGGCCGAGCGGCTGGGGCGCGATGCCCTGGAACTCCGGTTGCAGAATGCGCTGCGGGCGGGCGATGCCACGGCGACGGGGCAGGTGCTCGAGGCTTCCGTCGGCTTGGTGGCGTGTCTCGAGGCGCTCCGACCCGCGTGGGACGAGTTGCGGGCGCTGGCCGCGGGGCGCAACGACGCCGGCGGTCACCACCGCTGGGGCGTGGGCCTCGCCAGCGTCTGGTACGGCTGCGGCAACACCGGGATGAGCAACCCCGCCAGCCAGCGGGTGACGTTGGAGCCGGACGGACGCCTGATCTTGTGGAATGGGGTGCAGGACATCGGCCAGGGCTCGAACACCATCATGCGGCAGATCCTCGCCGATGCCGTGGGCGTCCCCGTCGCGGCCGTCGAGGCCACGGGCGCCGATACCGACCTGACGCTCGACTGCGGCAAGACCTCGGCCTCGCGCCAGACCTTCGTTGCCGGCCGGGCGACGCAGCTCGCGGGCGAGGATTTGCGGGCGCACGTCCTCCGCCTTGCCAACGCTGGGCCGGATACCCGGTTGGTCCTGGAGCCGGGCTGCGTTCGGGTGACGGACGGCGACCGCACGCGCCGGGTGAGTCTCGCCGAGTTCGGCCCCCTCGAAGGCCGGGGCGCCTTCGATCCGCCGACGACGGCGCTGGATGCGGACGGGCAGGGCGCGCCTTACGCCTCCTACGGCTTCGGTGCCCAGGTCGCCCTGGTGAGGGTCGACATCGCGCTGGCGACGGTGAAGGTGGAGCGGATCGTCGCCGCCTACGACGTCGGCCGGGCGGTCAACCCGCAGC
Organism: Geminicoccaceae bacterium; assembly: GCA_050485385.1. Taxonomy (GTDB): domain Bacteria; phylum Pseudomonadota; class Alphaproteobacteria; order Geminicoccales; family Geminicoccaceae; genus RECO01. Next base: position 7,410 of record JBJHBG010000075.1, on the reverse strand, counting down.
AGATCGAGGGCCAGATCGTCGGCGGCATCGCGCAGGGGCTGGGGTTGGCCTTGATGGAGGAGTACGTCCCTGGGCGGACGGAAAACCTGCACGACTACCTCATCCCCACCGTCGGCGACGTCCCCGAGGTCGAGGTGCATCTGATCGAGGACCCCGATCCCTTGGGTCCATTCGGTGCCAAGGGGGTGGGCGAGCACGCGCTGATCCCGACCGCCCCCGCCATCCTCAATGCCATCGCCCAGGCCACGGGTGTGCGGCTCGACCGGGTTCCGGTGCTGCCGCATCGCCTGCACGCAGCACTCCGGAGCCGGCCATGACCGAGGATCGCACCGAGCGTTTCGGCGCGCGGGAGGACGACGGCATCGTCCGCTGCGATGCCTGCCCGGTGCTCTGCCGCATCCGTCCGGGCCGGGCCGGCGCCTGCGGTCGCTACGCCAACCGGGAGGGCGCGCTCGTCCGCACCGATCCGGTCGTTCTCGCCCATCGGGTGGCGGACGAGGGCGGGGCGATGGTGCCGTTCGGCCCGGAGCCCGGCAGCACCTTCGTCACCGGCATCGGTGCCGGGACGACCTATCCGGACTACAAGCCGGCCCCCTTCATCGTCGCCAGCCAGTACCGCGGCGTCGACACGGTGACCGTCGTCTCGGAGGGCATCTTCTCCTACTGCGGGGTGAAGGTGAAGATCGACACCGACCGCCACCTCGGCCCGGAGCGGAGCCTCGTCCGCCACGGCGGCGAGGAGGTCGGCCACGTCACCACCGCCGAATACGGCTCGCAGATGCTCGCCCTCGGCGGCGTCCACCACCTGACCGGCACCACCAAGAGGGCCGGCAACGTCACCTGCGACGTGTTGATGGACCTCTGCAACGGCGAGGCGGTGGAACTCGCCATCGACGACGGGGCTGTGGTGGTGGTGCGGGCTGGAGCGGCGCCGATCGTCAACGGCAAGCCGGAAGAACGCATGCGGGTGGGCTGCGGCTCGGCCACGGTCGGCATCTTCGCCCAGCAGTGGCAGCCCCTGGTCGACGAGGTGATCGTCGTCGACGACCACATCACCGGTGTGCTGACGGAGCATCAAGCCGGCCGCTGCCTCGACATGCGGCCCGCCGGCATCAGGGTGCAGGGGCGCAAGTCCACGCCCGGCCGCTATTTCCAGGTCGCCAAGCCGGGGCTCGGCTGGGGCGGCACCGACATCAGCGATCCCCTGTCGATCATCCGCAGCGTCGATCCCAAGCTGGCGTGGCCGGGGCTCCGCCTGTTGATCACCAGCACCACGGGCGAGGACGCGCTCTATTGCGTGCTCGACGAGGACCTGCGCCCGGTGCCGGCCGAGATGCCCAGGGCGGTGGCGGCCACGGTCGCGCGGATCGGTGAGAACTGCGAGCCGAGCCTGTGCTCGGTCCTGTTCGTGGCCGGGGCCGGCGGCTCGCTCCGCGCCGGGGTGACCGAGAACCCGGTTCTGCTCACCCGCTCGATCCAGGCGGGCGAGACGCGCGTCACGATGGGCGGCGCTCCGGTCTACCGCTGGCCCGGCGGCGGCATCACCGTGATGGTCGACGTGCTCGCCATGCCCGGCCAAGCCTTCGGCTACGTGCCGACGCCGGCGCTGGTCGCCCCCATCGAGTTCACCCTGCCGCTGGCCCTGTACGAACGCCTGGGCGGGCACTTGGCCGACGTGCGCGATCTCGCCTCGGTGGTGGCCGCCTACGGGGCCATCGCACGGCCGGTCGCCTGGAACGCCGCCAACCCCTGGCCCCTGGAGCCGGCGCGATGACCGCCACGGCGTCCGCCTGGACGGGGGCCACCCGCACTTGGCTGCCGGACGGCCGGCTGCACCTCCAACAAGGCCCCATCGACCTCGTCGTCGACGCCATGGGGCCGCCGCCCGTCCGCACGCGCGCGCTCGCCGCGGCGGCTGCCGCCTTCGACGGCGTGCTGGAAGGGCTCGTCGCCGTCCTGCCGCACCTCCGCCGGCCGGTGGACGACGGCTGGCCGGCCGCGGCTTCGCCCACGGCGGCCCGGATGCGTGCAGCCGTCCTGCCCTTCGCGCCCGCCTTCGTCACGCCGATGGCGGCGGTGGCGGGCGCGGTCGCCGACACGGTGCTGGCGGCGATGCGCGCCGTCCCCGGCCTGGAGGGCGCCTACGTCAACAACCGCGGCGACGTGGCCCTGCACGTCACCCCTGCACGCAGCCTCGCGCTTGGCGTCGTCACCGAGTTGCGCCGGGCCGGGCTCGCCGCGACCTTGGAGGTGCGCCACGGTGAGGGCATCGGCGGCGTTGCAACCTCTGGCTGGGACGGCCGCTCGTTCTCGCTCGGCATCGCCGACGCGGTCACGGTGCTGGCGGCGGACGCGGCCACCGCCGACGTCGCCGCGACCCTCCTCGCCAACGCGGTCGACGCCGACGATCCGGCGATCCGGCGGCGCCCGGCGGTCGATCTCGACCCCGATAGCGACCTCGGCGAACGGCCGGTGACGGTCGCCGTCGGCGCATTGGCGCCATCCATCGTCGAAGGCGCCCTCGACAGGGGCGCCCGGCTGGCCGAAAGGTGGGTGCGCGAGGGTCGCATCCGGGCGGCGCTCCTGGCTTTGCAGGGACGGGCGCGGACGGTCGGTGCACCGGCAGGGCTCGCTCGGGTTGTGGACATCGGGGTTGAGGACGGGCGGCACGGAACGCCCGCCGATCGTGGGAGACACGGGACATGACGTTCGGACGAAGCCTTCTGGCGGCGAGCGCCTTGCTGTTGGCGTGGCCGGCCCAGGCCCAGGAGCCGGTCAGGATCGGCGAGCTGTTCAGCTACAACGCCATCGCCGCTTTTGCCGTGCCCTATCGCCAGGGCTGGCAACTCGCGGTGCAGGAGATCAACGACGCGGGCGGCGTGCTCGGCGGCCGGCCGCTCGAGATCGTCAGCCGCGACGACGGCGGCACCACGGGCGATGCGGTGCGCGTCGCCGAGGAGTTGGTCAGCCGCGAGAACGTCGACTTCCTGTTCGGGACCTTCTTCTCCAACATCGGCCTCGCCGTCGCCGACTTCGCCAACCAGCGGCAGATGCTGTTCATCGCCGCCGAACCGTTGACCGACGCGCTGAACCTCGAAGGCGGCAACCGCTACACCTTCCGCGTGCGCCCCTCGACCTACATGCAGACGGCGATGCTGGTCGACGAGGCGGTGGACCTCGGCGTCGAACGTTGGGCCATCGTCGTGCCCAACTACGAATACGGTCAGGCTGCCGCTGCCGCCTTCAAGCGCCTCATGGCCGAGCGCATGCCGGGCGCCGAGGTCGTGGTCGAGCAGTACCCGACCCTCGGCCAGCTCCAGGCCGGCCCCACCATCGCCGCCATCGAGCAGGCCCGGCCCGACGGCATCTTCAACGCCCTCTTCGGCGCCGATCTCTCCCGCTTCGTCCGCGAGGGGCAAATTCGCGGCACGTTCGAGGACCGCGTCGTCCTCAGCCTGCTCACCGGCGAGCCCGAATACCTGATCCCGCTCGCCGACGAGGCCCCGGAAGGCTGGATCGTGACGGGCTATCCCTGGGACCAGATCGAGGACGAGGCGCACCAGACCTTCGTCGACGCCTACATGGCAGCCTATGGCGACAGCCCGCGTCTGGCCTCGATCCTCGGCTACGTGGTCGTCCAGATCATCCGCGACATGCTGGAGGAGGCGGGCTCGACCGACACCGAAGCCATGATCGCCGCCATGGAACGGATCGAGGTGGCGACACCGCAAGGCCCGGTGCGCTTCCGCGCCATCGACAACCAGGCCACCGCCGGGGCCTGGGTCGGCCGCCTCGCGGTCGAGGACGGCATGGGCAGGATGGTCGACTGGCGCTACGCCGACGGCACCGACTACCTGCTGCCGGAGGACGAGGTGCTGGCGGTTCGGCAGGACTGAGCGGGTGGAAGTGTTGAAGGAAGCGGGGGGCTTTTGGCCCCCCGCGCCCCCCGAAAGCTTGCCGACGGCATGGCCGTCGGCCGGGGGTCGCAGGGGGCCGAAAGCCCCCTGCACCTGCATGGTCTAGGCAGGGCGGATGGAGCCGAGCTTTCTCTTTCTGCAGGCGCTGAACGGGCTGACGACCGCCAGCACGCTGTTTCTGACGGCTGTTGGGCTCACGATCATCTTCGGGGTGACCCGGATCGTGAACTTCGCCCACGGCTCGTTCTACATGCTCGGGGCGTACGTTGCGCTGACCATCGCCAAGGTGACGATGGGGGCCATTCCGGGGCCCGTGGGCTTCTGGCTCGCCATCGTGCTCGCGGCGCTGGTCGTCGGGCTCATCGGCGTCTTGATCGAGGTCGTGCTGCTGCGGCGCATCTATCAGGCGCCGGAACTGTTCCAGCTCCTTTTGACCTTTGGGCTCGTGCTGGTCTTCCAGGACCTCGTGAAGATGATCTGGGGGCCGGAGGACATCCTGGGGCCGCGGGCACCGGGGCTCCGGAGCTTCGTCGTCGTCTTCGGCTACCGCTTTCCGCAATATGATCTGGTGCTGATCGCCATCGGCCCGATCGTGCTCGTGCTGTTGTGGCTGCTGTTCCACAAGACGCGTTTCGGCATCCTCGTCCGGGCCGCCACGCACGATCGCGAGATGGTCGGGGCGCTCGGCGTCAACCAGAAGCTCCTGTTCACCGGCGTGTTCTTTCTCGGTGCGGCGCTGGCGGGCCTGTCGGGTGCCTTGCAGATCCCGCGCGCCGCGGCGCATCCGATGATGGACCTCGAGATCGTGGTCGAGGCCTTCGTCGTCACCGTAATCGGCGGCATGGGTAGCGTGCCGGGGGTGTTCCTCGCGGCCTTGCTGATCGGCATGCTGCACGCCTTCGGCATCCTGATCTTCCCCAAGATCACGCTCGTGCTCGTCTTCCTGGTGATGGCGGTGGTGCTGGTGATCCGGCCCTACGGACTCCTGGGCAAACCCGAGGCGGGGCTCGGGCACAAGGGCCCGCCAGCGCGGCCGGTGCTGCCCGACGGGCCGGTCCAGCAGGTGACTTACCTCTTGCTGATCGCGGGCCTGATCGCTCTGCCGCTTTGGGCCGATGCCTACACCATGAAGCTCGGCATCGACATTCTGGTGTTTGCGCTGTTCGCCCTCAGCCTCGGCTTCATCATGGGCACGGGCGGCATCGTCTCCTTCGGCCATGCCGCCTATTTCGGCCTCGGCGCCTACGGGGCGGGACTGGCGGTGCGCCATCTGGGCGCCTCGATGGAGGTGGCCCTCCTGGTGGCACCCTTGGCGGCGGGACTGGGGGCGGTCGCCTTCGGCTGGCTCTGCGTCCGGCTCTCGGGCGTCTACCGGGCGATGCTGACGCTCGCCTTCGCCCAGATCGTCTATGCGCTCGCCTTTCAGTGGGTGGAACTCACCGGCGGCGACAACGGGCTGATCGGGCTTTGGCCCTCGGCTTGGGCCAGTTCGCGCACCGTCTACTACTACCTGACGCTCGCCACCTGCCTCGCCGCCATTGCGCTGCTCTACCGCGCCACCCACGCGCCCTTCGGCTACGCGCTCCGGGGCATTCGCGACAGCGAGCTTCGGGCCGCCGCCATCGGCATCGACGTCCGCCGCCACCAGTGGCTCGGCTTCAGCCTCGCCGGCGCGGCGGCCGGCGTCGCCGGCGGGGTCTACACCTTCTCCGTCGGCTCGATCGATCCGGGCGTGCTCTCCATCCCGATGTCGGTCGACGCCCTCGCCATGACGCTGCTCGGCGGCATCAACACCGTGACCGGCCCGCTCGCCGGGGCCGCGGCTTTGACGCTGATCAAGGAGTGGGCGATGCCGCTCACCGACTACTGGAAGCTGATCAAGGGGCTCACCATCGTCGGCCTCGTGCTCGTGTTCCGCGAGGGGCTGATCGGCTTCGCCATCGACCGGCTGGCGGGCTTCCGCCGCGATCCGGCGGTGCGGGAGCGGCTCGCGTGAGCCTCCTCGTCGTCCAGGACCTCACCAAATCCTTCGGCGGCGTCCATGCCGTGCGCGCGGTCGGCTTCGCGCTCGACCGCGGCGAGCGGCTGGCGATCATCGGCCCCAACGGCGCCGGCAAGACCACCTGCTTCAACATGGTGGGCGGTCAGTTGGCGGCCGATGCCGGCACCGTCCGGCTCGACGGGGAGGACGTCACGCACCTGAAGCCGCACCAGATTTGGGCCAAGGGCGTGGGCCGCACCTTTCAGGTGGCAGCATCCTTCGGCTCGATGAGCGTCGTCGAGAACGTGCAGATGGCGCTCATGAGCCATGCCGGAAGGCTGAAGGCGCTCCTGCCCTCGGCCCGGCGGCTGTACCGCGAGCGCGCCCTCGACCTGCTCGACCGGGTCGACATGGCCGATCAGGCGGAACGCGCCATGGGCGTGCTCGCCTATGGCGACGTCAAGCGCGTGGAGCTGGCCATAGCCCTCGCGCACGACCCCAAGCTCCTGTTGATGGACGAGCCCACCGCCGGAATGGCGGCACGCGAGCGCCACGCGCTGATGGACCTCACCACGTCCATCGTGCGCGAGCGCGGCGTGGCGCTGCTCTTCACCGAGCACGACATGGATGTGGTGTTCCGCAACGCCGACCGCATCATCGTCCTCTCCCGTGGCGCCGTCGTCGCCGAAGGGCCGCCCGAGGCGATCCGCGCCGATCCCGAGGTGCAGGCGATCTACCTCGGTCACGGCTTCGAGGAGGCCTCGGCGTGAGGGCCATGCTCGAGGTCCAGGGTCTGCGCACCTTCTACGGCCGCGCCCAGGTGCTGTTCGACGTCGCGCTCCAGGTCGGGGCCGGCGAGGTCGTCGTCCTGCTCGGCCGCAACGGGGCGGGCAAATCGACCACCCTCAAGTCCATCGCCGGGCTGGTGCCGGCGCTGGGCGAGATGCGCTTCGAGGGCGCGTCCATCGCCGGCCGGCCGACGCACGAGATCATTCGCCAGGGCCTCGGCTACGTGCCGGAGGAACGCCGCATCTTCACGGAGTTGACCATCGACGAGAACCTGGAGGTCGGCCGCCGGCCGGCACCGCCGGGCGTCCCCGACTGGACACCCGACAAGCTGTTCGCGCTCTTCCCCAACCTCGCCACCATGCGCAAACGAAGGGGCGGCTTCATGTCCGGCGGCGAGCAGCAGATGCTGACCATCGCCCGCACCCTGATGGGCAACCCCCGCCTCGTCCTCCTCGACGAACCCTCAGAGGGCCTGGCGCCCGTCATCGTCGAGCAGATGGCGAAGGCGATCCGCACCCTCAAGCGCGAGGGCCTGACGGTCCTGCTCTCCGAACAGAACCTGCCCTTCGCCCGTGCCGTGGCCGACCGCGCCTACGTCATCGAAAGCGGCCACATCCGCTATGAAGGCACCATGGCCGCGCTTTGGGCCGACGAAGGGGCGCGGCGCCAATGGTTGAGCGTTTAGCAGCAGAGAGGGGGGACTTGATGGTCCCCCCCTCGAAC
>JBJHBG010000074.1:0-25575 GCA_050485385.1 Geminicoccaceae bacterium | reverse complement strand
CCTCCAGGACTACGGCCTCGGCCCAGCCACACCCGAGCCGCGCAACAAGGCGATGGAACTGGGCCCGCGCGACCGGCTGAGCCAAGCCTTCTGGCACGAGGACCAGAAGGGCAACACCATCGAGACGCCCTATGGCAGTGCCGTGCATCTGGACCTGCGCCATCTGGGCGAGGCCAAGATCAACGAGCGGCTGCCCTTCGTGCGCGACCTCGCCACCTCCTACATGCTGGCGGACCCGGTGAAGGTGCCGGTGCCGGTCCGCCCGGTGGTGCACTACATGATGGGTGGCATCCACACCGACATCGACGCCAAGACGCCTGTCGACGGGCTCTACGCCGCGGGCGAGTGCGCCGCCGTCAGCATCAACGGCGCCAACCGGCTGGGCTCCAACTCGCTGACCGAGCTGCTGGTGTTCGGCGAGCGCGCCGGCAACCATGCGGCCCGGTTCGCGCGGGGCGCCGCCCCACGCGACGACACCGCGCGCATCGACGCCCAGGCCAACGACCACGCACGGCGCGTCGAAGCCGTCTTCGAGCGCGCCGAGCGCAAGGAAAAGACGGCCGACCTTCGCCGCAGCATGGCGGATGCCCTGGAGGACGGGTGCGGCATCTACCGGGACGAGGGCCGCATTCGACGGACTTGCGCGGTGTTGGCCGAGCTTCGTCACCGCGCACCGGGGCTGGCGCCCATGGACAGGTCCAGGGTCTTCAACACGGACCTGCTCTCGATCCTGGAGCTGGAGAACATGCTGGAGATCGCCGAAGCCGTGGCGCATTCGGCGCTGCACCGTAAGGAGAGCCGCGGCTCGCACCAGCGGCTCGACTATACCAAGCGCGACGACGACGCCTTTCTCAAGCACTCGATGGCAACCCATCGCGGCAGCCAGTCGCCCGAGATCGGCTATCTCGACGTCGTCATCACCAAGTCGCAACCGGGCGAACGGCTCTACGGTGCGGCTGCCGAGGCCAAGGGCAAGACGAAGGAGGCCGCGGAATGACCGTCGCCGACAAGGAGATCGAGGTGCTGCGCTACGACCCCGAGCGGGACGAGGCGCCGCACTACCAGACCTACACCGTGCCCTGCCGCGAGGAATGGGTGGTGCTGGACGCGCTGACCTACATCAAGGACGAGATCGACCCCTCGCTCACCTTCCGCTGGTCCTGCCACATGGCCGTCTGCGGCAGTTGCGGCTTGCAGGTGAACGAGCGCCCCACCCTCTCCTGCAAGGCGTTTCTCAGGGACTACGGCCAAAAGGTGCGCGTCGGCCCGTTGGCCAATTTCCCGATCGAGCGCGACCTCGTGATCGTCATGGACGACTTCATGGCGAAGCTGGAGAAGGGCAAGCCCTGGCTCATCCCCGAGCGGAAACGTTCGGTGGACGACGGACCGCACGTGCAGACGCCCGTGCAGCTCGACGACATCAAGAGCCACACCATGTGCATCAACTGCATGCTCTGCTACGCGGCCTGCCCGGTCTACGCGCTGGACAAGGGCTTCATGGGGCCGGCGGCCTTGAACCTGATGTACCGCTACAACACCGACAGTCGCGACGGCGGCTGGGACGAGCGGCTGGAGGTGTTCGCCGGCCACGGCGGCGTGTGGGACTGCTCGTTCGTGGGCGCCTGCTCGGACGTCTGCCCCAAGCACGTCGAGCCCGCCGCCGCTCTGCAGAAAGGCAAGATGGACGCCGCGGTCGACTACTTCACCAGCTTCGTCCTGCCGCGCGGAGGCTCCTGAGATGGCGCGCCGCCCCTATGTCCATGAGATCGATCGCTATCGCTGGTGGCTGACCGACGAGCGCTTCGCCCGTGCCTTCTACCTCGACTACATGGCGCGCGAGGCGTCGTGCATCTTCATCGCGCTCTACTGCATCATGCTGGTCTGGGGCCTGGGGGCGCTGGCGAGCGGTCCCGAAGCCTTCGCGGGCTTCGTCGCCGCCATCCGCTCGCCCTTCGGCATCGTGGGCCAGCTGCTGATCCTGGGCTTCGCCGTCTACCACTCGGTGACGTGGTTCAAGCTGGCCCCGCAGGGCATGAAGCCCCTGCGCACGGGCGGCAAACGGGTGCCCGCGTCGACTGTCGTCCAGGCCATGTTCGCGGCCTGGGCCGGCTGCTCCGTCGTCACCCTCGGCCTGATCGCGTGGTTGCTGCCATGACCGCCAAACGCCCCTCCCACAAACCGCTCGTCTGGCTGCCCTTCGCCGCCGGCGGCATGTTCGCTGCCTTGTTCCTGCCGGCGGTGATCCTGGTCACCCTCGGCCTGGTTCTGCCGGGTGCGCTCACCTACGACGCGGCGCACGCCTTCGCCGCGCACGGGCTCGGCAAGCTGGTGCTCTTGGGCTTCGTCCTGCTGCCGGCGTGGCACGCGGCGCACCGCCTGCGCGTCACCGCCTTCGACGTCGGCATCCGCGCCGACGGTGCGGTGGCCTACGCGGTCTACGGCGGTGCTGCCGTCCTCAGCCTGCTGACGGTGGTGTTCCTGTTGCGGATCTGACCGCCGCAGCGATGAGGTCGTCCGCGCTCAGCGTCCCGAGCAGGCGCGACGCTTCCCCCTCGCCGACGAACACCGCCATGGCACCTTCCGGCAGGACCGTGTCCGGGAAGGGCTGCCGCAGGACCATTTCCAGCGGTGTCCGGTGCCCGACCAACAGGAGGTTGTCGCCGCCGGGCGGCGGCGAGGCGAGCAGCACCCACGTGGCCTCGAGCATGTGACCGAGCGTCGAGCCCGCGTAGTCGTCGGCGACGATGTCCATCGTCACCTCGATGGCGTCGGCGCCGAAGGCCAACTCGGCCGTGTCACGGGCGCGGTACACCGGGCTCGCCAGAATGCGGTCGAAGACGATGCCGAGATCGCGGAAGGCGTCGCCCAGCGCTGCGGCCTGCGCGCGCCCCGCCTCCGAAAGGTTGCGCTGACCGGCACGGTCGCCCAACCGTCCGGTGTCGACCTGGCTGGCGACCGTCGCCGCGTGCCGCAGATAGACGACGGTGCCGCCTGCTTGCATCGCGGCGACGAGGTCGTCCCCCGGGTTCGTGGCCGAGGCGGGTGCTGCCCACAGGCTTGCCACGATGACCAGGACGCGGACCCACATCATGCGTTCTCCCTTGCTGCCTTGCGTGGACTTGCACCGCGCGAACGCTCGCCGCAACCTGCCGTCCCCCCGCCACGAGTTCGAGCATGCCATCCGCGACCGATCGCCTCACCGTCCGTACCCTCGAAGGCAGCGACCTCGAACCCGCGCTCGACGGCCTCGCTCGACTGCGGCTGACCGTGTTCCGCGAGTGGCCCTATCTCTACGCCGGCACCATGGACTACGAGCGCTGGTACCTGGAGCGCTTCGCCCTGGCGCCGGACGCGGTGATCGTCGGCGCGTTCGATGGCACCGCATTGGTAGGGGCCGCAACCGGCGCGCCGCTGGTCCAAGAGCACGACGAGTTCAAGGCCCCCTTCCACCAACGCGCCTACGCGGTCGAGACGATCTATTACTTCGCCGAATCGGTCCTGTTGCCGGCCTATCGCGGCCAAGGCATCGGGCATCGCTTCTTCGACCAGCGCGAGGCGCACGCACGCGGCCTCGGCTTCGAAAGTGCCACGTTCTGCGCCGTCGTGCGCCCGGACGACCACCCCTTGCGGCCGCCCGAACACCGACCGCTCGACGCATTCTGGCGCAAGCGCGGCTATGCCCCGGTCGCGGGCCTCGAAGCCCAGTTCCGCTGGCAGGACCTCGACCGGGACGACGAAACGGCGAAGCCGATGCAGTTCTGGCTGCGCCGGCTCACCGACTAGCGCGCCGGTTTCCGGCCTTCGCCCCCCGAGCGGTACCGGTCGGTCGCGGCGGCCCGCTAGAAGTCCATGTCGTCGAAGCCGCCGTCGAAGCCGTCGTCACCGGCATCGAACGCGTCGCCGCCCGGCTCCGCCGCGTCCGCCGACCCGCCGCCGAACATCCCCATCAGGGCGTTGGCCACGAGCACACCGCCGGCCACGCCCATCGCGGTCTGCGCGGCACCGGCGAGAAAGCCGCCGCCCCGCTGCTGGCCGGCACCGGCCGGCCGCGCCCAGGGGCTCTGGAAGCCGGGCTGCGGCGCCCGCGCCACCGGATCGGCCGCCTGTTGCTCCAACTCGGCGATCCGCTGCTGCGCCTGTTCCAAGGCCTGCTCCTGGGCCACGACCGTCTGCGCCATGAAATAGGGGGCTGACGGCTGGTGGCGAATGCACTCGCCGATGAACCGCTCGGCCTCCTCGTCGCGCGGCGGTGCCTGGCGCTCGAACTCGCCCAGCTTGGTGAACAGCCGCTCGATGGCGGCACGGTCGTTGCGATCCATGGACCCGATCCCCGTGATGGCTTCCTGTCAGGGACATGTGGAGGTCCGGTCCGGGATGCAACACTTCCCGCCGCGGCAACGGTCGGCTAGCACCGCGCCATGGACCGAGCCTCACCCACGCCTACCCGCCGCATCCTCCAGGACGTCTTCGGCTTCGGCGACTTTCGCCCCGGTCAGGAACCGGTGGTCGAGGCGCTCTTGGCCGGCACCGACGTACTGGCGGTGATGCCCACCGGCGCCGGCAAGAGCCTCTGCTACCAGGTGCCGGCGCTGGTGAAGCCGGGCCTCACCGTGGTCTGCTCGCCCCTGATCGCGCTGATGGACAACCAGGTTGGCCAATTGCAGGCCCTGGGCGTTGCCGCCGGTGCCATCCATTCGGGCCAGCCGCGCGAGACCAGCGTCACCGTCTGGCGGGAGGCCCAGGCCGGCCGGCTGAAGCTGCTCTACATCAGCCCGGAACGGCTGATGACCGAGCGCATGCTCGCGGCCCTTTCCCGTTTCGAGCTGTCCCTGTTCATCGTCGACGAGGCGCATTGCGTCAGCCAATGGGGCCACGACTTTCGCCCCGACTACCGCCTGCTCGGCGGCTTCAGGCACCGGTTTCCGGGCGTCACCGTCGGCGCCTTCACAGCCACCGCCGACAGGCTCACCCAGGACGACATCAAGGCGCAACTCCTCGGCGAGCGTGGCCGGGTGTTCGTCGCCGGGTTCGATCGGCCCAACATCGCCCTCGCGGTCGCCGAGAAGGACCAACCGCACGCCCAGTTGCAGACGCTCTTGCGGCGCCACGAGGGCGCGGCCGGCATCGTCTACCGACTGTCGCGCCGGAGCGTCGAGGAAACGGCGGGCTGGCTGAACGCCAACGACCGGAGTGCCGCCGCCTACCATGCCGGGTTGGATGCGCGCCTCAGGGCCGAGGTCCTCGACCGCTTCCTCACCGAACCGAACCTCGTCGTGGTCGCGACCATCGCCTTCGGCATGGGCATCGACAAGCCGGACGTGCGCTTCGTCGCGCATCTCGACCTGCCGGCGAACCTGGAGAGCTACTACCAGGAGATCGGCCGCGCCGGCCGCGACGGCAAGCCGGCCGAGGCCCTGCTGCTGCACGGCTTCGACGACATTCGCCGTCGCCGGCTGATGATCGACGACGGCGAGCGCGACGAGGCGCGAAAGCAGGTCGAGCATCGCCGGCTCGATGCGCTGCTTGCCTTCACCGAGGCGACGGACTGCAGAAAGCGCGCCCTGCTCCGCTATTTCGGCGACGAGACGGCACCTTGCGGAACCTGCGACCTCTGCCTCGACCCGCCCCAACTGACGCCCGCGTCCGACCTCTTCCGCCTCGTCGCCGAGACGATCCGCTTGACCGGCGGCCAATTCGGCCCGGCGCATCTGTTGGACGTCCTGGTCGGCGCCGACACCGAAAAGGTCCGCCGTCTGAGCCACCAGCGCCTCGCCGTCCACGGCGCCGGCAGGGCGCACGACCGCCGGCTTTGGCGCTCGATCTTCCGCCAACTCTACGCCACGGGCGCGCTCGCGGTCGACATCGCCGGCCACGGTGCTCTGCGCCTGACGCCGCACGGCGAGGCCATCGTCCGGGGCGAGGAGGAGGTGGCGCTACGCCTGGAGGTCCGCCAGCCGAAGAAGGCGGCGACCAAGGCGGACGTTGCCACCGACGTCGACCCCGGACTGCTCCGTGCCCTCAAGGCCCGCCGTCTGGATCTCGCCAAGGCCCAAGGCGTGCCCGCCTACGTCGTCTTCACCGACGCCACCCTGATCGACATGGCCGCCAAACGGCCCCGCAACCGCGATGCCTTCGCCCGCGTCCAGGGCGTGGGCGCCACGAAACTGGAACGCTACGCCGACTCGTTCCTGGAGGTGCTGCGTGGCTGACGACCGCGTCCTGTCGTCTCGCCCCGTGACGCGCGGCGGGTTTCGTCCTATGTCACGGGCGCCAATCGGAGCGGGAGGACGATCATGAGCAAGTTCGGTACGGGCCAGCCGGTGCGGCGTCTGGAGGACGTGCGCTTCATCACCGGCAAGGGTCGCTACACCGACGACATCAACCTCGACGGTCAGCTCTACGGCGTGGTCGTCCGCTCCCCCGTCGCTCATGGGCTCATCAAGTCCGTCGACATCGCCGCCGCTCTCAAGGCACCGGGCGTCGAGGCCGTCTTCACCGGGGCCGAGTTCGTCGAGGCCGACGCCAACCGGCTGCCCTGCGTCGTGCCGATCAAGAACCGCGACGGCTCCGAGCGCCCCGATCCCGGCCGGCCTGTGCTCGCCGTCGACAAAGTGCGCTTTGCCGGCGAAGGTCTTGCCTTCGTCGTCGCCGACACGCTAGCGCAGGCCCGCGACGCCGCCGAACTCGTCACCTACGAGATCGACGAGCTGCCGGCCATGGCCGAGAGCGTGCACGCACTCGCCGCCGACGTGGAGATCCACGAGGGCGTCGCCAAGAACCGGGTGTTCGACTGGCAATACGGCGAGGACGCGGCGGTCGACGCCGCCTTCGCCAAGGCCGCGCACGTGACCGAACTGGAGTTGGTCAACAACCGCCTGGTCGCCAACCCGATGGAGACCCGCGCCATCGTCGCCGACTGGAGTTCGCCCGAGGGCAAGCTCACCGCGCACGTCTGCTCGCAGGGCGTGTGGGGCATCAAGGACGTGCTGGCGAACAACGTCTTGCACCTGCCGACGGAGAAGGTGCGCGTCGTCACCTCCGACGTCGGTGGCGGCTTCGGCATGAAGATCTTCTTCTATCCCGAATACGCCATGGCCGCCTTCGCCGCCCGCCGGCTGGGCCAGCCGGTGAAGTGGACGGCCGATCGCTCCGAGGGCTTCCTTTCGGACGCCGGCGGCCGCGACCACGTGACCAAGGCGGAGATGGCCTTCGACGCGGACGGCCGCATCCTGGGCATGCGCGTCCACACCATCGCCAACATGGGTGCGCATCTCTCGCACTTCGCGCCGTTCATTCCGACCGGTGCCGCCTTGAAGGTGCTGACCGGTGTCTACGACGTGAAGTGCGTCACCTACAGGGTCGAGGGCGTCTTCACCAACACCGCCCCGGTCGATGCCTATCGCGGCGCCGGCCGGCCGGAATCGATCTACTGCATCGAGCGGGTGATCGAAAAGGCGGCGCGCGAGATGGGCGTCGACCGCACCGAACTGCGGCGCAAGAACTTCATCGCCACCGAGGCCATGCCCTTCACCACGGCGGTCGGCGAGGTCTACGACAGCGGCGCCTTCGCGACGGTGATGGACCGGTGCATGCAGCGCGCCGACTGGCAGGGCTTCGAGAGTCGGCGCAAGGCCAAGCCCGGCAAGCGCCGCGGCATCGGCATGTGTTACTACATCGAATCGACCATGGGCGATCCGACCGAGTCCGCCGACGTCCGCTTCGAGGACGACGGCACCGTCTCGATCGGTGTCGGCACCCAGTCGAACGGCCAGGGCCACGAGACCGCCTACGCCCAGGTGCTCGCCGAGAAACTCGGCATCCCCATCGAGCAGATCAAGCTGGTCCAGGGCGACAGCGACCGCATCGCCGGGGGCGGCGGCACCGGTGGCTCGCGCTCCTTGACCGCGCAGGGCGTGGCGATCCGCCATGCGTCCGACGCGGTGATCGAGAAGGGCAAGCTCTACGCGGCCCAGGAGCTGGAGACGGCGGCCACCGACATCCGCTTCGAGGAGGGCACGTTCTCGGTGGTCGGCACCGACCGCTCGATCGGCATCCTGGAGCTGGCCGCCAAGGCCAAGACCATGACGGTCGCGGGCGCCGAGGGCGGACTGGATGCCGCCGTCTCGATCAAGCTGGATGCCTGGACCTTCCCCAATGGCTGCCACATCGCCGAGGTGGAGGTCGACGAGGCGACCGGCGTGGTCGAGGTTGCGCGCTACACCATCGTCGACGACTTCGGCGTGGTGGTGAACCCGATGCTGGTCGCGGGCCAAGTGCACGGCGGCACGGTTCAGGGCATCGGCCAGGCGCTGATGGAGCACACGGTCTACGACGAGACCGGCCAGCTCACCTCGGGCTCGTTCATGGACTACACCATGCCGCGCGCCGACGACGTGCCGTTGTTCGACTTCTCCACCTTCGACGGCGCGCCCTGCAAGACCAACGAGATGGGCGTCAAGGGCTGCGGCGAGGCCGGCTCCGTCGGCTCCTGCGCCGCCGTCATCAACGCCCTCATCGACGCCCTCGCCGATGCGGGCGTCACCGCCATCGATATGCCGGCCACGCCCGAGAAGGTGTGGGCGGTGATGCACGGCGACGCGGTGAAGATCGCGGCGGAGTAAAGGCGCCTTGGGTTGCAGGGGGGATCATCGAAGCCCCTCTGCGCACCGTGTACCGGCCTCATGGCGCCGGACCGGCGCGGGGTCAGTCGGTGGCGGTGCGGATGTCGGTCTCGGCGACGCCCAGGGCCTTGGCGAGCAGGTCGAGGCGGCCCTGCACGGCGTCGCCGTCGGGAATGCTGGCCGCGTGGGCGATCTCCAGGCGGACGGCTTCGGCGGTGACGCGCACCGTGGCGGCGTCGAGGATGGCGGGCACGCTCGCCGAGAGGCGGTGGCCCAACAGCAGCATGCGGCCGAGGACGAGGGCGCGGCGCCGCTCGCTCGGGGTGAGCAGGTCGAGGGCAGGTGCCAGTTCCGACGGGTTGGCCCCACCGGCGTAGCGGGCATGGAGCACCGCGCCGAGGAATACCCGCTCGGCGTGCTCGATGCCGACGAAGGGGAACTGGACGACGCGGCGGAAAGCCTCGTCGGCCTGCGCGCCCGGATGGTCGCGCCAGGCGATGTCGGAGACCAGGCAGGCCGCGGCCCGCAGTCGGCGGTCGGCCGCCGTCTCGCCGGGAAAGAAGCCCTCGGTCCAACGCTCGAGGGCGGCGGCGAAGGCCGGCACCCGGGCCACCATGACGCCCAGCTCCCGCGCGCCCTCGAGCAACGGATCGAGCGTCTTGGCCTTGGCGGGGAGTTGGTCGTAGAGCCAGCCTTCGCGCAGGCCGAGCGCCGAGATCACCACCCGGTCGGGTTCCAGGCGCTTCAACAGCCGGTCGAGCAGCAAGGCGGCGGCGGGCAGCGTGGCGGCGCGCCGCGACGGCACGCCGGGCATGCGCGCCAGCTCTTCCGCCGGCATCTTCCAGATCGACTTGGCGAAGCGCCGTAGCTCCTTCGCCGCCAGGCCGTAGCCGTGGACGACGCGCACCGGAGCCCTGACGGCGTCCATGTGCACCTTGGCGAGCGCCCGCCAGCCGCCGCCGACGGCGTAGAACACGGGCTCGGTGGTCAAGAGCGGCGGCAGGCGCTCCTTCAACAGCGCGTCGATGCGCTTGCGCGCGGCCTTGGCGTCCTCCGCCAGCATCGCCTGGACGGGCAAGGCACCCACGGGCAGACTGACCGAGCGCTCGCCGACCCGATCCTCGACCACCTCGGCGATCTCCAGGCTGCCGCCGCCCATGTCACCGACCATGCCGGTCGGACGCCAGAAGCCGGAGACCACGCCGAGCCCGGCATAGCGCGCTTCCTCGGGACCGGTGAGGATGCGGACGGCGAAGCCGCTGGCGTCCTCGATCGACTTGGCCACGTCTGCGCCGTTGCGGGCGCGGCGCATCGCCTCGGTCGCGAGCACGTCGACGCGCTCGACCTGCATGGCGTCGGCGATGGCGCGGAAGCGGCGCACCGCCGTGAGCACGCGCTCGATGGCGCCCGCACCGATCTCGCCCTCCTCGTCGACGCCCTCGCCCAGCCGGCAGAGCGACTTCTCGTTGAAGCGCGGCAGGGGTGCGCGGGCGAGCGCGTCGTAGACGACGATGCGCACCGAATTGGAGCCGATGTCGACTACCGCCACGTGCGCTTGCGGATCGGTCATGCGCCTCGTCCCTTCGCGGAGTCACGCCGTGAGACTCGCCCAAGCGCGGGCCGAGGTCCATCGCGGTGTCGCCGCACCGTGGCCCGATCCCACCAAAGACCCGCCGGCGTACCCTCCCGCAGCGCAATGCTGCGGTGCAGCAATCTCGGTGGTCGTCGCCGCCTCTCGGTCCTACCTATCGTTTGCATCGTGCGGACGACCGCCACCGATGGCGGTGCGGCCGCCCGCCCGACGCGCCCGAACATCACACCGGTTTCGTTACGTCGACGAGGAGACGACCATGGCGCACGCCCACATCCCGATGCCCGCCGACCGCGACGTCGGCACCAGCCCGGGCTGGCTCGCCGGCCTCGCCGCCTTCTGCCGTGGTGTCATGGAGGGCTTCGAGGCGTGGCGCCGGTTCAAGACCCTGGAGGCCGCGAGCGATCAGGAACTGTGCACCCTCGGCATCGAGCGCGAGGACATCGCCCGCTACGCCGTGCTGGGTGACGACGCCCGCCGCTCCTGACCGTCGACGCGCCTGTCCCGCCGCCGGAGCCCCCGCCCCTTCAGGCCACGTGTGGCCAGCACTGGCGGACGAGCGCCCGCACCGCGCGGCCTCGGTGGCTGATCGCTGCCTTTTCCGCCATCGCGAGTTCGGCACAGGTGCGCGTCTCGCCCAAGGGCTGGACGATCGGATCGTAACCGAACCCGCCCTGCCCACGTGGCGGGAAGACGAGCGTGCCTTCCAGCCGTCCCTCCGCCGTCTCGACGTGCCCATCGGGCCACGCCAGCACCAGCACCGCGACGAACGCGCAAGCGAGATCGGCCCGCTCCAGGCTGCCGTAGCGGGCGACCAGTTCGCGCTCGATTCGCGCGATGGCCGGCGCGAAGTCGCGGCCGGGTCCGGCCCAGCGCGCGCTCTCGATGCCGGGTGCGCCGTCGAGCCCCTTGACCTCCAGTCCGCTGTCGTCCGCGAGCGCCGGCTGGCCGGTCGCCGCCACCGCCGCCTCGGCCTTGAGGCGGGCATTGGCGAGGAAGCTGGCGCCGGTCTCCTCCGGCTCCGGCAGATCACCCATCATGTCGAGCGCCACACCGGTCGGCGCCAGCAGATCCTCGAACTCGCGCACCTTGCCCGGATTGTGCGTGGCCAGCACGAGCCGGCGCTGGGTGAAGGCCCGCACCATCAGCCGTGCGCCCCGAGCACCTCGGCCTGAAGCTCGCACAGCCGGCGCACCCCGGTCTGCGCGAGGCCCAGCAACTCGTCGACCACGCCGAGGTGCAAGGGCTCGTCCTCGGCCGTCACCTGCATCTCGACGATGCGGCCGGATTCCGTGAGCACGAAGTTGGCGTCGGCCGCCGCGGTGCTGTCCTCCGCGTAGTCGAGGTCCAGAAGGCAGGCGCCGCCGACGAAGCCGCAGGAGACGGCGGCGACCGCCTCCAGCAGCGGCACGCGCGGCAACTCGCCGGCCGCAACCAACCCCGTGAGCGCCCGATGCAGGGCCACGTAGCCGCCGGTGATGGCGGCCGTGCGGGTGCCGCCGTCGGCCTGGATGACGTCGCAGTCGATGGTGATCTGCCGCTCGCCCAGACCCTCCAGGTCGGTCACGGCGCGGAGCGAGCGGCCGATCAGCCTTTGGATCTCCTGGGTGCGGCCGCTCTGTTTGCCGCGTGCCGCCTCGCGCGCGCTGCGCGTGTGCGTCGAACGCGGCAGCATACCGTACTCGGCCGTCACCCAACCCTTGCCGGTATTCCGCAAGAACGGCGGCACCCGCGCCTCGACGCTGGCGGTGCAGAGCACGTGGGTGTCGCCGAAACGGACGAGGCAGGAGCCCTCGGCGTGGCGGGCGACGTCCGGCTCGAGCGAAACGATGCGGAGCGCATCGGCGGCGCGGTCGGTGCGGGGCAACGCGGTCTCCTCTACCGGCGGACCTGCCGGAGCGCCCGTCTAGCGCAGCTCGGCATCCGGGGGAAGGTCGACCACGGGCGTCCGGTCGGCGCGGCCGTCGAGCCGGCGGCCGAGGACGTGGCACTGCTGGTCGGCGTAACCGAGTGCCGTGTAGAAGCCGAGCACCGCAGCGTTGCCCTCGCGCACCAGCAGGTTCAGTTTCCAGACGCCGCACGCCCGGAGCCAGTCCTCGGCGGCCGCCATCAGCGCGCGGCCGAGGCCCCGGCCGCGCCGATCGGGATCGGTGCCGAGATAGTAGACGGTGCCCCGATGGCCGTCGTGACCGACCATGACGGAACCGACGAGCGCACCTCCTTCCTCCAGCACGAGGACGGTCGACGCGGGCGATGCGCGGGCGAAGGCGAGGTCGGCCGCCGGATCGTTCCACGGCCGGGTCAGGCCGCAGCGCTGCCAAAGGGCGATCACGGCCCCGACGTCGCCATCTTCGATCTCACGCACTGTCACGGCTCCTCTCCCGTCGTCGGCCGTTCGCCAGAAGTGCACAAGCCGCCACGCCGAACGCCACCGTCATGCCGAAGCCCCAAGCGTAACTTCCAGTCCAGGCGACGACGAGGCCGAACAGCGGGGGCACGCAGACGATGCCGAGGAAGTTGAACATCATCGCCCCGGCCGTGAGCGTGCTGGCGCGGCTCGGGTCGACCTGGGCGGCGGCAGCGATGACGAGACCGGTCCAGGCCATGACGGTGAGGCCCAGATAGACGGCGAGGACGCCGATGGCGGCCGTGGCCCAACCGGGGCCGACCAGCGCCAGGACGAGGATGCCGAGCGTTGCCAGGAGCGCCAGGGTGGCGACGGCCCGGCGCAGGCCGAGCAGGCGGTCGGCGAGCCAGCCCCAGCCGATGCGCGCCGGCACGCCCATCGCCTGCAGCAGCCCGAACAGGGCCCCCGCGAGCGCAAGCGGCAGCCCCACCTCCAGCACCATGTAGCTGGTGAAGAAGGTGCTCACGCAGAGCTGGAGCCCGGCGAGGCAGAAGCCGGCGAGGCAGAGCCGTAGCAGCAGCGGATCGGCGAGGACGGCGGCAACGGGCGAGCCCGTGTGCGGCCGCCGGCCGGCCCGCGCCGCATCCAGCCGGCGGCGCCAGGGCAGAAGCAACAGTCCCATCAGGCCGAGGACCGCCGCGGTCGCCGCCAGCGCGGTCTGCCAGCCGAGCCCTGCCGCGAGCGAGGGTGCGGTCAGCCCGACCACCAGCCCCGCCCCCGGCACCGCCGTCTGCTTGATCGAGAAGACGCGGCCGTAAAGGGCCGGCGGTGCGCTCGCGGCCAGGATCTCGGTGCTGGTCGGCGTCGTCAGGCCGTAGGCGGCGCCGATGGCGATGGCCGCCAAGACGAGGCTCCAGACATCGCCGAGGCTCGCCAGCCAGAGGCCGGAGACGGTGAGGGCTTGGGCCGTGAGGCTGCCGGTCATCGGGCCGATCGGTGCGAGTATGCGATCGGCTCCGGCACTGACGAGTGCGCCCGCCAGATAGGCGAGGGCGACGAAATAGCCGGCCCAGGCGGCGGGAACGCCGAGGTCGGGGGCGATGAGAGGCGCCAGCACGGCGACGTTCAAAAGCGCCACGTTGACCGATATCTGTACGGTCAACGTGGCCGTGAGCGGGACGATCAGCCCGCGCCAGGGACCGGGCGGCGGCACCCGAAGGTCAGGCGTCGCGGCCGAGGCCGCGGGCGGCGAGGGCCTCCAGATAGGTCTGCCAGACGCGCTCCCGCTCCCGGCCGAGCCGGTGCAGGTACGGCCACGTATACATGCCGGTGTCGTGGCCGTCGTCGAAACGGATGCGCACGGCGTAGGTGCCCACGGGCTCGACCGCGACGATGCCCACTTGGCGCTTGCCGCCGAGAATCGTCTTGCGCCCAGGGCCGTGGCCCATCACCTCGGCGGACGGGCTCTCCACCCGCAGGAGTTCCGCCGGCAGAACGAAGCTCTCGCCGTCGTCGAAGTCGATCTCCAGCAGGCGGTCGGCGCGACGGACGCGCAGTTCGAGCGGCCAGGGAACGGTCTCGGCCACAGCCTCAGCGCGCCTTGATCTGGTCGGGGATGGCCTCGTCCTGACCGAGTTCGCGCGCCTCGTCGACCAGCATGATGGGGATGCCGTCGCGGATCGGATAGGCGAGGCCGGCCGCCTCGCTCACCAGTTCCTGACGCTCCTTGTCGTAGCGCAAGGTCTGCTTGGTCAGGGGGCAGACCAGGATGTCGAGCAGCTTGGGGTCGATGGCGACGGGGGTCTCGGACATGATCGTCTCTCGAACGGGCTCAGTGGCGCGAGCCGGTGGCGTCCTCGGCGGAGAAGCTCTGCATCCGCATCAGCGTGATCAGCGTTTCCATGCGCGCATCGTTGTCGGCGGCCTCCAGCAGCGCCTGCTTCTCGCTGGGCGCGAAGGGGCAGATCATCGCGAGCGAGGTGATCAGGCCGTCGAGCGGCGCTTGCGCCACGGCGTCCCAGTCGATCTCGATCCGCTGCCGCTCGAAGTACCCGTGCATGGCGTCGATCATGGCGCTGCGACGGCCCGGATCGGCGGAGCGGGGGTCGAGGTCCTCCTGCCAGCGCTCGAAGGCGGCGAGCACCTGACGGTAGGGCGTGACGGTCACCAGTTCCTCGACCACGTCGAAGCGGGCAACGCCGGTGAGGGTAATGAGGTAGCGGCCGTCGGCCGTCTCCTCGAAGCTGGTGATGCGGCCGGCGCAGCCGGTGGGGTAGAGCGGCGCCGGCTTGCCGTTCTCGGCCTCGCCCATCGGCTGGATCATGCCGATGACCTTGTCGGTCTGCATGGCGTCGCGCGTCATCTGCAGATAGCGCGGCTCGAAGATGTTGAGCGGCAGGTTGCCTCCGGGCAAAAGCAGCCCCCCCGCCAGGGGAAAGACGGGAAAGCGCGTGGGCAGGGTGTTGGGCGAACTCATGAAAAGAGCACGGTGGAGAGCTTGCGCCGCCCCGCCACCGTGGCCGGGTGGCCGTGCCCGAGCGCCTCGAAGAAGGTGAGGAGCCGCTTGCGCGCCGCCTCCTCGTTCCACTCCCGATCCTTGCGCACGATGGTGAGGAGATGGTCCATCGCCGCCTCCGCCTGGCCGCGCAGGAAGAGGGCCATCGCCAACTCGTAGCGCACGTCGTGGGCGCTTTCGTCGGCCGCCAGCGCCGTCTCCAGCGCCTGCGGCTCGCGCACCGCCCCCGCCGTCTCCGCCAGACTCAAGGCCGCCTGCGCACCGCTGATCTCGGCGTGGTTCGACTTCGCCGGAGGAGCGGCGGCAAGCACCTTCTTGGCGTCGTCCAGCCGGCCGAGGCCGATCAGCGCGCGGGCCAGCCCACCGATCAGTTCCGGGTTCTCCGGGTCGGCCTCCAGCAGCGCCGAGAACACCTCGCCCGCCCCCTCGAGGTCGCCCTCGGCGAGCATCGCCTTGGCGGTCGCCAGCGCGTCGGCGCCGTCGTCGTTGACCGGCGCCCCCACCAGCCGCTCGATGAACGCCTTGATCTGGCTCTCGGGCTGCGCACCTGCGAACCCGGTCACCGGCTGGCCCTGGAGGAAGGCGTAGACCGTCGGCACCGACTGGACGCGGAGCTGCTGGGCGATCTCCGGATTCTCGTCGATGTTGATCTTGACCAGCCGAACCTTGCCGCCGGCGGCGCGCACGGCCTTCTCGAGCACCGGCGTGAGCTGCTTGCAGGGACCGCACCAGGGCGCCCAGAAGTCGACCAGCACCGGCACCCTCTGCGAAGCCTGGATGACGTCGGCGGCGAAGGTCTGGAGGCTGCCGTCCTTGATGACGTCGTCGGCCGGCGTGGCCTGCCCCGTCGCGCCGATCATTGCCATGACTTCGTTCCCCGGACTGCTGTAGGTTCGATTGACGCCGCGTAAAATGGTCGGTCATGTGGCACGATACAAGGTCGACGTCGGTGGCCGTCGCGGCCGATTTCCCGCTTGCCAGCCCCGGCCCGATCGACTAACTACGCGCCTCGCCGACGGCGCGCGGGCGTAGCTCAGGGGTAGAGCACAACCTTGCCAAGGTTGGGGTCGTGAGTTCGAATCTCATCGCCCGCTCCAGTCGGTTTCCCGAAAATCGAGGGTGTATCGAGGGCGGGGCCGTCGGAAGCGGCGAACGGCCTCCACGCCGCTTGCATGTCGGCGTGGTCGGGCCGACAGCGCGCTTCTCGCTGGCCGTCGAGGCCGGCGCATCCTGCTGGATGGCCCAAGGCCGCTTGGCAAGGGGTTTCCCTCCTGGCTCCAGCTCGGCCGTGGGCGGCAAGGTGCTGGGTCCGGCACGTCACGAAACTGTTGCAGCGCCGGGGCAGATGGTGCGTGGATAACGAGCGCCGCCCAGCGGCACGTCAGTGGAAGGACCGAACCATGGCCGAGCCCAAGACTTCGCCTCGTCAACGCCCCGACCTGCCGCGCCGCCGCTTCCTCCAGATCGCCGGCGCCAGCATGGCGATCACCGGCGCCGGTACCTTCACCCTGCGTTCGGCGCGGGCGTCGAGCGGCTTCAAGCTGCACGTGCTGCACATCAACGACCTGCACAGCCGGATCGAGCCGATCACGCGGTTCGATTCCACCTGCACGCCCAACGACGACGCCGAGGGGAGCTGCTTCGGCGGCTACGCCCGGCTGGCCACCAAGATCCGTGAGCGACGCGAGGCGCTCGCGGCCGAGGGTGTCCCGGTTTTAACGCTCGACGGTGGCGACCAGTTCCAGGGCACGCTGTTCTTCACCACCTATCGCGGCAGGGCCGAGGTGGAGTTCATGAACGCCATCGGCTTCGATGCGATGGTGCTCGGCAATCACGAGTTCAACCAGGGCCCCGACGTACTGGCCGACTTCGTACGCGCCGCGTCGTTCCCGGTCGTCTCCGGCAACACCCGCATCGGCGGCGGCGAGGCGCTCGGCGAGGTGCTCCGAGAGCACGTGATCCTCGAGGTCGAGGGTGAGCGCGTCGCCATCCTCGGCGTGACGACGCCGGACACGGCCTTCCTCTCCTCGCCCGGCCCCAACGTCACCTTCGAGGACGACATCGCCTATCTCCAGGAGGCGGTGGGACGGGTGCGCGGCGACGGCGTGGATAAGGTCATCCTGCTCTCGCATGTCGGCTTTCTGCGCGACCAGGAGATCGCCGCCGCCGTCGACGGCATCTCGCTGATCGTCGGCGGTCACAGCCACACGCTGCTCTCCAACACCGTCGACGACGCGCCGGCCTACGCCACCTTGGTGGAAAGCCCCTCGGGCCGGGCGGTACCCATCGTCCAGGCCTACGCCTTCTCGCGCTATCTGGGCGATCTGGAGCTGGAGTTCGGCGAGGACGGCGAGGTGGTGGCCGCGCGCGGCGACACCGTGCCGCTCGATGCGTCCGTCACCCCGGACCCGGCCGTCGAAGCGCGGATCGACGAGCTGCGCGGGCCGATCGAGGAGCTGATGCGGCGGCCGGTGGCGGCACTCGCAGCAGCCATCGACGGCAGCCGCGAGAACTGTCGCACGATGGAATGCGAGATGGGCAACACGCTGGCGGATGCCATGCTGGCCCGCGTGGCCGACCAGGGTATCGCCATCGCCATCACCAACGGTGGCGGGCTGCGCGCCTCGCTCAGCGAGGGCACGGCAACCATGGGCGACGTGCTGACGGTCCTGCCGTTCCAGAACACGCTACTGACGTTCTACCTCACCGGCGCCGACGTGGTGGCGGCCCTGGAGCACGGGGTCAACGGCATCGAGGAAGGCGCTGGCCGGTTCCCGCAAGTTGCGGGTCTGCGCTTCAAGCTCGACCCGACGGTCGCGCCGGACGCCGGCCGGGTCAGCGAGGTCGAGGTGCGCGACGGCGACGACTGGGCGCCGATCGACCTCGACGCGACCTACGGCGTCGTCACCAACAACTTCATGGCGCGGGGCGGCGACGGCTATGCCGTGTTCGCCGAGCGGGGCATGGACCGCTACGACACGGCGATCGACCTCGCCGAGGTGATGGCGGAATACCTCGCGAACCACGAGCCGTTCACCCCCGTGATCGACGGCCGCATCGTGCAGTAGCCACGTTGCAGGGGAGCGACGCCGATCTCCCCTGCGGCGCCCTCCGCAGGCTACTCGCCCACGCTCTCGCCGAACGCGGCGAGCCCTTCGGCGAGGTAATCGGCCAGGAGCGGCATGCCGAGGAGGTATTCGGCGGTGCGCCGGTTGTGCGCCCGCTGCGCCTCTTCGAGCGCACTGTCCCACTCGTCGGCGCCGTAGGTGCCGCGGCCGACCCAGGCGAGCGCCACCAGCTCGACCTGCTCGTCGACGTTGAGGTCGTTGATCATGTCCTTGAGTTCGCCGTAGACGGGATCGTCGTCCTCGGCGTCGTCGAGGTCGTCGTCCTCGAGCAATTCGTCGGTGGTGTGCGCGCCGGTGGCGTGCAGATCGTCGTCCTCGTCACCCACCTCCATGTCGGCGTCGAAGACCCGTGCCTTCTCGATGACGAAACGCACCTTGTCGAGGTCGATGGTAAGCATGGCCCTGATCTCTCGATGGACGTGCCGGCGCCGGACATCCCCTTGGCGTTCATCCGCTGCGGCTTCCCTCGTCGACATTGACAAGACCATGGCCGCGGGGCAAGCGATCCCCGCGGCCATGGCTTGGCCTTTAGGCCAGCACCGCCGAAGCGACCCGGCGGTGCCGGTCAGCCGCGCTGGTCGAGGGGCACGAACGCTCGCTCCGGCTCGCCGACGTAGAGCTGACGCGGCCGGCCGATCTTCTGCTCCGGATCCTCGATCATCTCGTTCCACTGCGCAGCCCAGCCGACGGTGCGCGCCAGGGCAAAGATCGCCGTGAACATCGACGTCGGAATCTTCATCGCCTCCAGGATGATACCCGAGTAGAAGTCGACGTTCGGGAACAACTTGCGGTCCTGGAAGTAGTCGTCCTCCAGCGCGATCTTCTCGAGCTCCTTGGCGATGGCGAGCTTCGGGTTGTTCTTCTGGCCGAGCTTGTCGAGAACCTCGTCGGCGCTGGACTTCAAGACGCCGGCGCGCGGGTCGTAGTTCTTGTAGACGCGATGGCCGAAGCCCATCAGGCGGAACGGGTCGTCCTTGTCCTTGGCGCGGGCGATGAATTCACCGATCCGCTCGACCGAGCCGATCTCGCTCAACATCTGCACCACCGCCTCGTTGGCACCGCCGTGCGCGGGCCCCCAAAGCGAAGCGATACCGCCGGAGATGGCGGCGTAGGGCGACGCACCGGTGGAGCCGACCAGCCGCACCGTCGAGGTCGACGCGTTCTGCTCGTGGTCCGCGTGCAGGATGAAAATCCTATCCAGTGCCTTCGCCAGTACCGGGTCGGGCTGGTACGGCTCGCACGGCACCGCGAACATCATGTGCAGGAAGTTCTCGGCGTAGTTCAAGTGGTTCTGCGGGTACATGAACGGCTGCCCCGCCGAGTACTTGTAGGCCAAGGCCGCGATGGTGGGGATCTTGGCGACCAAGCGGTACGTGGCGATCAGCCGGTTGTGCGGATCGTTGATGTCCAGATCTTCGTGGTAGAACGCCGAGAGAGCGCCGACCATGGCGATCATCACCGCCATCGGATGGGCGTCGCGGCGGAAACCGCGCATCAAGTTGATGATCTGTTCGTTCACCATGGTATGGTAGGTCACGCCATGGACGAACTCTTCCCGCTGCGCCACCGTCGGCAGTTCGCCGAAGAGGATCAGATAGGCGACTTCCAGAAAATCGCTCTTCTCGGCGAGGTCCTCGATCCTGTAGCCGCGATGCAGCAGGATGCCCTCGTCGCCGTCGATGTAGGTGATCTTGGAGCGACAGGCGGCCGTCGAGGTGAAGCCCGGATCGTAGGTGAAGCAGCCGGTGCTGGCGTAGAGCTTTCGGATGTCGATGACGTCGGGGCCCACGGTGCCCGACAGGAGCGGCATCTCCAATCGGGCGTTGGAGCCCACCTGCAGGTTCGCCGTCGGGCTGGCGCCGTTCTCGGTCATGGCCCCTCTTCCTCCATTGGTGTCCTGGCCGGCCGTGCAGCGCATGCTGCGATGCACGATGGTTGCCGGACCATAGAGACGGGGACGCCCCCGTTCAATTCGACCGTCGGCCCGTGCGCGCTCGAGCCGGCGGGCGGCGTTGGAAGCGTGCCCGCCCTGGCCGTCCCGGCAGCGAGGCGGCGGCGCCTCCGCAGCCCTCGATGGTGCAGCCTAACCGACATTCTAGCCGTACGCGCCAGCCACGCCACGGTTCCCCGCAGCGGCGATCCGGCACCACCTCAGGGGCGGCCGAGGATGTCGGCCAAACGGCCCTCGCATTCGGCCTTGCCGAGCACGACCATGACCTCGAACAGGCCCGGCGACACGCCGCGGCCCGTCAGCGCCGCGCGCAGTGGCTGGGCGAGCTTGCCGAAGCCGACGCCGAGGCGTTCGGCAACGGCGCGCGCGTGCGCCTCGAGCGCAGCCTCCTCGAAGGCAGGCGCCTCCCGCACCAGCGCGTCGCGATAGGCGGCGAGACGAACATAGGCATCGGCATCGAGTAGCTTGGCCGCCTTCTCGTCGAGCGCGATCGGCCTGGATGCGACGTAGAAGGCGGCGGTCTCGGCGAGATCGTCGAGCCGCCGCGCCCGCTGCTTGAGCCCGGCCATACCGGCGCGGAGCCGTGCGGCGCCCGCCACGTCGACGTCGAAGCCCCCGGCCTCCAGCCGCGGGACGATCAGGTCGACCAACTCGGCGTCGTCGCGCTGGCGAAGATAATGCGCGTTCAGCGCGGTCAGCTTGTCGAGGTCGAAGCGGGCGGGCGAGCGGCCGACGGCTTCGAGATCGAACCAGTCGATCGCCTGCGCGGTCGAGATGATCTCGTCGTCGCCGTGTGCCCAGCCGAGGCGCACGAGGTAGTTGCGCATGGCCTCCGGCAGAAAGCCCATGTCGCGATAGGCATCGACGCCCAAGGCGCCGTGGCGCTTGGAAAGCTTGGCGCCGTCGGGACCGTGGATCAGGGGGATGTGGGCGAACACCGGCAGCGCCCAGCCCATGGCCAGGAACACCTGCGCCTGCCGAAACGCGTTGTTGAGGTGGTCGTCGCCGCGGATGACGTGCGTCACCCCCATGTCGTGATCGTCGACGACGACCGAGAGCATGTAGGTGGGCGTGCCGTCGGCACGCAGGAGAACCATGTCGTCGAGTTCGGCGTTCTGCACCACGACGCGGCCCTGCACGGCATCTTCGATCGCCGTCTCGCCGCTCTGGGGCATCTTGATGCGGATAACCGGGTCGAGCCCGCCCGGCGCGTCGACCGGGTCGCGGTCGCGCCAGGTGCCGTCGTAGCGGATCGGGCGTCTCTCCGCCCGCGCTCGCTCGCGCATCTCGGCCAGTTCCTCCTGGGTGCACCAGCAACGATAGGCCTTGCCGGCGGCGAGAAGCCGCTGCGCCACCTCGGCGTGGCGGGCGCGTCGGTCGAACTGGAAGACGGGCTTCTCGTCGGCATCGAGGCCGAGCCACGAGAGACCATCGAAGATCGCATCGATCGCCGCCTCGGTCGAACGCTGGCGGTCGGTATCCTCGACGCGCAGGAGGAATTTGCCGCCGTGGTGGCGAGCGTACAGCCAGTTGAACAAGGCCGTGCGCGCTCCGCCGATATGGAGAAATCCCGTGGGCGAAGGAGCGAAGCGTGTGATAACCGTCACTGGGAAAACCTCGAAGACCGGCCTGATTGCGGGTGGCACGGGATAGCACGATCGGCTTCGCGCACCAACGCGGCCGCCTTGCCTGGGCGTGGCCGAGGAGCTTCGCGCGCCTCGCCACGGCGCTGGTCGTCGAGCGGCACCGCTGGCTCTTGGGCCTGCCGGTCGTCCTCGCCGTCGGCATCGCCCTCTATCACGGTCTCGCCTTCGAACCGCCGGTCTGGTGGGGCTGGGCGGCCACGGGTGCGGCGTTCGCCTTGGGCCTCGGTGCCCTCCTGCTGCGCCACGCCGGCCTGCGCGCGCTCGCCGTCGGCACGGGCGCCTTGCTCGTCGGCTTTGCCGTCGCCCAGGCGCAGGCGCACCGCTACGATCAGCCGACCGTGGCCTTCCCCCAGGTGGGTGTGGTCACGGGCTATGTCGAACTGGTCGAGCCGCAGGCCGACGGCGCCCGGCTGACCTTGAAGGTCCAAAGCCTGGAAGGCCTGCGCGGCGGCACGCCCGAGCGGCTGCGCATCACCGCCCGGACGCTGCCCGACGTGATCCACGTCGGCGACCTCGTCCGCGCCCGCGCCCGCTTCATGCCGCCGTCCGAGCCGGTCATGCCGGGAGCCTTCGATTTCGCCCGCTGGGCACATTTTCAGGGACTGGGGGCGGTCGGCTACGTCTTCGGTGAGGTCGAGCGGCTGGAAGCGGCGGCTGCCGGCGACGCCTGGCGCATCGCCGAGCTCCGCCGCTGGATCGCGAGCCACGTCGTCGCCGCCATCCCGGGCGATGCGGGCGCCGTCGCGGCGGCGGTGATGACCGGGCTCCGGGGCGACATTCCCGACCACGTGTGGGATGCCATGCAGGGCTCGGGCCTGGCCCATCTCCTCGCCATCTCGGGCCTGCACGTCGGCCTCGTCGCC
Organism: Geminicoccaceae bacterium; assembly: GCA_050485385.1. Lineage (GTDB taxonomy): Bacteria > Pseudomonadota > Alphaproteobacteria > Geminicoccales > Geminicoccaceae > RECO01. The sequence continues at coordinate 2,913 of JBJHBG010000074.1, read as the reverse complement.
GGCACCACCTTCGTCCTCGTCCGCTACGCCATCTGCCTCGTGCCGTGGCTCGCCGTCCGCGTGCAGGCGCATCGCATCGCCGCCTGCGCCGGACTCCTGATGGCCTTCGTCTACCTCCTGCTCGCCGGCGCGACGGTGCCGACGCAGCGCGCGTTCTTCATGACCGCCATCGTACTCGTGGCGATGATGCTCGACCGCGAAGCGATCTCGCTGCGGCTGGTGGCGCTCGCCGCCACGGTGATCCTCGTGATCGACCCCTCCGCCTTGTTCGGCGCCTCGTTCCAGATGTCGTTCTCGGCCGTGGTCGGGCTGGTCGCCGCCTACGAGCGCTGGCGCTGGCACCGCCACGACCGCGACGCCGGCCCGCCCGGACTGCTCGTCGCCTACGTCGTCGGCGTCGCGGTGACGACCCTGATCGCGACGGTCGCCACCACGCCGTTCGCCGCCTACCACTTCGGCCGCCTGCCGACCTACGGCATCCTCGCCAATCTCGTCGCCGTGCCGCTGATGGCGTTTTGGATCATGCCGCTGGCACTCTTGAGCCTGCTCTTGATGCCGCTCGGCATCGACCAGCCGATCCTCGCCGGAATGACGGCCGGGATCGACGCCGTGCTGTGGTCGGCGGCGACCACCTCCGCTTGGCCCTTCGCCGCCCTCGACGTGCCGCAGCCGCCCGCCGGCGCCATCGCCCTCGTCAGCCTCGCCGCGCTCTGGTTCGTCGTCTGGCGCGGGCCGATCGCGCGCCTCGCCCTGGTCCCGGCCCTGGTCGCCCTCGCCTGGTTCGCGCTGGCGCGGCCGGCGGACGTGGTGATCGACCGCGGCGCCGGCATGGTGGCGCTGCGGGGGACGGACGGCCGCTACGCGCTGGCCGTGGAGCGGCGGGACGGCTTCGTCCTGCGCGGCTGGCAGCGCACGCTCGGCGTGCGCGGCTTCGCCGAGCCCCTGGACGTGCCGGGCGTGAGCTGCGACGAGCGCGGCTGCCGGCTGCTCCGGGGCGGGCTCGAGGTGGCCGTGGCCTTCCGGCCGAACGCCCTAGCGCTCGACTGCGCCTCCGCCGCCACGCTGGTGATCAACCTTTCCGGCGACGCCAGTTGCGCCTCGACGTCGACGGTGACGCGGGGCGACCTGTGGTCCAAAGGAGCACTCGCGGTGCGCCTCGCCGGCTCCCCCCGGCTCGCCTTCGTCCACGATGGCGACGCCAGACGGCTTTGGCAGCGACAACGATGAGAGGGCGGATCATGCAGGACGAGCAACCGGGCACGGCGTTGGTGGTGCCGCCCGACGGCGGCCGGAGCTGGTGGCAGCCGGTGCCGGCCAACGGCTTCGCCGAGGTGCGGCTGAGTTCCCGCAACCTGCCCGGGCTCGGCTTCGCCTCCGGAGTCCAGCACGTCGCACCGGGCGGCCATATCCGCGAGCACGTCCACCCGACCCAGGACGAGGTGCTGTTCGTGTTCGGCGGCGAGGGCACGGCACGCATCGACGGCATCGACCATCCGCTCGTCGCCGGCACCACCATCTATGTCGGCCGTGGCCGCCCTCACATGTTCCTCAACACCGGCACCGCTGACTTGCAGCTCTTCTGGCTACTGCAACCGGGTGGGCTCGAGGACTTCTTCGAGCGCATCGGCCGGCCGCGCACGCCCGGCGAGCCCGCGCCCGCACCGTTTCCGCGACCGGACGACGTGCTGGAGATCGAACGGCAGACGGTATTCCTCCCGCTGGAGGACGAGCGGGAAGGTGCGAGGGACGAGCAAGGGGGGACTTGACGGCCCCCCCCTTGGACCCCCGGCGCAGGCTTGCGCCTGCGCCGCTCGCAAGTGGCGGCGGCTTGCCGCCGCCCGGAGGTCGAAGGGGGCGAAAAGCCCCCTTCACCTCATAGGATAGACTGCCCGGTCTTCTGCCAGTCGGCGAGGAAGGCGGAGAGACCCTTGTCGGTGAGCGGGTGCTCGACCAGCTTCTTCAGTACGGCCGGCGGCAGGGTGGCGACGTCGGCGCCGAGCTTGGCGGCGTGCAGCAGGTGGATCGGGTGGCGGATCGAGGCGACCAGCACCTCGGTCTCCAGCATCGGGTACTGGGCGTAGACCTCGCAGATGTCGGCGATCAGCTGCATGCCGTCCTGACCGATGTCGTCGAGCCGGCCGACGAAGGGCGAGATGAACGTGGCCCCGGCCTTCGCCGCCAGGAGCGCCTGCACGGCGGAGAAGCACAAGGTGACGTTGACCTGGATGTTCTCGCGGCTGAGCTGACGGCAGGCCTTGAGCCCGTCCCACGTCAGGGGCAGCTTGACGCAGACATTGGGGGCGAGGTCGGCGAGCTTGCGCCCCTCGGCGAGCATGGCGTCGGCGTCCGTGGCGGTGACCTCGGCGCTGACCGGCCCGTCGACCAGGCCGCAAATCTCGCGCACCACTTCCAGCATCGGCCGGCCGCTCTTGGCGATCAGCGACGGGTTGGTGGTCACGCCGTCGAGCAACCCGGTCGCCGCCAGTTCCTCGATCTCGCTGACTTCGGCGGTGTCGACGAAGAATTTCATGGCCCTCTCCCGCTTGCGGTTGCCGGCCTGATAGCCGAGACGGCGGCTGGGCGGTAGGGCCCTGACGCGAGGCCCGACACCTCTAGCTGAGGAGCACGCCCGCAACGAAGCCGAGCGCGAACATGATCCACTCGTTGCGCGAGCGGGCGAACAGCCAGTTGACGGCGTCGCGGGCGCGGTCGCCGATGCTTGGCTCGTGGCGGTGGGGCTCCGACATGAGGGCTCCGCAGTACGGGTGGCGCGGCGAAAGCGGACGACGCTTGTCTTATGACGCTTGGGCTCCACCGAGGCAAAGTGGGGTGCCGAGGGCGCGCCACCAACGCGCTCCTCGGCCGACGGGATCGGACCGTGGAAACGCTGGCGTCCAAGCGCCGAGCTAGAGT
>JBJHBG010000073.1:10817-25786 GCA_050485385.1 Geminicoccaceae bacterium | reverse complement strand
GCTGCCCGCGCCGCCGACCCACATCGCCGTGCAGGGCGGCGTCGGCGGTGTCGCCGCGGCGGTGCTGGCGACGAGTTGGCTGCGCTGGGGCGCCGCGCGGCCGCGCTTCGTCGTCGTCGAGCCCGACCGTGCGGCCTGCATCGCGCCGAGCCTCGCGGCGGGCGCGCGCCGCCCGGCCACGGGCGACCTGGAAACCGTGATGGCGGGGCTGGCATGCGGCGAGGTCTCGGTGCTCGCCTGGGAGGTGCTGAAGGCCGGCTGCCACGATGCGCTGGTGATCGACGACGCGGCGGCGGTGACCGTCATGCGCGCGCTCGCCGATCCCGCTGCCGGCGATCCGCCGGTGGTGGCGGGCGAGAGCGCCACCTGTGGCCTTGCCGGCATGCTCGCCGCCTGCGAGCGGCCACAGGTGGCGGCGGCGCTGGGGCTGGGGCTCGAGAGCCGCGTCTTGGTCTTCGGCACCGAGGGTGATACCGACGAGGTGCTCTACCGGGACTTGGTGGGGCGTTCCGCAGAGGAGGTGTTGGCCGTATGAGCCGAGAGATCGTCGTTGCCGCTGCCCAGGTCGGCCCCATCGCCCGCGCCGAGCCGCGTCGCGCGGTCGTCGCCCGCATGATCGCCCTCTTGGAACGGGCGAAGCGCCAAGGCGCCGGCCTTGCGGTGTTTCCGGAACTGACGCTGACGACGTTCTTTCCGCGCTGGGACCTGAGCGACGCCGACCTCGACCCCTTCTACGAGCGCTCGATGCCGAACGCGGACGTCCAGCCGCTGTTCGACGCCGCCCGCAGGCTCGAGATCGCCTTTCACCTCGGCTATGCCGAACGGGTGGAGGACGAGGGTCGACTGCGCCGGTTCAATACCGCGGTCGTGGTCGATGCCGAGGGCCGGATCGTCCACAAATACCGCAAAGTCCACCTGCCGGGCCACAAGGAACCCGAGCCCTGGCGACCGTTCCAGCACCTGGAAAAGCGCTTCTTCGAGCGCGGCGACCTGGGCTTCCCGGTCAGCCGCGCCTTCGGCGCGCGCATCGGCACGCTGATCTGCAACGACCGCCGGTGGCCCGAGGCGTTCCGCATGCTGGGCCTCAGGGGCGTCGAGTTGGTGATGATCGGCTACAACACCCCGTTCCACTACCCCTTGGCGCCGGAGATGGACCACCTCAATCCGTTCCACAACCTGTTGTCGCTCCAGGCCGGCGCCTATCAGAACGGTACCTTCGTGGTCGGCGTCGCCAAGGCCGGCGTCGAGGAGGACTGCCTCTTGATCGGCGGCAGCGCCATCGTCGCCCCCACCGGCGAGGTGATGGCGCAATGCACCAGCCTCGGCGACGAGGTCGTGACGGCCGCCCTCGACCTCGACCGCTGCGCCGCCCTCAAGCGCACCATCTTCGACTTCGCCCAACACCGCGAGCCCGACACCTACGGCCTGATCGTCGAGACCAAGGGCGCGATCGAGGATTAGGCCGCTCTTTGGTGAGTTACGCATACACCAGCCTGACCAGTGCTCGGCCGACGATGGCATCGTACACTCGTGGGCCGGACTAGCGTTGGCTATATGTTGACCGGTTCATCCAAACCATCGGAGTAACCGGTATGAACAGGATGCTGGCCAAGACCCTTGCGGCCTTGAACGCATTTGTCGCCGTTATCATCGTTCTTGCGGGCGGAGCGGCGGGCGTCGCCGGTGCCGTTGATGCGCGAGCCGAACCAATCCTAGGCTTCATTTTCGGAGTGATTGGGGGCTTCGCTATTGCGGTAGTCTTGTGTGGGCTACTGGCGATGCTGGTCGTCATCCGCGACGAGCTCGCATCGATCCGTGTTGCGTTGACGAGTGGAGAGCACCGACGACGCGCTTGATCGGCGGTGGACCAAACGGGGACGCCGTTGGTCTGAGGTACGGCAAGCACCCTGACCCGCAGACTCATTCTTCGACAGGTGGAGCGGCGTACCGAGGGCCTCCGTTGGTCCTGCCGATCCAGAGTCGACGATGAGACTGCGCGCAAACACCTGCTGGCAGTGTCCCCAAAGAGCGTTCTTGGCGCCGTGCGCCTCGCGACGAGCCGCCCCGTGCTGGTCACGGCCGCGGCACGAGTTGCCAGAGGCGGCCGGGTTGTTTCATGTGGCCGGCGGCGTATTCGGCGCGGCGGCCGGCGCCCCAGAAGACGTCGCCGCGCACCGGGCCGCGGATGGCGCCGCCGACGTCCTGGGCCACCATCAGCCGGCGGAACGGGCGCTCGCCCTCGGGCGTCGGCTCGGTCGTCTCCACCCAGACCAGCGCGCCGAGCGGGGTGTAGCTGCGGTCGACGGCGAGCGAGCGGCCGGGCGTGACCGGCAGGTCCATCGCCCCGTGCGGGCCCGGCGTCTCGGCGACCGGGCCGAGTTCGCGGAAGAACACGTAGGACGGGTTGCGGTGCATCAGGCCCCAAGCCTGATCGGGTGGGGCGGTGCGCAGCCAGTGGTCGATCGCCTGCATCGACATGAGTTCCATCGGCACGTAGCCGGCGTCGATCAGGTAGCGGCCGATGGCGTAGTAGGCGTGGCCGTTCTGGCCGGCATAGCCGACCCGGATGCGCTCGCCGTCGGGCAGTTCGACCTGGCCGGAGCCCTGGATCTGGAGGAAGAACTTACCGACCGGGTCGTCGACCCAGACCAGCTCCAGGGCCTCGCGGGCGAGGGCGCCGCGGTCGATCGAAGCGCGCGCGAGCAGCGGCTGGCCACGGCGGCGCTGCAGGTCCTGGGGTGGCCGGTGCAGCGGATAGACGTGCCGGGCGGTCGGCCAGCGCGAGCCGCTCAAGAGCGGCTCGTAGTAGCCCGTGAAGAGCCCGTCGTAGTGGCCGGCGGCGACGGCTTGCGGGCGGGCGACGAAGTTGCGCTCGAAGAAGGCGCGGGCGGCCGGCGGCGCGGTCACCTGCGCCATGCGGCAGACGCGCTGCCAGTCCTCGACGTCGCCGGCCCCGGCGACGCCGCCGAGCGGACCCGTCGGCTCGCGCCGCAGAATGGCGGGGCAGGACACGAGGAAGGCTTCCAGCGCCGCCGCATGGTCGTCGTCGGCCCAGGCGGCGAGCAGTGCCGGCGAGCCCGCGACCGGGGGCGGCTCGCGCGTGCTGCAACCGGCGAGCGCCAGCAGGAGCAGGGCGCCGAGGAGGGAAAGGCCCCGCCCCATCGGCACGGTCGGCGTCAGCCTTCGGCGCTGGTCGCGACGAGGAACCAGTTCGGGTCGCGGTTGGCCGTGTCGCGAGCGAAGGTCCAGACGTCGACCAGTTCGGCAAGGTGGTCCGCATCGCCGTCGATTACCGCCCCGCCTGCATCGCGGGTGACGTTGATCTGGTCGCTGACGAAGCGCACCGAGAGCAGGGCGCGGGTGCCTTCCATGCGTGCCTCGACCACCTCGACGGCCTTGATGCCGACGATCTCGGTCTCCAACCGTTCGCCCGCCGCCTCGCGCTGCTCGATGGCGTCGGCGAAGCCGGCATAGACCTCGTCGGCGAGGAGCGGGCGCAGCATCTCGGTGTCGCCGCGGGCGAAGGCGGCGACGATCATCTCGAAGGCGCCGCGGGCGCCGCCCAGAAAGTGCTCCAGGTCGAATTCGGGGTCGTGGCGGCGGACGGCGTTGAGGCCGGCCCGCAGTTCCGGGTCCTCGACGTGGCCAAAGGGGCCGTCGGTGCCCTCGTCGCGGCCGGGGAGCTTGACCACGTTGTCGGGCGTGGTCGGCGTTATCGGCGGCTCCGGACGCCGCTCGTGACCCGTGCGCCGACCCAGCACGTTGCGCAGCCGGACCGCGATGAAAAGCGCCACCGCGGCGAAGAAGATGATGTCGATCAGGGGGAAACCGTTTGACATGTGCTGACGCAATTCGGATGCGTGGGTGGGCCCGGCCCTGCCGACCGGGGTGGCGCTGGGCTACATATAACCTCGAACGCCGAAAGTTAAACCGACCGCCGATGCGCATCGCACCGATCCTTTTCGTCGCCTTTCTCGCCGTGCCGTTGGTCGAGGTGGCCCTGTTCGTCCAGATCGGCGGCTGGATCGGCATGTGGCCGACGCTCTTGGCGATCGTTGCCACGGCACTCGCCGGCAGTCTCGTGATCCGCCGGCAGGGTGTCGAGGTGGCGACCAGAGCGCGCGCCCGCCTCGACCAGGGGGCCATGCCGTTGGAGGAGGGGTTCAGCGGGCTCTGCCTCGTCGTCGCCGGCCTGCTGATGATCACGCCCGGTTTCTTCACCGATGCGCTCGGCGCCCTGCTGCTGCTGCCGCCGGTACGGACCCTGCTCTATCGGCGCCTGGCGCGGCACGTGCGCACGGTGGAGGCAGGGACGTCCCGCCCGCCGGACGGCGGCCCGCGGCGTCCGCCCGACGTCATCGATGCGGACTACGAGGTCGTCGACGACAGCGAGCCGCGGCCGATGCCGCCGCCGAAAGGGGGCTGGGATCGGCCCGATCGATCGTGACGGCGATGGCGATGCCGTTGCTCTTTGGGCGGAACCCGGCTTAAACCCGCGCCACCGCCTGCGCCCGAGCGTGCAGCCGACCGTTTGCAACCCCGCCTCCCGACCGTCGGAGGCCGATGCGGAGACATTCATGGCCGAGAACGACCTTCCCCCGGCGGGCGCCCCGCGGCCGGACGGTGCCGACCAGCAGGCCCCGGCGCCGCGCCTGTCGATCGTCGCCCAGTACGTGAAGGACCTGTCCTTCGAGAACCCGCGCGCACCCGCCGGCATGCAGGCCAACGAGCGCCCGGAAATCCAGATCAAGGTCGACAGCCGTGGCCGGCAGATGGAGGCGGATCGCTACGAGGTCGAACTGGTGATCAACGTCGAGGCGAAGATCGGCGGCGAGGCCCTGTTCGTCTGCGAGCTGACCTATGGTGGCCTCTTCCTCATCGCCAACGTGCCGCAGGATGCGGTCCAGCCGGTGCTGATGATCGAATGCCCCCGCCTGTTGTTCCCGGTCGCGCGGCGGGTGATCGCCGATGCCACCCGCGACGGCGGCTTCCCGCCGCTGATGATCGACCCGATCGACTTCGTCGCCCTCTATCGTCGGCGGGTTGCCGAGGCCCAGGCGGCGCAGGCGGGTGGGGCCGCGGCGGCCGGCGACCCGCCGTCGGGCACCGCCTGACGCGGCGACGTCAGGGGCGCTGCAGCGCCCCGAGCGCCGTCTCGAGGTCGGGCACCAGCCGGTAGAGGCCCAAGACCTCCTCGCCGGCGAAGCCGGTGACGGTCACGTGCTCGACCATGGCCCGGAACGGCTGCCAGAAGCCATCGACGTCGAGCAGCACGATCGGCCGGTCGTGGTAGCCGAGCTGCTTGAGGGTCACGACGTCGAGGATCTCGTCGATCGTGCCCAGCCCGCCGGGCAAGGCCAGGAAAGCGTCGGAGCCGGCGATCATCAGCCGCTTGCGCTCGAACATGTCGGGCGTGACCGTCAGGTCGGTGATGCCGCGATGGCCAACCTCGCGGCCGAGGAGCCGTTCGGGAATGAAGCCCAGAACCTCGCCCCCGGCGGCGATGGCGGCATCGGCGACGGCGCCCATCAGTCCGATGTCGCCGCCGCCGTAGACGATGCGCCAGCCGGAGCGAGCGAGGCGATCGCCAGCGTCCGCCGCGAGGCCGCGGTAGTCGATCGGCGCACCGATACGGGAGCCGCAAAAGACCGACACCGCCTTGGCCAACCTGGTCTCCTTCGCCTTCCCGAGCGCAGGCTCAGGCGGCGACCACCGCCGGCAGGCCGCGGGTCAGGTTGCGGAAGTCGTCCATCAGTTGGCTCGTCACCCGGCCGACCGGGAAGGCGAGGTCGTCCAGTGCCCGCACCGGGGTGATCTCGGCGGCGGTACCGGTCACGAACATCTCGTCGGCACTGGCGATCTCTTCCGGGCGGATGCGCCGCTCGACGACCTCGAAGCCGCGCGCCTTGGCGAGCGCTATGGCCGTGCGGCGGGTGATCCCGTCGAGGAAGCGGTCGGGCGTCGGCGTGTGCAGCGTGTCGCCCATCACCAAGAACACGTTGGCGCCGGTGGTTTCGGCGACGTAGCCCTCGTGGTCGAGCATCAACGCGTCGCCGAAGCCCTTGGCCTCCGCCGCGTGCTTCGAGAGGGTGCAGATCATGTAGAGGCCGGCGGCCTTGCTGTGCACCGGGGCGGCACTGGGGGCCGGGCGGTGATACAGCGCGCGGGTGAGCTTGAGGTCGCTGTAGTAGGCACCCCACTCCCAAACGGCGATGGCGACGTGGATGCGCGACTGCTGCGCCGACACGCCCATCATCTCCGAGCCGCGCCACGCCACCGGGCGGACATAGCAGTCGCCCAGTCCGGCCTTGGCGATGGTCGCCTTGGTCGCGGCGTCGATCTCCGCCGCGTCGTAGGGCAACTCGAAGCCCATCATCCGGGCGCTGTCGATCAGCCGCTGCGAGTGCTCGGTCAGCTTGAAGACCGTGCCTCCATAGGCGCGTTCGCCCTCGAATACGGCGCTGGCGTAGTGCAGCGCGTGGCTCAGGACGTGCAGCTTGGCCTCGCGCCAAGGCACGAATTCGCCATCGTACCAAATGAAACCATCGCGATCGTCGTAAGGAACGAGTGCCATCCGGGCGCCCCCTTGGCGGGCTTGTCGTGGAAATATCGAGGATTGCGTCGGCTATCACTCGGGTCAATATGTGTCAACGAGGGGACCCCCATGCAGACCCGTCGGATCGATGCCCAAAAGTAAAGCGCTCTTCCTTCGCCCGGACGAACTGGACCGGTCGGTGGCGCTGGTTCTGCTCGCGGCCCGCGCCTTCGAGGCGACGGCGCTGGCGGCCCTGCCCGACGGCCTGGCGCCGACGCACCGCATGATTCTCTTGCTCTTGAAGGGCAGTTCCGCCGGCAGCGCCGCCGATCTGGGGGCCGTGCTCGGTCTGCCCAAGCAGACCGTCTCGCGTCACGTCCATCAGTTGCTCGACGGCGGACTGCTCCGGCGCGAGCGCTCGGCCGACGACCGGCGCCGTATGGTGCTGCGGCTGAGCGAGCGGGGTCTGGAGCTGGCCGAACGCCTCGACCGCAGTCAGCGCCGCCGCCTCGCGGCGGTGTTCAAGGCGCACGGCCCCCAGGGGGTGGCCGACTTCGAGGCGGTGCTGCTCGATCTGGTCGAGCCCGCAGCGCGGCCGTTCTTCGACGACTTGGCTCCGGCATGAGCGAGGCGACTGCCGCCGCCGAGGCCTTAGCGCCGCCGGGCCACCATCTGTTGGTGGTCGACGACGACGACCGGCTGCGCAGCCTCTTGCAGCGCTTTTTGGTGGCGCAGGGCTACCATGTGACGACGGCCGGGACGGGCGTGGAGGCGTTGGCGGCGATCGAGCGGTTCACCTTCGATCTCCTGGTGCTCGACGTGATGCTGCCCGACACGACCGGCTTCGACTTGACGGCGAAGCTGCGTGCAAACGACAAGGTGCCCATCCTGCTGCTGACCGCACGCAAGGAGGTGGACGACCGGATCCGCGGCCTCGAGGTCGGCGCCGACGACTACCTGGGCAAGCCGTTCGAGCCGCGCGAGCTGGTGCTTCGGGTGCAGCGCATCCTCGACCGCGCCCGCCCGCCCGGCGCCGACGACGAGGCCGACCTCGTCCGCTTCGGCCCGTTCGTCTTCGACCGCAAGCGGCAATCCCTGACCACGCGGGGCGTCGCCGTGCACCTCACCACCGGCGAGCGGCAACTCCTCGCGATCCTCGCCCGCACGCCCGGCATCGCCTACGAGCGCTTCGAGCTGACGGACCTTGCCGACATCAACGGCGCCGACCGTGCCGTCGATGCCCAGGTGGCACGACTTCGGCGCAAGATCGAGGACGACCCGAAGCAGCCGCGCTACCTCGTGACCGTGCGCGGCCGCGGCTATGCCCTGATCGAAGGAGGCTGACATGGCGATCGCCGTCGGCTCCGTTGAACGTCGTTGGCCGGTGCTGCGCCGGCGGCTCAGACAGTGGCAGCGGGCGGCCATCCTGCCGCGCTCGCTGTTCGGCCGCTCGTTGCTGATCGTGGTCCTGCCGGTCCTGATCCTGCAGATCATCCTGACCAACATCTTCTACAACCGGCACTGGGACAGCGTCAGCCGCTGGCTTTCCAACGGCGTCGCCGGCGAGGTGGCCTGGGTGGTCCAGCAACTGGAGGCGGCGCCCGATGCGGCGGCGCGAGCCGCGGTGCTGGACGGCGCCCGGCGGCATCTCGACTTCGCGTTGTCGCTGGAGCCGGGGGGGCAGCTCGAGCCGGCCACCGCCACCAGCGGCTTCCTGCCGCCGGAGCAGATCGACGGGCTGCTGAGGGCGAGCTTCGCCTCGCGGCTGGATCGGCCGTTCCGCGTCGACACCCGGCCGGCCGACCAGCTCCGCCGCGTTGCGGTCTACGTTCAGCTCGACGACGCGCTCCTGCGCGTGCTGGCGCCGCGCAAGCGGGTCGACAGCTCGACGACCACCCTGTTCATGGCCTGGATGGTCAGCGCGTCGCTGCTGCTGATCGTCATCGCCATCTACTTCCTCAGCCGGCAGGTGCGGCCGATCCGCCGCCTTGCGGACGCCGCCGACAGCTTCGGCAAGGGTCGCGACGTGGGCGACGTGAAGCTGGAGGGGGCGATCGAGATCCGCCGGGCGGCGTTGGCCTACAACCGGATGCGGCAGCGGATCGTTCGCCACCTCGGGCAGCGGACGGAGATGCTGGCGGCGGTCAGCCACGACCTCTCCACGCCGCTCACTCGGATGAACCTCGAGTTGGAACTCATGCGCGGCGGGCCGGTCCGCCCCGAGGACCTGGAGGGTCTCCACGCCGACGTCGAGGAGATGCGCCGACTGGTGGACGCCTATCTCGAGTTCGTCCGCGCCGAGGCGCAGGAGAAGATGCAGACCGTGCGGCTCGCGAAGCTGATGGCGCGGCTGGAGGCGCGGGCGGCGCGCAATCGCCAGCCGGCGACCTTCGAGGTCGCGGCCGACGGTCCGGTGACGGTGCGACCGGTGGCGGTCGAGCGGATGCTCGGCAACCTGATCGACAATGCCGTCAAGCACGCCGCCGGCGCGGTGCGCGTCGCCGCGTGGCTGGAGCGCGATTGGGTCGCCTTCCAGGTCGAGGACGATGGGCCGGGCATCCCGTCGGCCGAGCGGGAGCGGGTCTTCGAACCGTTCGTGCGGCTCGGCAGCACGCGTGGCGTCACCGGCGGCGGCATCGGCATGGGCCTCACCATTGCCCGCGACATCGCCCACGCCCACGGCGGCACCATCCGCCTCTCGAATGCGCCCACCGGCGGTCTCCTGGTGGACGTGCGGCTGCCGGTCTGAGCGGTGCCGTCTGTCGGCCTCCGAGACGGGGCGAAAGAAACGGGCGGCTCAGTGGACGTCGGCGGCCGTGAGGTCGTGCTGGCCGAGGAAGGCGAAGGCGAGTTCCCGGCTGGCGGCCAGGGCGATGGGCCTGCCATCCTGGCTGTGGATGGCGTAGAAGCGGCGGCCCGCCTGCTCGACGGGCTTGACGTACGCCTCCGGTGCGGCGGGCGGAGGGGGCGTGGTCCGGCTGGAAAGAGGGGCTTGCATGGTACGGCTCCACGACGAACGGCGCAGGGGCACCGGCTGGCCCATCGTGCCGACGACACATTAAGAAGTGGTCAGCGTGCATGAGCTTCGCAAGCACCCCGAACACGCCATCCTCGAGCCCCCTGCAGGCGGCAGCGCCGCGCCTCGTTCTCGCCTCGTCGAGCCCGGCGCGCGCGCGCCTGTTGCGCCAGGTGGGGCTCGTCTTCGCCGTGCGTGCGATGCCGGTCGACGAGGCTGCGGTGCGGGAGGGCCTGCGCGCCGACGGCGTCGACGCCGGCGAGGCGGCGGTCGCCCTCGCCAGCCTCAAGGGCGAGCGCGTGGCGATGACCGCAGCGGCGGACGAACTCGTCATCGCGGCGGACCAGGTGTTGGAGGCGGCCGACGGCACTTGGCCGGACAAGCCCGTCACGCGCGAGGCGGTCGTCGACCAGCTGCTCGCGCTTGCCGGGGGTGTCCACCGTCTGCACACCGCGGTCGTGCTGCATCGCGGTGGCGCGCGGATCTGGCACCATCTGACGAACCCCGCCGTCCGCCTGCGTCCGCTGGAGCGGCGCTTGGTCGAACGCTACGTGGATGCCGCTGGCGACGACCTGCTCGGCTGCGTCGGCGGCTACCAGCTCGAGGCGCTGGGGCCGCACGTGGTGACCGAGGTCCGGGGCGACGCCTTCGCCGTCCAGGGCCTGCCGCTCCTCGCCTTGATCGACCAGTTGCGCGTCCAGGGCGCGCTTTTGGCCTGACCGCCATGCTGATCCTCGGCCTCACCGGTTCCATCGCCATGGGCAAGTCGACCACGGCCGGTTTCTTCCGCGGCTTCGGGCTGCCGGTGTTCGATGCCGATCTCGCCGTCCACGACCTGATGGCGCCGGGCGGCAGCGCCGTGGGCGACGTGCTGGCGGCGTTTCCGGGCGTGGAGGCCGAGGGCGGCGGCATCGATCGTCGGCGGTTGGGCGCGGCCGTGCTCGGCGACGTCGCGGCGCTCCGCCGGCTGGAGGGCATCCTGCATCCGGCGGTGCGTGGGGCCGAGCGTGCCTTTCTTCGGCGCTGTGCCCGTAACGGCGACCGGATCGCCGTGCTGGACGTGCCGCTCCTGTTCGAGACCCGCGGCGAAGGGCGTTGCGATGCGACCGTGGTCGCAACGGCGCCGGCCGCCGTGCAGTGGGCGCGGGCGATGGCCCGCGGCGGGATGACGGCCGACCGCCTCGGGGCTATCCTGGCCCGGCAACTGCCCGACGCGGCCAAGCGCCGGCGGGCCGACTTCGTCGTTCGCACCGGCGCGGGCCGCGCCCAGACGCTGGCTGACGTCCGGGCTGTCGTGCGGGCGCTCGCGGGGCGGCGGCCGACGGTTTGGCCGCAGCGCTGGTTGCAGCGGGGCCGCAGGGAGACGAGCCAATGATCCGGGAGATCGTCCTCGACACCGAGACCACGGGCCTCGATCCCTGGAGCGGCGACCGCGTGGTCGAGATCGCCTGCGTGGAACTGATCGACCATCTGCCGAGCGGCAACACCTACCACCAGTTCGTCAACCCGGAGCGGTCGATGCCGGCCGAGGCGGAGGCGATCCACGGGCTCGGCGACGCGTTTCTGGCGGATCAGCCCGTGTTCGCGGCCGTGGTCGATGCCTTCGTCGACTTCGTCGGCGAGGCGAAGCTGGTGATCCACAACGCCCCCTTCGACATGAAGTTCCTCGATCACGAACTGAAGCTCTTGGGGCGCGAGCCTTGGGGCATGGCCAAGGCGATCGACACCCTGGAGATGGCGCGGCGCCGCTTTCCGGGAGCGCCGGCGAGCCTGGACGCCCTCTGCAGGCGCTTCGAGGTGGATGCGTCGGCGCGGGTCAAGCACGGCGCCTTGATCGACTGCGAGCTGTTGGCCGAGGTCTACCTGCACCTCATCGGCGGGCGGCAGCCCGGCCTGGAGTTCGGCATCGGCACGCGGCGCCGTGCTGCCGCCGCCGTTCGGCGCCGCGAGGCCCGCCCGCCGCGGCCGCACCAAGCGAGCCAAGGCGAGCTTGCCGCCCATGCGGACTTCGTCGCCGAGCTGACCGATCCGATCTGGCGGCGCGACGACTGAACGCCGGCCGCTACTCTGGTCGGGTTTTGGTCGGGCCGCCGGTCGGCTAGGAAGCGCCATCCGCGCGCGGGCGCGCGCAGCGCGACGCCGACATCCTGGAGGGACCCGATGGCCAAGATCAACGTGAAGAACCCGATCGTCGAACTCGACGGCGACGAGATGACCCGGATCATCTGGGCCTTCATCAAGGACAAGCTGGTCCTGCCCTACGTCGACGTCGAACTCCTGTACTACGACCTGTCGGTGCAGAATCGCGACGCCACGGACGACCAGGTGACGGTCGACGCCGCCAACGCGATCAAGCAGCACAATGTCGGCGTGAAGTGCGCCACCATCACCCCCGACGAGGAGCGGGTGAAGGAATTCGATCTCAAGCAGATGTGGCGTTCGCCCAACGGCACCATCCGCAACATTCTCGGCGGCACCGTGTTCCGCGAGCCGATCATCTGCAAGAACGTGCCGCGGCTGGTGCCGGGTTGGACGCAGCCGATGGTCATCGGCCGCCATGCCTTCGGCGATCAGTACCGCGCCACCGACTTCGTCGTGCCGGGCGCGGGCACCCTCACCATGACCTTCACGCCGAAGGACGGCTCCAAGCCGATGGAGTTCAACGTCTTCGACTTCCCCGGCGGCGGCGTCGCCATGGGCATGTACAACCTCGACGACAGCATCCGCGACTTCGCCCGTGCCTGCTTCAACTACGGCCTGATGCGCAACTATCCGGTCTATCTGTCGACCAAGAACACCATCCTCAAGAAATACGACGGCCGCTTCAAGGACCTGTTCGAGGAGGTCTTCGATGCTGATTTTGCTGCCGACTTCAAGGCCAAGGGCCTGACCTACGAGCACCGACTGATCGACGACATGGTCGCCTGCGCCATGAAGTGGTCGGGTGGCTTCGTCTGGGCCTGCAAGAACTACGACGGCGACGTGCAGTCGGACACGGTGGCGCAGGGCTTCGGCTCGCTCGGTCTGATGACGTCGGTGTTGATGACGCCGGACGGCAAGACGGTCGAGGCCGAGGCGGCGCACGGCACCGTCACCCGCCACTATCGCCAGCACCAGCAGGGCAAGGCGACCTCGACCAACCCGATCGCCTCGATCTTCGCCTGGACGCAGGGCCTCTACTACCGGGCGAAGATCGACGACACGCCGGAGGTGGCCACCTTCGCCAAGGCGCTGGAGGCCGTCTGCGTCGAGACCGTCGAGAGCGGCAAGATGACCAAGGACCTGGCGCTCTTGATCGGCCCGGATCAGCCTTGGCTCACCACCACGCAGTTCCTCGACGCGTTGGACGCCAATCTGAAGGTCAAGCTCGGCGCCTGACCGCAGCGTCCACGTCCGAATGTTGCGAGCCCGCCGCCGCGTTGCGGCGGGCTCGCTGCGTTTTGAAGCGTGTTTTGTCGGTTTGCCGCTCAAGTCCACGTAAAAATATTGCTCAAAAACTAGTCGAAAATAGTCTTGGTTTTGGCTGGATTGTCTGTTTTATACTTTACCGATCTTCAGATTTTTGTTGGCATCGCCCTCAGGTTGTAATATCCAATGACCGTCATCGTGACGCCTTCGCCGCCCGTACCGACCCGGCCGCAACGGATCGACGGGTCTCGTCAGCGGCGGCGGCCGTCCTGCACTTCGGAGCCTGGGAGCAGGGGATGTACGACTTGGACCTGTTGGACGAACTCGAGACCGTGGACGCCGCTTCCGAGTGTGGCGAGGCCGACCCGCACGAGCGCCTGATGACCGCGGCCTTGCTGACCGCGACCGCCTTCCGGCTCAAGGATTCCGACGGTCTGGTGATGGCGCTGCGCGACCTCGTCGCCGCCGTCAGCGCCGTTTCGACTGACCGCAACGCGGGGTAGGCATCGCTTGAACGTCGCCCGCAAGGCCCCCATATCCGGCGCTCGTGGATGACTGCCGGGAGCCCCGCGCGTGACCTTTTCCGACCGGTCGGCCGACGCCGACCGTGCCACCGCCATGCACGGGACGACCATCGTCACCGTCCGCAAGGCAGGCCAAGTGGTGATCGCCGGGGACGGCCAGGTCAGCCTCGGTAACACCGTGATCAAGGGCGGCGCGCGCAAGGTGCGCCGCCTCAGGCCCGACATCCTCTGCGGCTTCGCCGGCTCGACCGCCGACGCCTTCACCCTGCTCGAACGGCTGGAAGCCAAGCTGGAACGCCATCCGGGCCAGCTCAAGCGCGCCTGCGTGGAACTGGCCAAGGACTGGCGGACCGACCGGTTCCTGCGCCGGCTCGAGGCGATGATGCTGGTCGCCGACCGGGAGGAAACGCTGATCCTCACCGGCGTCGGTGACGTCTTGGAGCCGGAGGACGGCGTCGCCGGCATCGGCTCCGGCGGCGGCTACGCGCTGGCCGCTGCCAAGGCGCTGCTCGACGTCGAGGGGTTGACCGCCGAGGCGATCGCCAGGAAGGCCATGGCGATCGCCGCCGACATCTGCGTCTTCACCAATCACAACCTCGTCGTCGAGACCCTGGAGACGGCATGACCGCCTTGACCCCCCGCGAGATCGTCTCGGAACTCGACCGCTTCATCGTCGGCCAGCGCGAGGCCAAGCGCGCGGTCGCTATCGCGCTGCGCAACCGCTGGCGCCGCCAGCAGATCGAGGCCGGCCTGCGCGAAGAGGTGCAGCCGAAGAACATCCTCATGATCGGCCCCACCGGCTGCGGCAAGACCGAGATTTCGAGGCGCCTCGCCCGGCTCGCCCAGGCCCCCTTCCTCAAGGTCGAGGCGACCAAGTTCACCGAGGTCGGCTATGTCGGCCGCGACGTCGAGAGCATCGTGCGCGACCTCGTCGAGGTCTCGATCTCGCAGACCCGCGAGCGGATGCGCCGCGAGGTGACGGCGCAGGCCGAGACCAACGCCGAGGAGCGGGTGCTCGACGCCCTGGTCGGCGCCCAGGCGGGGCGCGAGACCCGCGAGAAATTCCGGCGCCTGTTGCGCGCGGGCGAGCTGGCCGAACGCGAAATCGAACTCGAGGTCGAGGCCGGCACCTCCGGCATGCCCACCTTCGAGATCCCGGGAATGCCGGGCGCCAGCGTCGGCATGGTCAACATCGGCGACATTCTGGGCAAGACGTTCGGCCAGCGCCACGCGCAGAAACGCCTGACCGTGCGGGATGCCGAGAAGGCGCTGGTGACCGAGGAAAGCGACAAGCTCCTTGACGAGGAAGCGGTGACCCGGGAAGCCATTTACGCCGTTGAGGAAAACGGCATCGTGTTCCTTGACGAGATTGACAAGATCGCCCGCGGCGACAGTCGTCACGGCGGCGCCGACGTCAGCCGCGAAGGCGTGCAGCGCGACCTTCTGCCGCTCATCGAGGGCTGCACGGTGGCCACCAAGTATGGGC
>JBJHBG010000073.1:0-10807 GCA_050485385.1 Geminicoccaceae bacterium | reverse complement strand
GGCATGCCGGGCGCCCAGGTCGGCATGGTCAACCTCTCGGAGATGCTGGGCAAGGCCATGGGCGGGCGCACCAAGCGGCGCAAGATGACCGTGGCCGAGAGCTACGAGATCCTGATCGTCGAGGAGAGCGACAAGCTGCTCGACCAGGACGTGGTGGTGCGGGAGGGCCTCAAGGCGGCCGAGGAGAACGGCATCGTCTTCATCGACGAGATCGACAAGATCACCGCGCGCGAGGGCCGCGCCGGCGACGTCAGCCGCGAGGGCGTGCAGCGCGATCTGTTGCCCCTGATCGAGGGCACGCAGGTGCCGACCAAGCACGGCGTGGTCAAGACCGACCACGTCCTGTTCATCGCCTCCGGTGCGTTCCACCTCGCCAAGCCGTCGGACCTGTTGCCCGAGTTGCAGGGCCGGCTGCCCATCCGGGTCGAACTGCGGCCCCTGGTGCATGCCGATCTCGTCCGCATCCTGGTCGAGCCGGAGGCGAGCCTGGTGACCCAGTACAAGGCGTTGTTGGCGACGGAGGGGGTCACGCTCGACTTCACCGACGACGGCATCGAGGAACTGGCGCGGCTCGCGCACGACATCAATGGCCGGGTCGAGAACATCGGCGCGCGGCGCCTGATGACGGTGATGGAGCGGGTGGTGGACGACATCAGTTTCACGGCATCCGACCGTGGCGGGGAGACGGTAGTGATCGACGCAACCTACGTGCGTACCCGCGTCGCCGATCTGCTCGACGCTGGCGACCTGTCGAAATTCATCCTCTAAGACGAAGCCTGCGACCCCGCAGGAGAGACCCGGTTGGCCTATTCCGTCCGCCGCGCCGAACACATCGCCGCCCTTGCCGTGGTGGCGTTTCTCGCCGCGATGTCGTTCGCCATCCTTCGCCCCTTCGTGGCGGCGATCCTCTGGGCCTTCGTCATTGCCATCGCCACGTGGCCGGTGTTCGAGCGGCTCCTGCAATGGCTGGAGGGCCGACGGCTGCTGGCCGCCGCCGTGATGGTGGCGCTGCTCACCGTCGCGCTGTTCGTGCCGCTGCTGTTGTTCGTGATCGCGCTTTCGCACAGCGTACCCGACGTGGTCGACTGGGGGCGTCGTGTCATCGATGCCCCCCCGCCGCCGCCGGACTGGGTGTTGGCGAGCCCGCTGTTGATGGACAGCGTCGGTAATCTCTGGGTCGAGATCACCTCGCCGGGCTACGATCTCCAAGGGTTGGTCGATTCCTACAAGGGCGAGATCTACGGCCGTATCTGGGGCTTCAGTCGCGGCTTGCTCTTGGGCCTCCTCCAGACGGCGATCAGCCTGTTGATCGTGTTCTTCCTCTACCGCGACGGCGAGGCGGTGGCGGTCGAGGTCCACTCGCTCACCGAGCGCATCGCCGGCTCGCGCGCCGAGCGACTGCTGAAGGAGGCGCACGGGACGGTGACCGGCGTGCTCTACGGCATCATCGGCGTGGCCATCGTCCAGGGCGCCCTGGTCGCCTTCGGCCTCTGGCTGGTCGACATTCCGTTCCCGCTCGTGTTCGGCGTGATCGCGGCCTTGCTGTCGTCGGTGCCGATGGGGCCGGGCCTCGTCATCTGGCCGGCCACCGCCTGGCTGTTCTTCGAACAGAGCTACGGAGCGGCGCTCTTCATCTTCATCTGGGGCTTCGTGCCGGTGGGATTGTCGGACTACGTCATCCGCACGGTGCTCGTCAGCCGATCCTCGCGCCTGCCCTTCGTGTTGATCCTGCTCGGCATCATCGGCGGCGCCTTGCTCGCCGGCGTGATCGGCGTCTTCCTCGGACCGGTCGTGCTCGCCGTGGGCTACGCGCTGGTGCGCGAATGGTCGACCGAACACCGCCTGCGCCAGCGGCCCGCGCTCCAGGAAGCCGCCGAATAGGGCGTTCCGGATCAGCCGCCCGTCGTCGGAATCCGGGAACGGCCACCCGCCGTCGCGGTGCGCGGCGCCGACGTCGGCGTGCCGCCCTGGGCCATCGCCATCAGCCGCCGCACCCGCTCCTCGGTCGGCGGGTGCGTGCGAAACAGCGCGTCGGCGTTGATCCCGGCAAGCGGGTTGATGATGAACATGTGCGCCGTCGCCGGGTTGGCCTCCGCCTGCCGCATCAAGGGCGCGCCCCGCCCGTGGGCGATCGCCTCGATCCGCCGGAGCGCATTGGCGAGCGAGGCCGGATCGCGCGCGATCTCGGCGCCCAGCTTGTCGGCGTCGTACTCCCGCGCCCGGCTGATCGCCATCTGCACGATCATCGCCGCGAGGGGGGCGAGGATCATGATCAGGATGGTCACGATAGGGTTGGGCCGATTGCCGCCGCGGCCGAAGAAGAACGCGAACTGCGAGAGAAAGCCGATCGCACCGGCGATGGTCGCGGTGACCGTCATGATCAGCGTGTCGCGGTTCTTGATGTGCGCCAACTCGTGCGCCATCACGCCGGCGATCTCCTCGGGCGGTGCCGCGTTCATCAGACCCGTGGTGATGGCGACGGCCGCATTCTCGGGGTTGCGGCCGGTGGCGAAGGCGTTCGGCTGCGCCTCCTGGATGACGTAGACCTTGGGCATCGGCAGCTCGGCGTTCTTCGCCAGCCGTTCGACCATGCGGTAGAGGTCCGGCGCCTCGCGCGGGCCGACTTCCCGCGCGTTGTGCATGCGCAGCACCATTTTGTCGGAGTTCC
Source organism: Geminicoccaceae bacterium (assembly GCA_050485385.1). GTDB lineage: Bacteria > Pseudomonadota > Alphaproteobacteria > Geminicoccales > Geminicoccaceae > RECO01. The sequence goes on along the minus strand of JBJHBG010000073.1, from coordinate 8,139 downwards.
AGTAGGCGAAAACGTTCATCGCCGCGGCGAAAGCGAGTGCAAGAAACATGCCCCCTTCGCCCGCCAGCGCATAGCCGATACCAAGAAAAAGGGCGGTCATTGCCGCCAGTAACAATCCCGTCTTCATCGTGTTCATGCTACGAACCCCGCAAACCGCTCGTCTCCTAAAGTGGGGAGGGGGGCAGGGCCGTCAAGCGGGGCAGGGCTTGCCGAAGGCCGGTGCCGCCGACTAGAGGAGACGGCTCTAGAATAGACCCGCCGGCGCCGCTGCGCCGGTGTGGCAGGGGGGGGGGAAGATCATGTCGACGCCACGCTCCGGCTTCCGGGCACCATCGTCGAGCGAGCAGGAGGGCCGCATCACCGACGAGGAGGCCCTCGAACTGCACCGTCGCGGCCGACCCGGCAAGATCGAGATCACCCCGACCAAGCCGCTGGCCACCTCGCGCGACCTCTCGCTCGCCTACTCGCCGGGCGTGGCCGTGCCGTGCCTGGAGATCGAGAAGGACCCGGCCAAGGCCTACGACTACACCTCCAAGGGCAACCTCGTCGCCGTCATCTCCAACGGCACCGCCGTGCTCGGCCTCGGCAACATCGGCGCCCTGGCCTCGAAGCCGGTGATGGAAGGCAAGGCCGTCCTCTTCAAGCGCTTCGCCGACATCGACGGGATCGACCTGGAACTGGCGACCGAGGACGTCGACGCGTTCGTCGCCGCCGCAGCCCTGGTGGCACCCTCCTTCGGCGGCATCAACCTGGAGGACATCAAGGCGCCCGAGTGCTTCGTCATCGAGCAGCGCCTGAAGGAGATGCTCGACATCCCGGTGTTCCACGACGATCAGCACGGCACGGCGGTGATCGCCGCCGCCGGGGTGATCAACGCGCTCCACCTCACCGGCCGCACGCTCGACGAGAGCAAGCTGGTGGTGAACGGCGCCGGTGCCGCCGCCATCGCCTGCGTCGACCTCTTGAAGGCGATGGGCCTCAGGCACGAGAACGTGCTGCTCTGCGATACCAAGGGCGTGGTCTACGCCGGCCGCGCCGACGGCATGAACCAGTGGAAGTCGGCGCACGCCGTCGATACCGACAAGCGCACCCTGGCCGAAGCCTTCGAGGGTGCCGACATGGCGTTCGGCCTCTCGGTGGTCGGCGCCTTCACGCCCGAGATGATCGCGTCGATGGCGCCCAACCCGATCATCTTCGCCATGGCCAACCCCAACCCGGAAATCACGCCGGAGCAGGTCCACGCCATTCGCCCCGACGCCATCATCGCCACCGGCCGCTCGGACTACCCCAACCAGGTCAACAACGTCCTGGGCTTCCCCTACATCTTCAGAGGTGCTCTCGACGTCCGCGCGTCGGCGATCAACGACGCGATGAAGATCGCCGCCGCCTACGCCATCGCCGACCTCGCCCGCGAGGACGTGCCGGACGAGGTCTCGGCAGCCTATCGGGGGCGCCGGCTGCAATACGGCCCCGACTACGTGATCCCCACACCGTTCGACCCGCGCCTCGTGGTCAAGGTGCCGCTCGCCGTCGCCAAGGCCGCGACCGAAAGCGGGGTCGCGCGCAAGCCCCTCTTCGACGCCCGCGCCTACGAGGTGGAGCTGCGCGCCCGGCTCGATCCGACCGCGTCGCGCATGCAGCAGATCATCGACACCGTGGCCGACCAGCCGCAACGCATCGTGTTCGCCGAGGGTGAGGAGGAGACCACCATCCGCGCCGCCATGGCGTGGCGCAATGCGGGCCTCGGCCGGCCCATCCTGGTCGGCCGCGAGGAGCGGATCTTCGCGGCGATGGAGGCGATGGGGCTCGGCAAGCCGGACGGCGTCGAGATCCAGAACGCGCGCCTCAACACGAGGAACGACGTCTACGCCGACTTCCTCTACGAGCGGTTGCAGCGCAAGGGCCAACTCTACCGCGACGTGGTGCGGCTGGTGAACCAGGAACGCAACGTCTTCGGCGCCTGCATGGTGGCGATGGGCGACGCTGACGTCATCGTCACCGGGCTCACCCGCAACTACGTCAGCGCGCTCCAGGACCTGCTCCGCGTCCTCGACCCGAAGCCGGGCGCCCAGGTCTTCGGCCTCTCCATCGTCATCGCCCGCGGTCGCACCGTCTTCCTCGCCGACACCGCGGTCAACGAACTCCCCACCGCCAAGATCAGCGCCGACATCGCCATCCAGGCGGCCGCCTTCGTCCGCCAACTCGGCCTCACGCCGCGCGTCGCCGCCGTCTCCTTCGCCACCTTCGGCAACCGCGAGGTCAACGTCGCCGCCCAGCAGAGCGACGTGATCAAGGAACTCGACCGCCGCGGCGTCGACTTCGAGTACGACGGCGAAATGGAGGCCGACATCGCGCTCGATGCCGAACTCTTGAAGCTCTACCCGTTCGCCCGCCTCTCCCGGCCCGCCAACATCCTCATGATGCCGGCGCTGCACTCCGCCAGCATCGCCTCCAAACTGCTGCGCCAACTCGGCGGCGGCCAAGTCATCGGCCCCATCCTCATCGGCCTCGACAAGGCCGCCCAAATCGTGCCGATGAACGCCAACGTCTCCGACCTCATCAACCTCGGCGCCATCGGCGCCTTCCAAGCGATCCAGGACGTCAACGGCGGGTAGGGAAGGGAAGGAGAGGGACGCGGGGGGCTCGCCCCCCCCCACCCCCCGGACGTTGCCGGGGGTGGGGCTGGGTGAGGCTGTACCGGCCCTCGTCACCTGCTACGTTCGAAAAAGAAGACGTGAGCAGAGATCGCGCGATGCCTCATCCGCCGAAGGTGCTCGACACGGTCGCCCTGACCGAAGACGCCCCCCACCACGGCCTCGTCGCCGGCCAGGTCGGCACCGTGGTCGAAATCCTCGACGACACCACCGCCCTCGTCGAATTCACCACCGACGAAGGCCACCCCTACGCCACGGCACCGCTGCTCAGAACGAGGTTGCTGGTCCTCCACTACGAGCCCGTCACAGCCTGAGCCCATCCGCGGACCCGCCCACCCCCGGCCCGCAGCAGGGCCGGGATTCGGCCTGAAGCGAACGTAAGAGCAATGACCGAGTTGAGTCTGCCTGCTTACCAACAGCGGTCATACTAAGGTTTCCAAATATATTTCTTCTTGAACCGCTATGCTAAAATATTCGATTTTACCTTGAAGCAAATGAGCTCAGAAGCGGAGTTCTTCGTTGTCTGGCGACATCGCCAGCAGCTCAGGCAACCTACTGTGATGAGCAATCCAGTCCCGCTTACGCGGCGAAATCCATCCGGCCACCTCCTTTATGTTTTCGTAGTCCTGCTCCAGATGCCGCTTAAAGATCGGCTCGTGGTGCGCGATGCGATTTCGCAGCGTCCGGAGATAATTCAGGGGCGTATGCGCTGCCCTCCTGGACAGCTTTGGTCCATGCGGAAAGGCCCGGTACAACGCCGGTCGCCATAGCGTCATTTCATAGTTTGCTTTCCGGCGCGGATGTGTCTGGACAAGACCACCACGACCGAGCATAGAGACCCAAAACCCGAAGGAAAGCGCGGCCACCACGTGCGGCGGGTCCTCGGCATAACCGTCCCTGGCGAGATCGCTTTTTGCCTTGGCGACCCTTCGCAGACAGCCTTGGTCGAGCTGTGCAGCAGGGTTGTCGTACCAGTCGGCGCCGTAAACTGCGCTCAACTCATGGTGCATCCCATTGCGCAACGCGACTTCGAGCCCTTGCAACGGTCCGTAAAAGGCCGCACTCACTGCGGTGTTCCAGGTGTACAGGCGAACCGCCTTCTCTCGGTTGCCGTTGGTCGCCGCGAGATAGGTGCCCATCCGCTCCGGTGAGAGCGATGTTTCGAGAGCACCCAAAATCTCGTCGGAGAAAGCAAAAATCTTGACTTGCACCACAGAGTCTGCCATATCTTGCGCCGTACACCCCGGGTCCGCCTCTGCCTAAGGCATGCGCCCGGGGTTCAGCGTTTTTTGAGTGCGCTCATTCCTGTCAGTTTCGTTTGGCCGCGGCTGAAGATGCCAGCTTCTTACGGCCGCGCGGTACCGCCACAGCCTCGCGACGCTCCCGAATTTCCTCTTCGACCTCGCGGAACTCCGGCTCTAGGCGCTTTAGCTTCTCGACAAGCCCGCTCAGGTCATACTCATTTGTCAATTTGCCGCCATGACCGGCGCGTCGCTCTATCCGATGGACGAAGCCAGCCTTCTCAAGATCCACGATGTATCGCTGGACCTGCCGCTCGCTCAGGCCGATCCGCTGGCCGATGCGCCTTTTGCTAGGAAACGGCTTGCGACCCTCATCCCACCAGAAATCACAGAGCTGGAGCAGAACCGCCAACTGCGTAGGGTTTAGCCCGAGCCGCTGCTGCGCCCGCAAGATCAGCGACGGGATGATGCAGAAGCCGCGCGCCATCACCGCCGCACCCCACTTACCCTCCGACGCGCGCTGCGCCCGGCTCGGGCGCAGCTTCACGATGTTCGCGTCGCCATTGGATCGCTCACTCACCGCTGGGTCTCCTGTTCGCCGATCCAGCATATCGCTTTGAAATCGTTCGATTACAAGAGCGGCCCATGCGTCATCCCCGACTGGTCCCTGCAGACATGCTCGACGCCTACGAGTAGCCGCATGCGTCCACCTAAGTAGGATCCGCTATTCAGAATGCTCCAACCTGGACCAACCAGTAGGCCTAACCACCAGTCGTAGATGTCCAGTGGTGATCGGCAGAATGGCGCCCGAACGGCTCGATGGTACTGGAATGCCAGCGGGCATAAGCGCGGCTGACAAGGGTAGCGGCAGATTCGCGAGCTTTCTTGCGTCAAGCAGACATGCAGGCGGCGATGGCGCAGGCCCACTCCCCGTCCGGAGCGCCCGAAAGGCTGACGAAGGGGAACGGCCCCTTCGCGCCGCCTCTGGGCAATCGGGTGCGTGGATCGGCCGCGCCCGCCAGGCCCCGGCCTTCCAGCGCCGCCCGGTCGACGACGTGGCCGACATCCTCGCCGCGCTGATCGCCCTCGGCCACGCTAGGCCCATCCAAGGCGGCCGCTTCGCCGCTTGACGCCGCCCAGGTACGCTCGCAAGCCTGGACCGCTTTCGAGGCCGCCGTCTACGCTGCCAACGCAGCAGACCCGATTGCCGCCGCTTCATGACCTACAGTGACTACGTCATCTACGTCGACGAAAGCGGCGATCACACGCTGACCGCCATCGACCGCGACTATCCGGTCTTCGTGCTCGATTTCTGCATCTTTCGGAAGGATCACTACGCCAACGTGGTCGCTCCGCAGGTGCAGGCGTTCAAGTTCGCCCATTTCGGCCACGACATCGTCGTCCTGCACGAGCACGACATCCGCAAGCAGAAGCCGCCCTTCCTGTTCCTCAGGAGCCAGGACAAGCGCGACGCCTTCATGGCCGGGCTGAACCGGCTGATCGAGGACGCAGACTTCACGATCATCGCCGCCGCGATCCACAAGGAGCACCTCGCGCGGCGGTATGTCGACCCCGGCAATCCCTACGAGATGGCGCTGACCTTCTGCATGGAGCGCGCGCAGCGGTTCCTGGGCGAGCGTGACCAGGACACACGGAAGACCCACATCGTCGTGGAAAAGCGCGGCAAGCGCGAGGACGACGAATTGGAACTCGCCTTCCGCCGCATCCGGGACGGCGCCAATCGCGTCGGGGCGATGCCGGGCTTCGAGATCGTGTTCGCCGACAAGAAGACCAACTCGGCCGGGCTGCAGTTGGCGGACCTGACCGCCCGGCCGATCGGTCGGCACGTCCTGGACCCGACCCAGCCGAACCGAGCCTGGGACATCATCGAGCCGAAGCTTCGACGCAGCCCAGCGGGCGAGGTCCGCGGATGGGGACTGAAGACCTTCCCCTGAAAAACGAATGGCTCCGAGAAACCCCGGAGCCACTCGCCGACCGGGAACAACCCCCAGTCCGTAGCCTCTTAATTGGCCCTTCCGTCTCCCCCGGTCAAGAACGCCCCCACTGCCGTCGCCCCGTTTGGACGACGCACCGGTTGCCGAAGGCCCTCTCGGATCATGTTCCAATCTAGGATTTTCAGCCTGTACGTGTTAGTTTCGCCGTCGATCTCGGGACCGCGCCGCGCGCCTGCGGCCACCGTTCGAACCGCTCCGACGAAACGAACCGGGAGCCCCTTTTTCACCCTTTGAAACAATGACTTGGCATAATGCGCGCTGCCCTTTTCTGCCGTTTCGGGGGGTCCAAGGGGGGACCATCAAGTCCCTCCTTGCTTGCCGTGCCCATCGCCCCTTGTTGACCTTTGGTCGCGTGCCGGGTTAAGCGGCGCATCCGTTCGTTCGTCGAGGACATCCATGTCGAAGCTCATCGTCACCGACCGCGAGGGTCAGGTCCACGAGATCGAGGGCCGCGCCGGCTGGTCGGTCATGGAGATCATCCGTGATGCCGATCTGCCGATCGAGGCCGCGTGCGGCGGCTGCTGCGCCTGTGCCACCTGCCACGTCTACGTCGCGGCCGGCTGGGCCGACAAGCTGCCCGCCGTGGTCGACGAGGAGGAGCTGATGCTCGACGAGGCGTTCGAGGTCCAGGAGACCTCGCGTCTGTCCTGCCAGCTCAAGTGGTCCGACGCGCTGGACGGCCTGGAGGTCACGCTCGCCCCCGAGTTCTGAGGTGATCCCGGGGCCGGCGCGGGCCGCCGGCCTTTTCCTCAGGGACAATGCGCGCTGGCTCGTGGGCGGGCTCCTGCTCGCCTTCGCGTCCAGCTTCGGCCAGACCTTCTTCATCGCGCTGTTCGCCGAGGATCTGCGGCAGGAGCTCGGCCTCGGCCACGCCGGCTGGGGCTCGATCTACGCGGCCGGCACGCTCGCCTCGGCCGGCGTCTTCATGCTGCTCGGCAAGCTCGCCGACGACGTCGAGCCGGTGCGGCTGGCGGCCGGCGTGTTCGTCGGCCTGGCGGCGGTCGCGGCGCTGATGGCCAGCGTCACCTCGGTCTGGATGCTGGCGCTGGCGGTCTTCGGCCTCCGCCTCGGCGGCCAGGCGATGATGGGCCACGTCGCCGTCACCATCACCGCCCGCTGGTTCGTGGCGACCCGCGGCAGGGCCTTGGCGCTGGTCTCGCTCGGCCATCCGCTCGGCGAGGCGGTGCTGCCGGCGCTCGCCGTGCTGGCGATCACGGCCTTCGGCTGGCGCGGTGCCTGGTGGGCGGCGGCGGGTCTGCTCCTGGTGGTGCTGATGCCGGCGGCCCTGGCCCTGCTCCGCCGGCCGCGGGTGCCGCTGGGGACGGTGACGGCCAGAGGCTCCGCGGCGACCGGGCTCGACGGCCGGCACTGGCGCCGCGCCGAGGTGCTGCGCCACCCCTTGTTCTGGCTGCTCTTGCCGGGCTTGATGGCCTCGCCCGCCTTCGGCACCGCGCTGCTGTTCCAGGGCACCCATCTGGCGGCGGTCAAGGGCTGGAGCCTCGAGGTCTACGCCCTCGGCTTTCTGGGCTATGCCGGCCTGTCGGTGCTGGGCTCGCTCGCTTCGGGCGTGCTGGTCGATCGCGTCGGTGCCGCCCGCCTCTTGCCCGTCTACCTGCTGCCGCTGGCCGCGAGCCTCGCGGTCGCGGGTCTGGTCGACGCCGAGGCTGCCATCTTCCTCTATCTCGGCCTGTTGGGCTTCGGTTCGGGCTTCGGCTTCGCTCTGGTCGCGGCGCTGTGGGCGGAGCTCTACGGCACCCTGCACCTCGGTGCGATCCGCGCGGTTGCGTCCGGCACGGGCACCTTCGCCACCGCGCTGGGGCCTGGCCTCACCGGCCTGCTTTTGGACGCGAGCATCGGCATCGAGCGGCAGTTCGTGGGCCTGGCCCTGGTCACGCTCGCCGTCTGCATCACCTTCGGCCTGCTCGCCGCACATATCCGCCGCCTGCAGCAGCCCCTTGGCCCGCTGCCGGATCGCGCGTAAGCCCACCCCAACACCGACGGGAGGAACGACATGCGCTATCTGCACACCATGGTCCGCGTCACCGATCTGGACGCGTCGCTGCACTTCTATGGCACGCTGTTCGGCCTGAAGGAGGTGCGGCGCATCGACAACGAGCAGGGCCGCTTCACCTTGGTGTTCCTCGCCGCCGACGAGGACGTGGACAGCTTCCGGGCAGGCAAGGCGCCGGCGCTCGAGCTGACCTACAACTGGGACCCCGAGGAGTACAC
>JBJHBG010000072.1:0-25800 GCA_050485385.1 Geminicoccaceae bacterium | reverse complement strand
CTCTTCAGGTGGTCCGCCTCGTCCTCAAGCAGCTCCTCGATCGTCTCGCGCAAGGAGTTGCCGTCGTCGCCGGCGCCGAACGCCAGTTCGCGCAGCCGGCGGAACAAGCCGACGATGGGGCCGTTGCCGGCGACGTCGCCGCGCATCATCCGTCCTCCAGGATCGGCGCGCGGCCGCGATAGGGATCGTCGATACCGAGGTCGGCGAGGATGGCCACCTCCATCGCCTCCATCGCGCCGGCTGCATCGGGGGTGTCGTGGTCGTAGTGCAGGAGGTGCAGAAAGCCGTGCACGAGCAGATGGCTCACATGGGCCGCCAGGGGGCGCTCCAACGCGGCGGCATCGCGCCTGCACGTCGCGTAGCCGAGGACCACGTCGCCGAGCAGTAGCGGCACGCCTGCCGGTGGCATCGGGTCGTTCGGAGCGGTCGCCGGGAACGACAGCACGTCCGTCGGCTTCGACTGACCACGCCACGTGCCGTTGAGGGCGGCGACGGTCGCATCGTCCGCGAAGCGCACCGCCACCTCGACGTCGCCCGGCGCTGCACGGCACCGAACGTGCGCCAGCACGGCGCCGAGAGCGGCTCGGGCCAAGCCGTCGAGATCGAGGTCGGCATGGGGCCAGTCCGCCTCGACGATGATGTCGGGACTTGGAGGGTCGTCGCTCATCCGGTGGTCTCCGGCGCCTCGAAGGCGTCGAGGATCGCCGACACCAAGGGGTGCCGCACGATGTCGCTCCTGTCGAAATGGGTCATCGCGATACCCGGTACACCGGCCAGGCGTTCCATCGCTACCCGCAGCCCCGAGGGCACGCCCGGCGGCAGGTCGGTCTGCGAGGGATCGCCCGTGATGACCATCCGCGAGCCCTCGCCGAGGCGGGTGAGGAACATCTTCATCTGCGCCGGCGTCGTGTTCTGCGCCTCGTCGAGGATGACGAACGAGCGGCTCAAGGTGCGGCCGCGCATGAAGGCGAGGGGGGCGATCTCGATCTCGCCCGAGGCGATGCGCGTGGTCAGCTTGCCCTCGTGCAGCATGTCCTGCAGCGCGTCGTAAAGGGGGCGGAGATAGGGGTCGACCTTCTCCTTCATGTCGCCGGGCAAGAAACCCAGCCGCTCGCCGGCTTCGACCGCGGGACGCGAGAGCACCAGCCGTTCGACCTGGTTGCGCTTCATCATGCCGACCGCCTGGGCGACGGCCAAATAGGTCTTGCCGGTGCCCGCCGGCCCGAGGCCGAAGACCAACTCCGACTCGGCCATCGCTTCCAGATAGGCCGCCTGGTTCTTCGAGCGTGGCGTGACGAGGCGCTTGTCGGTCTTGATGCCGAGCGCTTCGCCGCGAAACGTGCCGCCATTGCCGGTCTTGGGCAGGCCTGCGAGACGCACCGCGGCCTTGACCTCGCTCGGGCCGATCTCCTGGCCGCGCTGCGCGCGGGCGTAGAGATCGTCGACCACGGCGAGCGCCGTCTGCGTGTCGTCGCCGTCCGCCTGCACCTCGTTGCCGCGCGCCACGAAATGCACGTCCAGAAGCTGCTCGATCTGGGCGAGATTTTCGTGGTGCTGGCCGAAGACGACGAGGGCCAGCCGATTGTCCGGCAGCACGAGCTTCAGGCCACCGCTCCCATGGCTTCGGCCGCGACGAGGCTGCCGGCGAGGCCGTGCGCGAGCGCACGGTCGATGCGCACACGCACGATGCGGCCCATGAGGCCCGCGGGCGCGTCGACGTGCACCGCCTGAAGATGCGGCGACTTGCCCACGAGTTGGCCCGGCTTGCGGCCGTGGCGCTCCACCAGCACCTCGACCACGCGGCCGACGGTCGCTTGGTTGAAGCGGTCCTGCTGGGCCTGCAGCAGGTCTTGCAGCTCTCGAAGCCGGTCGGCTTTCACGGGCTCGGCGACTTGCTTTCGCATGATGGCGGCAGGAGTGCCAGGGCGCCGACTGTACTTGAAGGAGAACGCCTGGGCAAAGCCAATGTCCTCGACCAGGGCCAGCGTCAGGCGAAAGTCGGCATCCGTCTCGCCGGGAAAGCCGACGATGAAGTCCGACGACAGCGCCAGGTCCGGCCGCGATGCGCGCAAGGCCGCCACGACCCGGCGATAGTCGTCGGCGGTGCCGCGGCGGTTCATCGCCTGCAGGACGCCGTCGCTGCCGGCCTGCACCGGCAGGTGCAGGAACGGCATCAGCGCCGGAACCTCGCCGTGCGCACGGATCAGGTCGTCGTCCATGTCGGCGGGGTGCGAGGTGGTATAGCGCAGCCGCTCCACGCCCTCCGCTTCGGCGAGCGTCCGCAACAGGCGGCCGAGCCCCCAGCTGCGGCCGTCCGGACCCTCGCCGTGATAGGCGTTCACGTTCTGGCCCAGGAGGGTGATCTCGCGCACGCCCTGGCCGACGAGCCGCCGCGCTTCCGCCAGGACCGCCGCGACCGGCCGGCTGTCCTCGGCACCGCGGGTATAGGGCACGACGCAGAAGGTGCAGAACTTGTCGCAACCTTCCTGGACGGTGAGGAAGGCGCTGGGACCGGTGGGGACGCTCGCCGCCGGCAGATGGTCGAACTTGCTGTCGACCGGAAAGTCGGTGTCGACCACGGCGCCGCGCGCGCGGGCTCCCTTAACCAGCAGTTCGGGCAGGCGGTGATAGCTCTGGGGGCCAACCACGACGTCGAGAAACGGCGCCCGCTCGGCCATCGCCTCGCCCTCGGCCTGGGCGACGCAGCCAGCGACGGCAAGGCGGAGCCCGCTCTGGCCACGCGCCCGTCTGGCGGCATCGAGGCGGCGCAGGCGGCCGAGCTCCGAGTAGACCTTCTCCGCGGCCTTCTCGCGGATGTGGCAGGTGTTGAGCACCACGAGGTCGGCGTCGGCGACGTCGTCCGTGGTCTCGTAGCCGTGCGGCGCCAGCACGTCGGCGATTCGCTGCGAATCGTAGACGTTCATCTGGCAACCGTAGGTCTTGATGTGCAGACGCTTGGTCAAGGCGGCCCGTAATTCGACGGCGAAGGTGGCGCACCGACGCCACGTGGCGGAGACCGACCTGCGGTCTCCGCCGGATATGGTGCCGTCGGCCCCCCGCCGTCAAGCGACGGCGAACGCTCGACCGTGCCGGTCAGCCGCGACGTGCGCGCGGCTTGGTGCCGAGACCGATCTTCTTGGCGAGGTTGCTGCGTTGCTTGGCATAGGCCGGAGCTACCATCGGATAGTCGTCCGCGAGGCCCCAACGCTTGCGATACTCGTCCGGCGACATGTCGTAGCGCGTCTTGAGATGCCGCTTGAGCATCTTGAGCTTCTTGCCGTCTTCGAGGCAGACGATGTACTCGTCGGTGATCGACCGCTTGATCGGCACCGCCGGTGTCGGCTTCTCGGCCTGCTCTTCCTCCGCCGGCTGACCCAGACTGGCCAAGCTCGCATAGGTTTGCTTGATCAAGTCCGGCAGATCGCCCACCGGCACGACGTTGTTCGAGACGTGAGAGGAGACGATTTCGGTCGTCAACGCTAGCAGCTCGTTTTGGCTCATCTTTTCAGTCATAGATACCCGATCCCGAAGATCGCCCCCTTGGCGCAAGAGATGGCGCGACTATATTTAGCGCGCGGCATCTGGCAACCCCCTTTTTCGGCAACGGGTGGCAGCGCGGCAATCGTGGGGTCGCATGACCGAATACAGGCTCGACATCACCGGCTTGGTCTGCCCGATGACGTTCGTAAAGGCCAAGCTCAAGCTCGAAGAACTGGCCGTCGGCGACCTGCTCGTCATTCGCCTGCGGGGTGCCGAGCCCGGCCTCAACGTGCCGCGCAGCTTGCGCGACCACGGCCACACGGTCCTCGCGGCAGAACCCGTCGATGACGGCTGCATCGAGCTAGTCGTCCGCAAGGAACGCTGAGTTTCTACTGGCTCAGCCCGACTGAAGATCCAGCCGCATGGTCAGCGCCGCGACACGCTCGCCGTCCGCTCGACGGTAGTAGCCCTCGCGTCGGCCGACCGGCACGAAGCCTTCGCGGGCGTAGAGGGCCTGCGCCGCATGGTTGTCGACGGCGACCTCCAGGAAGAGACGCGCGGCGCCGTGGCTGCGGCAGCGCACCATCGATTCCCGCAACAGCCGGGTGCCGAGGCCCTGATGACGGATGTCGGGGGCGATGCCGATGGAGAGCAACTCGCTCTCGTCGCGCACCACGCGGCAGAGGCTGAAACCCACCGCCCGGCGCGTGTCGATGCCGAGCCGGTGGAAGCCCTGGGTGCGTGCGATCAGGCCGAAGCCGCCGGGCAACGCCAGGAGTTGCGCTAGGTCGCTACGACTCCACGCATCGTCGAAACACAGCTTGTGCAGCCGCGCCAACCGGCCGAGGTCGAAGGGGCCGACGCCGTCGACCTCGTATCCCAGCGGCTGCGGCTGGGCGGCGGCCACGGTTCAGGCCGCCTGCGGCACGGCATCGGGGCTGCGCAAGTAGAGCGGCAGCAAGGCATGGCCGGGCAAGGCGGCGGCGTCCGGCAGCGTTGCGGCCACTGCAGCGACGCCGCGTGCATCGAGCAGGCACCCTTCGACGATGGCCCGCGTGCCGGCGGCGGCAGCGAGCAGGGCGGCGCCGCTGCCGCGCACGACGAGCGCGCCGGGCAGCAACGCGGCAAGGGCTGCGGGTGGCAGCGCGCCCGGCGCATGGACCGTTGCCGTATCGGCCCAGGCGGCATACAGGCCGCCGCGCCGGGCGTCGATCGCGGCGACCCGAGTGCCCGGCCGTTCGCTGGCGCCCTGCAACAGGACGTCGCGACCGTCGACGCCGATCACCGGGCGGTCGAGGGCCAAAGCAAGACCGCGGGCGGCGGCGACGGCGATGCGGATGCCGGTGAAGCTGCCGGGACCGCGGCCGACCGCGAGCCGGTCGATCCCGGCGAAGGTCCAACCGGCGTCGGCCAGGAGGCGGTCGATCATCGCGACCAAGGCTTCGGCGTGGCGGGTCGCACCCTCGGCCTCGGCCGCGGCAACGACTTCCCCGTCGGCCACGAGGGCCGCCGAACGCAGATCGCCAGAGCAGTCGAAGGCGAGGAGGCGCAAGCCTATCGTTCCGCCGGTCAGGTGATCGCCCGGACCTCGCTCACCTCCGGCACGTAGTAGCGCAGGAGGTTCTCGATACCGTTCTTGAGGGTGACGACCGAGCTTGGACAGCCCGAACAGGCGCCGCGCATGTGCAGGTAGACGACGCCGCGCTCGAAGCCGTGGAACACGATGTCGCCGCCGTCCTGCGCCACTGCCGGGCGCACCCGGGTGTCGATCAACTCCTTGATCTGGCGGACCACGTCGTCGTCCTCCTCCGCCGCCGCCGGCTCGGCATCGACGGCCCCTTCGACCACCGCCGGATCGCCGCTCATGAAGTGCTCCATGATGGCCCCCAGCACGGCGGCCTTCAGGTCGTGCCACGCCTCCGGCTCGGCCTTGGTCACGGTGATGAAGTCGCGCCCGAGGTAAACGCCGGTCACGCCGTCGACCGCGAACAGCCGCGTCGCCAGCGGCGAGGCCTCCGCCGCCGCGCCCGCGTCGGTGAAATCGACCACGCCCGCTTCCATCACCGTCCGGCCGGGCAGAAACTTCATGCTCGCCGGATTGGGGGTCGCTTCGGTCTGAATGAACATCGCTTCCACCTCTCAGCCGTTGGCTCGCAACATGGCGCCGCGTCGGCCCCGCTTCAAGCGCCGATGCCGGCGAGCGCCTGCCGCACGACGCCCAGATCGCGCTGCGCCCGGAGCAATAGGCCAGCTTGGACGGCGAGATGGGGCGGCCGCACCGCGCCGTCCAGCCGGCCGTTGACCACCGGCCGCGGGTGCAGCGTCGCCGCTTCCTCCAGACTGGCCAGGAACTGTCGCCAGCCGGTCGCCTCGCCGAGGCTGGGGACGTCCTCACCGAGCGCGCGCAGGAGCAGGAACTGTCCGTAGAGGGTGCCCTTCACGCCGAAGAAGAGCGGGCTGGCCTCGCGGTCGAGCCAATGGCCGCCTCGGTTGCGGACGTGCGCCAGGGTGGCTTCGGCGGCGACGTTCAACTCGTCGCCGACGCGCTGGAGGACGACGCGCACGGTCGAGGGCTCGAGCCCCGAGGCCGTGTTGCCGGCCGCGACCTGTGCGTTGAACCGGCGCAAAGCCAGCACGGCGTCGCGATAGAAGGCCTCGGAGGTCCGCTGCGGCCGCCACGACACCGCGAGGTCGAAGGCCCAGACGTCGCCCGGCATGCCGAGCGCGTCGCGCGCCGCCGCGAGGTCGGGATCGGGCGCCTCGCCGGCCATGGTACGTCCGGCCTCCAGATCGGCCGCGAGCCGTTCGACCGTGTCGCGCAGCGCGATCTGCCAGGCGGCCATCGACGGCAGCAGCGCACCGGGCAGAAAGGCCGGGTCGTTGGCCACCCAGCCGGTGCGATCGACCTCGCGTTCGATCAGCGCCGCCATGGTGGCAAGGGTGCGGGTGCCACCCTCAGGGGTCGGCACGGTCGCCGCGAAGCCCGGATCGTCGTCGACGTGATGCACGACCAAGGCGCCGACGCCGAAATAGACCGCAACGGCGAGGAGCAGCAGCAGCGGGATGGTGACGAGCCGCTTGGTCCAGCGGCGAACGCTCGAGGTGGACACCGTTGCCGTCTCCCGCGTGGCTGCCCGTTCAGGAGCGTTCTTGGCCTAGTGCCGGTGCGGCCGCAAGAAGCCCACGGTGTCGCGCACCTCGTCGAGCACCGGTGCGGCGATCGCCCGGGCACGCTCGCCACCGGCCGCGAGCACCGCGTCGAGATGTCCCGGATCGCCGAGCAGCCGACGCATCTCGGTGGCGATGGGCTCCAGCGTGGCGATGGCGAGATCGGCCAGGGTCGTCTTGAAGCCGGAAAACGATGCGTCGTGGAACTCGTCGGCGACGTCGGCGACGCGCCGGTCGGCGAGGGCGGCGTAGATCGTCAAGAGGTTGGTCGCTTCCGGCCGGCCCTCCGCGTCGACCGAGAGGCCGGGCAGGGCGTCGGACTTGGCTTTCTGGAATTTGAGCGCGATGGCCGCCGCATCGTCGGTCAGGTTGATGCGCGACATGTCCGAGGGGTCGGACTTGCTCATCTTCTTGGTGCCGTCGCGGAGCGACATGACCCGCGTCGCCTCGCCGAGAATGAGCGGCTCGGGTAGGGGGAAGAAACCGTCTCGGAACTTACGATTGAAGGCGCCGGCGATGTCGCGCGACAGCTCCAGGTGCTGCTTTTGGTCCTCGCCCACCGGCACGTGCGTCGCCTTGTAGGCAAGAATGTCGGCGGCCTGGAGCACGGGATAGGCGAACAGGCCAAGGGGCGCGTTCTCGCGGTTCTTGCCGGCCTTCTCCTTGAACTGGGTCATGCGGTTGACCCAGCCCAAGGGCGTCACGCAGTTGAAGATCCAGGCCAGTTCGCTGTGCGCCGCGACGTTGCTCTGCACGAACAGGACGCTCTTCGTCGCGTCGATGCCGGCGGCGAGCAGGGCGGCTGCCACCTCGCGCGTGTTCCGGCGCATCGCCGCCGCATCCTGCACGGCCGTGAGCGCATGCAGGTCGACGATGCAGTAGATGCACTCGTAGTCGTCCTGCAACCGCACCCAGTTGCGGATCGCGCCCAGATAGTTGCCGAGGGTAAGCCCGTGCGTGGGCTGCACACCGGAAAAGATACGACCCTGCATCGACGACGGTCCGTTCGTGGGCTGGAGTGGAGCGCCGGGTTTAGGGCACGAAGCCCGGATGGCGTCAACCGCCGGCGGTGCGGCGGCGCAAAAGGTCGAGCATCGCGCGCGGCACCGCTCCGGTGGCGAGCGCGAGCAGCCCGAAGACGAGCCCGCCGGCCGCGACCAACACCGCCAACTCGGCCAGCGCCGGCCAGCCGGCTGCGGTGGGCCCGACCACTACCAGGGCGGCGCACATGCCGAGGGTTGCCGCGAGCCCGCGGGCGAGGCGGCCGACCAGCCAGCCGTCGGGGCGGAAATAGCCGCGTCGGGCGAGGAGGAAGGCCAGGGCCGCCACGTTCAGCCAAGCGGAACAGGCGGTCGCGAAGGCGATGCCGACATGGGCGAGCAGGTCGATCAGGGCGAGGATGATGAGGACGTTGGCGACCAGGGCCACGGCTGCGATCACCACGGGCGTAGTGGTGTCCTCGCGGGCGAAGAAGGCCGGCGCCAGGACCTTCATCAACACGAAGGCCGGCAGGCCCAACGCGAAGGCCTGGAGGGTGGCGGCGGTGGCCGCACTGGCGGCGGCATCGAAGGCGCCGCGCTGAAGGAGGCCCACGACCAAAGGCTCCGCGATCAGCACCAAGGCGGCGCTCGCCGGCAAGGTCAAGAGCATGGCGAAGTGGATCGCCCGGTTGAGGGTGGCGGCGGCGCGCTCCGGCCGGTCGCTCGCCACCTCGCGGCTGAGCATCGGCAGGAGGGCGGTGCCCACGGCGATACCGATGACGCCCAGCGGAAGCTGCACCAGCCGGTCGGCGTAGAACAGATAGGACTGAGCTCCTGGAGGCAGGTGCGAGGCGAACCAGAGGTCGACCAGCAGGTTGATCTGGTAGACGCCGGCACCGACCGCACCCGGCAGGATGAGCCGGCCGAGGCGGCGCACCCGCGGCGTCCAGCGCGGCCGGCGAAGCCGCAGATCGAACCCCTGCCGCCAAGCGGCGCGGCCGACGTAGAGGAGTTGCACGACGCCGGCCACCGCGACGCCCCAGGCGAGCGCGTGCGCCGGGCTCTCCGGGTGCAGGTGCGCGAGCAGCATCGTCACGATCAAGACGACGTTGAGCAGGACCGGCGCGAACGCAGCCGCCCCGAACCGGCCGACCGCGTTGAGCACGCCACCGAACAGGGCGGCGAGCGAGATGAACAGGATGTAGGGGAAGGTGACGTAGCCGAGTTCGATGGCCAGCGCCAAGCGCGGGTCGTCGGCGGCGTAGCCGGCGGCGAGGAAGCCCACGAGCTGGGGCATGAACAACTCGGCCAGCAGCACCACGACGAGAAGAACGAGGGCAAGCCCGGCGAGTGCCTCCTCGGCGAAGCGCTTGGCCGCCGCCTTGCCGTCCTGCTCCAGCGCCTTCGAGAACAGCGGCACGAAGGCGGCGTTGAAGGCGCCCTCGGCGAACAGGCGGCGGAGGAAGTTGGCGAGCTTGAAGGCGACGAAGAAGGCGTCAGAGGCGACGCCCGCGCCGAGCACGCGGGCGATCATCACGTCCCGCACGAAGCCGAGCACGCGCGAGATCATCGTGTTGGAGCCGACGATCGCCGCCGCGCGGGCGAGGCTCAACGCTCAGCCTGCCTTCGCATCGCGCTCGGCGGGGGTGGCGCCGTCCGGGTCGAGGGCGGCGAGCAAGGCCAGCCTGAGCTTTTGCAGCTTGGCCGGCGAGGTGACCTTCATGCCGAAGACGTCCTTCAGATAGACGACGTCGACCGCGCGCTCGCCGAAGGTCGTGACGTGGGCGCTGGAGATCACCAGCCCGAGATCCTTGAGGGCCGAGGTGATGTCGAACAGCAGCCCCGGCCGGTCACGGCCGTTCAGCTCGACCACCGTGTGCGTGCGGCTGGCGCCGTTGTCGATCAGCACGCGCGGCGTCACCTGGAACACGTCCTTGCGCGAGGGCGCGGCCTTGCGGCCGGCGAGCGCCTTGGCCAAGTGAATGCGCCCGGCGATGGCGTCCGCGACCGTGGCCTTGATCCGCGCCAGGCGGCGCGCATCGTCGACGGCGCCTTGCCGCTCCACGTCCTGGATGCCGAAGCTGTCGAGCGCCATGCTGTCCTGCGTCGTGAAGATGTGCGCGTCGACGATGCTGGCGCCAGCCAGTGCGAGGGCGCCCGCCACCTCCATGAAGAGGCCCGCATGGTCGGGGGCGTAGAGCGTCAGCTCGGTGCGGTCGCGAAAGAGATCGACCGTCAAGGCGATGCCGGACATCTCGCCCGACTGCTCGACGGACGCGATCAGCCGCGCATGTGCCGCATGTTGCGACGGCTCGAATCCCAGCCAGTAGCGCGCGTCGTGCCGGGCGACGTAGGCGTCGATCGTCGCGGCATCCCAGCCTGGCGGCGGGTCGGCCGCCAGGGCGTCCCGCAGGCGGCCCTTGGCATCCTCGGCCGCCGCCGCCCGCGCCGCGTCGACGTCGCCGGCCAGCATCGCCGTCTCGGCGGCACGGAACAGGCTGCGCAGCAACTGCGCCTTCCAGCCGTTCCAGACGTGCGGGCCGACGGCGCGAATGTCGGCAACCGTCAACAACAACAGCAGGCGCAGCCGTTCCGGCGACTGCACGAGCTGGACGAAGTCTTGGATGGTCTTCGGATCCTCCAGATCGCGTGAGAACGCCGTCTGGCTCATCAAGAGGTGATGGCGGACCAGCCACAGCACCGTCTCGATCTGCGGCGGCGGCAGTTGCCAGCGCGTCATCACCTTGTGGGCGATCTGCTCGCCGACGGCGGAGTGATTGCCTTTGCGACCCTTCCCGATGTCGTGGAAGAAGGCGGCGAGGTAGAGATCGGCGCGCGAAACGATCTGCTGCATCACTTCGGTCGCGAGCGGCAGATCATCGGCGTGGACCCCGTCGGCGATGGCGTCGAGGTTGCCGATCACCCGCAAGCTGTGCTCGTCCACGGTATAGCAGTGGTAGAGGTTGTGCTGCATCTGGGCGACGATGCGGCCGAACTCGGGCACGAAGCGGCCGAGCAGGCCGATGTCGTTCATCTGGGCGAGCACCCGGCCGGGTGCCTTGGCCGCGGTCACCAAATGGACGATGCGCGCGATCGCGCGGGGATCGTCGCGCACCGTCGGCGTGACGCCCTTGAGGTTGCGCAGGATCGCCTTGAGCGTGGCCGGACGCAGCCGCAGATCCCGCGCATCGGCCAGCGCGAAGGCCTCCAGCATGTCGAGTGGCCGGTGGTGGAAGCGGTCGGGTTCGACGAGGCCGATGCGGCCGTCCTCGATCACGAAACCGTCATGGCGTTGGCGACCGAAGCCCAGGCTCGCCAGATTGAAGCGCGGCCGCCGCCGCCGCCGGTCGTCGAGGGTGCCGGCGACGATCGAGGTAAGGGTGCCGACGTCCTTGGCGACGAGGTAGAACCGCTTCATGAAGCGCTCGACGCTCTCCAGCCGGGCGCGGCTCTTGAAGCCCATGCGCTGGGCGACCTCGGTCTGGAGGTCGAACGTGAGGCGCTCCTCGGCGCGGCCGGTGAGGTAATGCATGTGGCAGCGGACCGCCCAAAGGAACCGCTGCGCCCGTCGATAGGTGCGCATCGACGCCCGGTCGATCAGGTCGTGGGCAACGAGGTCCTCGATGCGTTCGACGTCGTGGAAGCAGCGGCCGAGCCACATCACGAGCTGCAGATCGCGCAGCCCGCCCTCACCCTCCTTCACGTTCGGCTCGAGCAGGTGGCGGCTGTCGCCGGCCTTCGCGTGCCGCTGCGACCGCTCGCCCAGTTTCTGCTCGAGGAAGGCCAACTCGCGGCCCTGCAGCACGTCCGGTCGCAACCGTCGGCGGAACTCCTCGTAGACGGCGTCGCTGCCCCAGACGAGGCGGGTCTCCAACGCGGCGGTCATGATGGTCATGTCACCGCGCGCGGCACGCAGCGCGTCGTCCACGCTGCGCACCGCATGTCCGACCTTCAGCCCGAGATCCCAGAGCGTGTAGAGCACCGTCTCGACGAGCTGCTCGATCCGGGCGCTCGGCTTGTAGCTGTGCAGGAAGAGCAGATCGACGTCGGAATGGGGCGCCAGTTCGGCGCGGCCGTAGCCGCCGACCGCGACCACGGCGAGGCGCTCGGCCAGCGTCGGGTTCGGCAGCGGGTAGCGGACGCGGTCGGCCCAGTCGAGCAGGCCGCCCAACAGGACGTCGATGGTGTGCGCGCGCTTGAAGACGACGTCGGCCGCGGTGCCGTCGCTTTCGAAGGCGCGTTGGATGCCCGCCTCCGCGGCTTTCAGCCGCGGCCGCGCGGTGTCGAGCGGGCGGGTGGCGAACGGCAGCGTGGCCAGCGTCTCGCGCAGGCCCAGCGCCTCGGGTGCCGGTGCGAAGGCGTGGTCGTTCGGCAAGGTGACCGCGGCGAGATCGGACGGTAGCGGCATCGAGTTTCCGGCGGTGGACGATCCTCGACGGAGGGCATACGCGCGGCTTGGATGAACGTCTATGTGCGCCTGGAGCGCATTGCGATCCGAGACGGGATCCTTAAGTAAGCGGGGGCAAGGGAGATAGAAAGCAACTGGGCGGCAGGTGACCGACTTCTGGGCAATGGGTGGCTACGGTGCGTTCGTCTGGAGCGCCTATGCGGTCAGTTTCGGCGCGCTGATCCTGCTGTTCGTCATGAGCTGGCTCGCCAGCCGCCGCCGCGATGCCGAACTGGAGCGCTGGCGCCGGCGGCTGGAACGTCTCGACGATCACTGACCGACGGAGTTGCCCGGTGCGCACCCGCAAACGCCAACGCCTTTTGCTCGTCTCCCTCGCCCTCGGTTTGGTGGCCGGCGCGGCCGCACTGATCTTGACCGCGTTGGAGGAGAACATCGCGTTTTTCGCGGGCCCCGCAGAGCTGGTCAACGGCCAGGTAGAGCCGGGCAAGCGGCTCAGGCTCGGCGGCCTCGTGGTCGACGGCAGCGTGCTGCACGGCGCCGACGGCGAAGTCCGCTTCCAGCTCACCGACGCGGTCGCCGACGTCGAGGTCCGCTATGTCGGCCTGTTGCCGGATCTGTTCCGCGAAGGGCAGGGCATCGTTGCCGTCGGCATGCTCTCCGACGAGGGCCGCTTCGAGGCGACCGAGGTGCTGGCCAAGCACGACGAGGGCTACATGCCGCCGGAGGTCGCGGAAGCCCTCGAGCGCGCCAACCATCTCATGCGCAGCCAGGAGGCAGGCGGCCGATGATCCCGGAACTCGCCCACCTCGCTCTGATCGTCGCCCTGGTCGTGGCGATGGTGCAGTCGACCGTGCCGCTGGTGGGCGCGCAGCGGCACGACGCCGGACTGATCGGCGTCGCCGGATCGACGGCGATGGCCCAGTTCCTCCTCGTGACGTTCGCCTTCGGCGCCCTGGTCCACCTCTACGTCGTTTCCGACTTCTCGGTCGTGAACGTCTATCAGAACAGCCACGCCGACAAGCCGATGATCTACAAGATCAGCGGCACCTGGGGAAACCACGAGGGCTCGCTCTTGCTCTGGGTGTGGGTGCTGGCCCTGTTCGGCGCGGCGCTGGCGGCGTTCGGCAGGGCGATGCCCGCCACGTTCAAGGCGCGCGTGCTTGCCGTGCAGGGCATGGTCACCTTGGCCTTCCTCGCCTTCATGCTGTTCACCTCCAACCCGTTCGACCGGCTCGATCCCGCGCCCTTGGAGGGCACCGGGCTCAACCCGCTCCTCCAGGATCCTGGTCTCGCCTTCCATCCGCCGATGCTCTACGTCGGCTATGTCGGCTTCTCCATCACCTTCGCGTTCGCGGTCGCGGCCCTGATCGAGGGGCGCGTCGATCCGAGTTGGGCGCGCTGGATGCGGCCCTGGATCCTGATCGCCTGGTCCTCGCTCACCCTCGGCATCGCGCTCGGCTCGTATTGGGCCTATTACGAGCTCGGCTGGGGCGGCTGGTGGTTCTGGGATCCGGTGGAGAACGCGTCGTTCCTGCCGTGGCTCGCCGGCACCGCACTCCTGCACTCGGCAATCGTCGTCGAGAAGCGCGACAGCCTGAAGAGCTGGACCATCCTGCTGGCGATCCTGACCTTCGGCTTCAGCCTGCTCGGCACGTTCCTGGTGCGCTCCGGCGTGTTGACCTCGGTGCACGCCTTCGCCGTCGATCCTGACCGCGGCCTCTTCATCCTGGCGATCCTGGCGGTCTCGCTCGTCGGCCCGCTCCTGCTGTTCGCGTGGCGGGCACCGCAGCTCCGTGCCAGCGGCGCCTTCCAGCCCGTCTCGCGGGAAGGTGCGCTCATCGTCAACAATTTGCTGCTCGCCGCCGCCACCGGCGTCGTCCTCCTCGGCACGCTCTATCCGCTGTTCCTGGAGATGGCGACCGGCGAGAAGATTTCGGTCGGCCCGCCCTTCTTCAACGCCACGTTCATTCCGCTGATGGTGCCACTGCTCCTCGTACTGCCGGTCGGCACGCTCCTGGCCTGGAAACGCGGCGATCTCGGCCGGGCGTTCCGCATGGTGGGAGTAGCCGGTGCTGCGGCGGTCGTGCTGGCGGTGGCGGCGGCCTTCACCGATCCGCGCTCGACCATCGTCACCGCCCTCGGCTTCGCGCTGGCGGCGTGGCTGATCGTCGGCGCCGTGATGGACCTGTTGCAGCGCGCCGGGATCGGTCGGTCGTCGTGGCAGCGGCTGCCGGCCCGGCTCCTGGGTCTGCCCGGTGCCGCCTATGCCGCGGCCCTGGCCCATCTGGGCGTCGCCGTCACCGTGATCGGCATCACCGCCTCCTCGGCTTGGCAGACCGAGTTGATCGCGTCGGTCGAGGTGGGCGAGACGCGCAACGTCGCCGGCTACGACGTGACCCTCGCCTGGGTCGGCCCGGTGCAGGGTCCGAACTGGATCGCCAACGAGGCCCGCTTCGAGGTCGAGCGCGACGGCCGGCCGATCGCGACGCTCACCAGCGACCGCCGCCGTTACCTCGTCGAAGGCATGACCACGACGCAGGTCGGCATCGCCACCAATCTCTGGCGCGACGTCTACGTCGTCCTCGGCGAGCGCACGAGCGACGGCCGCTACGTCGTGCGGCTCTACCACAACCCGTTGGTGCTCTGGATCTGGCTCGGCACGCTGATGATGGGTGTGGCCGCCTTCGTCTCCATGGCCGACCGCCGCTATCGGGTCGGCGCACCGCAGCCGAAGGCGAAGCCATCGAGTGCACTGATCCCGGCACCGCAGGCCGGGAGCTGATCTCGATGCGTCGCCTGCTCTTCGTCCTGCCCGCCGCCGTGGTCGCGGCGCTTGCGGTCGCCTTCGCCTTCGGGCTGCGCGACCGCGACCCGCAGGCGCTGCCCTCGGCCCTCATCGACCGGCCGCTGCCGAGCCTGGACCTGCCGCCGGTGGAGGGCGTCGACCTGCCCGGTTGGCAGACTGGCGACCTGACGGGCGAGGTGGTCCTGGTCAACGTGTTCGCCTCCTGGTGCCCGCCCTGCCGGGTCGAGCACCCGGTGCTGACGCGGTTGACCGACGTGCACGGCGTGCCGCTGATCGGCATCAACTACAAGGATACGGCGGCGGACGCGGCGAGCTTCCTCGACGAGTTGGGCAACCCGTACGCGCGCATCGGCGGCGATTTCGAGGGCCGAGCCGGCATCGAGCTGGGCGTGACCGGCGTGCCGGAGACCTTCGTCGTCGATGCGGAGGGCCACATCCGCTACCGCCATGCCGGCCCCGTCCTGCCGGAGCACGTCGAGCGCGTGTTCCTGCCGCTGTTGCGGGAGTTGCGCGGATGAGGGGTAGCTCGGGCCTGCTCGTCGCGGGTTGGCTCGCCTTTGCCGTGGCTACGGCGGACGCAGCGCCCCGTCCCGACGAGATGTTGCAGGATGCCGCGCTGGAAAGCCGTGCGCGGTCCATCAGTGCCGAGCTTCGCTGCGTCGTCTGCCAGAACGAATCGATCGACGACAGCAGCGCGCCGCTCGCCGCCGACATGCGTCGGCTGGTGCGCGAGCGGCTCGTGGCCGGCGACAGCGACGACGAGGTGGTCGACTTCCTGACCGCCCGCTATGGCGATTTCGTCCGATTGCGTCCGCCGTTCAGGGGCTCCACCCTGCTGCTGTGGGGCAGTCCGGTGCTGCTCCTCGGCCTCGGCGGCGCCGGTGTCGTCGTCTATCTGCGCCGCCGCCACGACGACGGCCGCCACCGCAAGCCACCGCCGCTCGACGCGGAGGAAGCGGCGGCGGTCGAGCGCCTGCTGCGGGATCGAACGCACCCATGAGTCTCTTCTCCATCGTCGCTGCGGGCTTGGCCGTCGTCGTGGCCATGCTGGTCGTTTGGCCCCTGTTGCGTCCGCGACCGGGCGTGGAGGCGCGGCAGCACGCACTCGACGTCTACCGCGACCAACTCGACGAGGTCGATCGCGACCTCGAACGCGGCCTGATCGGCGCCGACGAAGCCGCCGCCGCTCGTCTGGAGGTGCAGCGCCGGCTCTTGGCGGCCGCGCGCAGCGAGGCCGATCACGCTCCCGGTGCAACGACGCGGCCGATCGTCGCGATGCTGGTCGGTCTGGTCGTGGTCGGCGCCTCGCTTTGGACCTACGGCCAAGTCGGCAGCCCCGGCCTGCCGGGCCAGCCACTTGCCCAGCGCGACACCCGCGCGGTCGAGGAACGGCGTCAGGCGATGGCCTCGGAACTGGCCGAGTTGGAGGCGATGGCGGCGGAGAGCCCGCCGGAAGATCCCACCTTCTGGTTGGCGCTCGGCCAGTTGCGCTCGGAGATGCGCGGGCCGCGCGCCGCCGGCGAGGCCTATCAGGCCGGGCTCGAGCGCTTTCCCGAACATGCGATGCTGCGCTCGGCGCTCGGCGAAAGCCTGGTCGGTCAGGCCGAAGGGACGGTCACGCCGGCGGCACGCGGTCTCTTCCGCGAGGCCCTCGACCGAGCCCCGGGCCAGCCGTTGGCACTCTACTATCTCGGGCTCGCGGCCTCCCAGGAAGGCGACGATGTCGAGGCGCTGGAGCGCTGGGGGCAGATGCTGTGGCAGGCGCCGGCGGATGCGGCGTGGCGGGAGATGGTCGAGAACCAGTTCCGCATGGCCGCCCGCCGCGCCGGTGTGGACGCGGACGAGCTTTTGGCGACGGGTCCGGCAGAGCCGCCGGCTGCGATTCGGGCCGAGCAACCGTCGGCCCTCGCCGAGCAAGGCGGGCTGTCCGACGGCGACCAGCAGGCGATGGTCGACCAGATGGTGGCCCGGCTGGAGGCGCGGCTCGCGGACAACCCGCACGACCTCGACGGCTGGCTTCGCCTCGGTCGTGCCAAGTTCGTGCTGGGCGAGCGGGCGGCTGGCCGCGAGGCCTTCGCCCAGGCGCGCGCCCTGGCACCCGACGATGCGACCGTGCTGCTCAACCAAGCCGATGCCATGCTCGTTTCCGGCGAGCGCAGCATGGGCATTCCCGTGGTGACCCCGGAGATCGCCGACCTGTTCCGTCAGGCGGCCGCTTTGGACCCCGGCAACCCGCAACCGCACTGGTATTTGGGGCTTCGGGCATTGCAGCAGGGCGAGATCGCCCAGGCCAAGGCGGCGTGGGAGCAGGTGCTCGACCGCGTTCATCCGGACAGCGAGGACTACGCCACGGTGCGTGCGCAGATCGAAGCGCTGCCGCTCGCGGAAGATGGCTGACGCCACTGCGATCGGCACGCGTCAGGCGACGTCTTTCCAGGTCGTCTTCGTTTTCTGTCTCGGCCGCGCACTCGCACCGTCGGTCGCGGCGGGGCCGATGTCCGCCCTGACCGCGACCATGCCGGCGACCACGTTCCAGCCCAGCGCCACGATTCCCGGCCAATCGGCCCGCGCGGACCGCCGGTTCGCCAGTGCCAGACCCATCGGCAGCAACGGCAGGAAGCCGATGTCGAACCGGAAGGCGCCCGAGGTCACCGGGTCGACGGTGTCGGTGGGGAAGGGGTCGCGGTGCGCGCTTCCGGTTCGGGCGCGGCAAGGCCGCATCCAGCTCGACCCGAAACGCTCGAGATCGACCACCGCCGCCGGCCGCTCGTCGGGATCGTCGCGGCCCGCTGACCGGGCCCGGCCAGCACGCCGACCTCGGTCGTAGGTCGACGCTAGCGTTTCGTTAAGCTTTTGGCGCAAGGCTGATCGGCGGTCGGACCAACCGTGACCGTGGAGCCCGCCACTTGAACGACCATCTCTCGCGCGACGTCGACTACCTGCACAAAGCCGCCGACAACGGCAATACCGAGGCGATGTTCCTGCTCGGCGTCTGTCTTGCCGAGGGCAAGAAGCTGCCGCAGGACTATCGCCAGGCGGCCAAGTGGTTCCACGCCGCCTCGAAGAAGGGCCACGTCCGCGCCACCGTCAGCCTCGCCTTCCTCTACTCCAAGGGCCGTGGCGTGCGGCTCGACCAGAAGCTCGCCTACAAGCTCCTGAAGCAGGCTCAAAGCAAGGGCGACGTCCTCGCCGGCGATCTCGTCACCATGCTGCGCCAGCAGATGAGCCCGCAGATGCTGAAGGATGCAGAGAAGCTCGTCGCCTCTGGACTGGTCGAATAGGGCTCAGTCTTCCGTGCCGCCGGGCTTGTGCGTGGCGAGGCCCGACTGCATGCGCTGGCGCAGCTCCAACCGTCGCGTCGACGAGGCGACGAGATCGGTGACGAAGTCGGCATAGGCTTCGCCGGGTCGGCCGAATCGCCGGTGCAGCAGGGTGAGCAACCCCGCCTGATAGGCAGCGCCGAAGCGCGTGCCCACCGTCGGCACCTCGGCCATGCGCAACGGCTGCCCGTTCACCGTCAACGGGCCGTGCAGGCTCCGATAGGCGAGCACGGTTGCGCCCGCGGCGAGTGGCGGCTCGGTCATCACGACGCCCGTCACGTCGACCAGCTCGTAGTTCGCCCCCAGCGACTCACTCGCGTTCATCCGCTCGAGCTGATCGTCGGTCAGCAGCGTGACGGCGACGAGCGCGACCGCGCCGCGCACCGGCACGAACGTGGCGGGCACCGATCCGTAGCTGGTCACGGTGGCCGCATAGACCACGGCATGGTCCATCAGCCGCGCCGACAGGACCGGGACGGCTTCGTCGCGCGCGAACTTCGCCGTGAGGCGTTGCGGCGCGCCGTTCGAGCCGATCGCCAGCACCGGATGCCGCTCCGCGAGGAGATCGGCGTCGAACGGGTGGACCTCGCCGCCACGGAACACGAAGGCCTCGTCGCGGAGATCGTAGGGGTACGACTCCGCCAAGCGCACCACGTCGCGAGGGTCGACTACAGTCATTCGACCAAAGTGGACGTCTTCGGCGGTGCGTCGAAAGATGGACATTGGATGCAGCCGCAACGCGAACGCATCGGCCGTCCCCTACGCCAGTGCGCGAACCACCAGGGCCTGGGCGCAGGCGTCGAGGATGGCCGCTGGATCGACCCTGTGGTGGGCGTAGAGATCGAGCGTGTCGCCGGATTGACCGAAATGCTCGACGCCCAGCGGGTGGACCCGGTGTCCCCGCACGCCGCCGAGCCACGACAGCGCTGCCGGATGCCCGTCGATCAGCGTGATCAGCGCGGCATCGGCGGCGAGCTGGCCGAGCAGCCGCTCGACGTGCGAGGGCGTCCACGTGCCGCTGGTCTGGCCCTGGCGTTGCGCGGCGTGCCAGCCGGCGTTGAGGCGATCGGCGGAGGTGACCGCCAGCAGGGCCACCCGCTCGTCCTCCGCCTCGAGGGCCGCTGCCGCCGCCTTGGCCTCGGCGGCGAGCACGCCCTGGTAGACGAGCGCCAAGCGGGTGCCCGGCCGCGGCGGGACCGCCCAGTAGCCGCCGTCGACGATGGCCCGGCGCAGGTCGTCGTCGAGCGCGCGCTCGGGCTGCGGCAGCGGGCGGGTGGAGAGCCGCAGATAGACCGACCCGCCTTCGCGGTCGCGCTCCCAGCCGGTCGCCGAGACGCCGGAGCCGTCGTTCTGCAGATAGCCGAGCGCCCATTCCACGAGGCAGGCGAGCTCGTCCGCATAGGCCGGCTCGAACGAGGCGAGGCCGTCCTGCGACATACCGATCAGGGGGGTGGCAATCGACTGGTGTGCACCGCCTTCCGGGGCCAGCGAGATGCCGGAGGGCGTGGCGACGAGGAGGAAGCGGGCGTCCTGGTAGCAGGCGTAGTTGAGGCTATCGAGCCCGCGCGCGATGAAGGGATCGTAGAGCGTACCGACCGGCAGCAGCCGCCCGCCGAACAGGCGATGCGCGAGGCCCATGGCGGCGAGGCCGAGAAAGAGGTTGTTCTCGGCGATGCCCAACTCCAGGTGCTGGCCGTGCGGTCCCTGATCCCACTTCAGCGGCGAGGCCACCTGCTCCTCGCGGAACAGGTCGGGCCGGAGCGCGCGATGGTAGATCGCCCGCTGGTTGACCCAGCCCGCGAGGTTGGTCGAGATGGTGACGTCGGGCGAGGTGGTCAGCACGTGGTGCGCCACCGGCGCGTTGGAGCGGGCGAGGTCGTTGAGGATGCGGCCGAACGCCTCCTGGGTGGATTGCACCTTGCCCTTGGGCGGCGCCAGATGGGGCACCTCCACGCGCGGCGGCGGGGCGATCGGGCGGCGCTGGGCGAAGGGCACCTGCTCGAGGAAGGCGCGCAGCTTCGCCTCGGGCGTGCGCAGGCCGGCGAACGGTGCCCATTCCTCACCCGCGGGCACCGCATGGTCGGCCTGGAGCTTGGTCATCTGCTCCGGCGTGACGAGGCCCGCATGGTTGTCCTTGTGCCCGGCGAGCGGCAGGCCGTAGCCCTTGACGGTGTAGGCGACGAAGCAGGTCGGCCGGTCGTCGTCGATCGCCTCGAAGGCGTTCAGCACCGTCTCGAGGTCGTGCCCGCCGAGATTGGTCATCAGCGCCTGGAGGGCCGCGTCGTCGTGGCCGTCGAGCAGCTCGGCGAGGCCTGCCGTGCCCTTCAGGTCCTGGGCCAGGCGCTCGCGCCAAGCGGCACCGCCCTTGAAGGTCAGCGCCGAGTAGCGCTGGTTGGGACAGTCGTCGATCCAGCGTTTCAGCGCCTCCCCGGCGGGGCCGTGGAAGGCGCGCTGCATCTTCTCGCCGTATTTGATGTTGACGACACGCCAACCGACATTGGCGAAGAAGGTCTCGATGCGCTTGAACAGCTCGTCGTTGACCACGCCGTCGAGCGACTGCCGATTGTAGTCGACGATCCACCAGAGATTGCGGACGTCCTGCTTCCAGCCCTCCAGGAGGGCTTCGTAGATGTTGCCCTCGTCGAGTTCGGCGTCGCCGAGGATGGCCACCATCCGCCCGGGCGGTCCGTCCTCGGCGATCAGCCGGTGGGCGCGCAGATAGTCCTGCACCAGCGACGCGAACAGGGTGACGCCGACGCCGAGGCCGACGGAGCCGGTGGAGAAATCGACGTCGTCCTCGTCCTTGGTGCGTGACGGATAGGACTGCGCCCCGCCGAAGGCGCGAAACCGCTGGAGCTGGTCGAGGCTCTGCTTGCCCAGGAGGTACTGGATGGCGTGGAACACGGGCGAGGCGTGCGGCTTCACCGCGACGCGGTCCTCCGGCCTGAGGACGGCGAAGTAGAGCGCCGACATGAGGGTGGCGAGCGACGCCGACGACGACTGGTGGCCGCCGACCTTGATGCCGTCGCGCGAGGGGCGCACATGGTTGGCGTGGTGGACCGTCCACGACGCGAGCCAGAGCACCTTGCGCTCCAACTCGCGCAGCGTTCCCAACTGGGTGCGGTCGAATGCCATCCGTTGTCTCCGCGGTGAACGCTGCCACTTTAGGCAGGGGATGCGCGTGCGACCAGGGAGGGTAGGGGATGACCGTGTTGCGTTGGACCTTGGCGACGTTGCTGCTGGCGCTGCCGGTCGCGGCCGACGAGCCGAGCGAGGCAATCCTGGCGGGCGGTTGCTTTTGGTGCGTGGAGGCGGATTTCGACGCCGTGCCGGGTGTCCTGGAGACGACCTCCGGCTATATCGGCGGCCGACACCCGAACCCGACCTACCAGAGCCACAAGCCGAACGGCGACCTCCAGGCGGTGCTGGTGCGGTTCGACCCCGCGGTGGTCGACTATCGGACCATCGTCGACATCTTCTGGCGGACGGTCGACGTCACCGACGACGGCGGCCAGTTCTGCGACCGCGGCAACGCCTATCGGACCGCCGTGTTCGTCGGTTCCGACGCCGAACGGGCCATCGCCGAGGCGAGCAAGGCCGAGGCGGAGGCGGCCTTGGGCGACGACATCGTCACGCGCATCGTCGATGCGCCGGCCTTCTGGCCGGCCGAGGACTACCATCAGGACTACTACCTGAAGAACCCGGCCCGCTATCAGTTCTACCGCTTCGGCTGCGGCCGCGACCGCCGGGTTCGCGCCCTATGGGGCGACGCGGCGCACATGGGGCTCGTCAAGGATTGAGCGGACCCATTCAGCCGGCCCGCTCGATCGACGTCGGTCCCGGGGGCCGATCCAGTCCGAGCATCCGCTCGACCTCGGCGAGCTTGGCCTCCAGGTCGGGCACGAGGTTCGGCCGCCAGCTCATCACCTCGCGGACGATGCGGACGGCGCGTTCCCGCTCGGCGCGGGTGCGCAACAGCTCGGGCAGCGTCGCTATCGCGTAATCCGGGTCGAACTGCACGAGGAACGCTTCCTCCTTCACGATCCGCAGGACGTCGGCCCGGCTGCGGCCGTCGAACAGGTTCTCGCGCTTCCAGACGGCACGGGCGGCACGCATCGCCCGGGGGTCGATCCCGGGCATGCGGGTGACGCCGGCAACCAGCAGCCGGATCAGCCCGTGCTCGAAGCCGCCTTCGCAGCAACGCGCCCGGATCGCCTCCAACTTGAGGGCGATCGTCTGCTCGAAGTCGTACCGGCCCGACGCCTTGGGCTTGTTCACGTCGGCATAAGGGGCGAGGTGGCCGGCAAGCGCCACGGTCAGCGGGTGCGTCCAGATGGCGTAGAACGCCTGCTCCTGCATCCGGTCGCGCACCTCGCGGTAGCGGTCGAGGGCATCGACGATGGCCTTGCTCGCTTCGTGCTCGGCCTTGCGGAAGGAGTTGTCCGGGTCGGTCGGCCGGCGATTGGCGCGCACCAACTCCGCCATTGCCGCCAGCGGCGCCACGGCCGGGTTGGCGTCGGAGACGAGGCGCCGTTGCAGCCGATCCGGATGGGCCTCGCGCATGACCGTCGCCGTGGTCTCGTTGACCATCGCCCGCACCCAGGGGCGAACGGCCTGCTCGTAGAGGCTCTCGCCGACCTCGGAGAGACGCGCGACATGGGCCATCGGCAACTCGTCCTCGCGGCCGTCGTCGAGGGCTCGGATCGCGTCGAGGTTGCGCGGCTCGAAGTGGACGACGTAGGTGTCGTGCCCCGCCTCGGTCGTCGCCGCCTCGTCGATCACCATCTCGTAGAGGCCGGGCGGCAGCGCCTCGAGCTGGTCGAGGGAGCTGACGAACTCGGCGTGCTCCTTGAGCGCCACCCTCGCGGACACGAAGATGCCGAGATGGCCGACGGTCGGATGCACGGTGTAGACGATGGTTTGCTCGGCGGCCTTCAGCTCGTCCACGTTCTCGTAGAGGTCGAGGATCCAGTTGAGCGCCTGCTGCGGCGGCGTGATGTTGTCGCCGTGCGAGCAGAGCACGACGATGGGGGCCTTGATCCGCCGGAGATCGATCGGCTTGCCGGCGTGCGTGACGATCCTGCCCGCGGTCAGCTTGTTGCCGACGAACAACTCGCCGACGATGGCGCGGATTTCCTCGGTGTTGAGGAGGAAGTGGCCGCCCCACCACCGCTCGAAGGCCAAGAAGCGGGGGCCTTCGGTGTCGGCCCGGTCGTAGACGTCGTAGAGCTTCTTCCAATAGGTGTTGGCCGGATTGAGCTGCTCGAAGTTGGTGACCAGCCAAGCCCCGTCGAACTTGCCGTTGCCGAGGTCGCCCATGAGCGTCGCTGGCCAAGCGCCGCCGACGAGCCCGCCCGTGTAGCGCATCGGGTTCTCGCCGCGGCGGCCGGCCCAGTAGGACAGCGGTGCGCCCGAGATCGAGATCACTCCGGGATGCTCGGGTGCTGCCGCCGCGGCGATCATCAGCGCCCAGCCGCCCTGGCAGTTGCCGACCAGCGCCGGCTTGAAGTCGCAGTCGGGATGCAGGTCGACCACCGTCCGGAAGAAGTGGATCTCGGCGGCGGCGACGTCCTCGAGCGTCTGGCCCGGCTCCGGCTGCGGGCGGAAGGACACGAAATAGACGGGATGGCCCGCATTCAGCGCCACGCCGACCTGGCTTGCCTCCTTCATGCCGCCGATGCCGGGGCCATGCCCGGCGCGCGGGTCGATGACGACGATCGGCCGCATGGTCGGATCGACCGTCACGCCATCGGGCGGTAGGATCCGCAGTAGGAGGTAGTTGCAGGGGCGGGGCAGGGTGGCGCCGTCGACCACGACCTCGTAGTCGAAGCTCAGCACGGGCGGTTTGCCGCTCCTCGCGTGCTCGTCGAAGACGTTGCCGCGCTGGCGCAGGATGTCCCAGAACAGGATCGACCGCTGCCAGCTGTCGATGCCGTAGGCGAAGGCCTCGTGCCACAGTTGCAGGGGCGAGGGCGGTGTCCGGTCGGCGAGGCTCATCGGCTTCTCCGCGTCGCTGTCCACAAACGACCGATCTTACGGCGGGGCCGTAGCATGTCGGCACGACACTGGCGAGGCGCGAGGCCGGCGTGGCCCAAAAAGCACGAGCCCCCGGAGGGAGGGGCCGGGGGCTCGGCTCGACGAACCGCCGCGCCAAATCGGGGAGGGGCGCGCGGCGGGTCTTTGGCGACGAGTGGAAGTTGCCTCAGGCGGCGAACTTCTGGGCCTCGTCGACGTTGGCAGCGGCGCGCTTGGCGAGGAGGTCCATGGCCTCGGCCTGGGCCTTCATGCCGAGGTCGACCTGGGTCTGGGCGACGGTCATCACCTTCTCGGCGGCGGCCTTGACGTCCGCGAGGTAGGCCTCGGGCTTCTTGTCGGTGTCGAACTTGCCGGTGAGGACCGCCTGCGCGCTCTCGAACGTCTCCTGCATCCAGCCGTACTGCGCCTTGGTCGCCGCCTGCATGGCGTCGATCAGCACCTGCTGGGCCTGGAGCACCGTCTCGACATTGGCCTTCTGCAGGGCGAACAGGGCGTCGAAGTCGATCTTGGCGGCGGGGAACTGCGGGAACGTCGGAGTCTTCATGGCTCGTCCTCTCTGATTGGATGACGGCCTTGTACCTCAGAACATGCTGCGCTGCAACATGAATGTTGCGATGCAGCAAAAATTTTCGGTGGGACCGGACCTGCGCTGGTCACGCGGCGCGGCGGGCGCCCGATCGTCGATCCTCCGCGATCATGGCGGCCGCCTTCTCGGCGATCATCAGAACCGGCGCGTTGGTGTTGCCGGAGGTGATCGCCGGCATGATCGAGGCATCGGCGATGCGCAGCCCACCGAGGCCGCGCAGCCGCAGGCGGGGGTCGACCACGGCATCGGCATCGGGTCCCATGCGGCAGGTGCCGACCGGATGGAAGATGGTCGTGCCGATCCGGCCGGCTGCGGCGACGAGATCGCGTTCGCTCTCGACCTCGGCGCCGGGTTTCAGTTCGTCGGGCCGAAACCGGGCGAGCGCCGGCTGTCGATGATCACGATCTCGCGCCCACCGGCAACACGGCTGCGACGGAGCAGCCGGCCGCTGTCGTCGACCACCGTGACGATGCGAGTTCCGTCGGGCCGGACCACGGTCGTGACGGTTTCGCGGCCGCGGGTCTGCACCGCTACGTCGCGCGCGTGGACGCGGAACCGGTCGGTCTCGTTCTGGCGGATGATGACCTGATTGCCCTCGCGCACGATGGTGCGGCCTGGCTCGCGGATGATGGTGCGGTTGCCTTCCTGCACCTGCTGGCGGCTGCCGCGGATGTCGTCGATGCGTCGCGCTCGCCGCTGCTCCGGCGTTGCCGCCTGCGGCGCGGTCGAAGGCGTAATCGCAGGAGCCGGCGGTTCGGCGGTCCTGGTCTGCGGAGTAGGCGTTGGGCCGGGCGTTGCCGGCTGCGCGGCGGCGGGTGGCTGCGGCGCTGTAGGAGGCGGCGTCGGCTGCGCACGATCGGTCGGCCGACGGTCAGGCCGCTCGCGTTCAGCCGGGCGTGCGCTGTCGGGCTGCCGTCGCGGTTCGGCGGGTTGTGCGGCCGCCGGCGGCTGCGGTTGGAAGCCAGGCCTTGGCGTCGGCTGCGCGGCGGCGGGTGGCTGCGGCTGGAAGCCGGGCC